>NZ_JAFMPV010000004.1:0-346307 GCF_049132105.1 Pseudomonas sp. NFX15
AAATCCTGCCTTCAGGAGCGATCGGCCTCCCCCAGAAACGCACTTGCTGTTGTATGACGCCTTGAGCGTAACCTTTCCCCTTGGAGTCAGGGCCAACATACAAGGAGCTGGCTTGCCAGCGAAGGCGTCAGCACAGCCACCACCTATCTGCGCCGGTCTGCGCTACCATGCCTGGCCGGACGCAGCAGCCTGCTGCGCGCAGGAGTCAGCATGGCCCACCCGTTTGAAACCCTTACGCCAGACCTCGTGCTCGATGCCGTCGAAAGCATCGGCTTTCTCAGCGACGCGCGCATCCTGGCGCTCAACAGTTACGAGAACCGCGTCTACCAGGTCGGCATCGAAGACGCCGAGCCACTGATCGCCAAGTTCTACCGGCCGCAACGCTGGAGCAACGAAGCAATCCTGGAAGAACACCAGTTCACCGCCGAACTCGCCGACTGCGAAGTACCGGTGGTGGCGCCGTTGATCCACAACGGTGAAACCCTGCACGAACATAGAGGTTTCCGTTTCACCTTGTTCCCCCGCCGCGGCGGCCGTGCACCGGAGCCGGGCAACCTCGACCAGCTGTATCGCCTTGGCCAGTTGCTCGGGCGATTGCATGCGGTCGGCTCGACCCGGCCGTTCGAACACCGTGAAGCCCTGGCGGTGAAAAACTTCGGCCATGACTCCCTGGCCACCCTGCTCGACGGCAACTTCATCCCCCGCAGCTTGTTGCCGGCCTATGAATCGGTGGCCCGCGACCTGCTCAAGCGGGTGGAAGATGCCTACGCCAAAACCACGCACCAGAACATCCGCATGCACGGTGACTGCCACCCCGGCAACATGATGTGCCGTGACGAAATGTTCCACATCGTCGACCTCGACGACTGCCGCATGGGCCCGGCGGTGCAGGACATCTGGATGATGCTCGCCGGCGATCGCCAGGATTGCCTGAGCCAGTTGTCGGAGCTGATGGACGGCTACAACGAATTCCACGACTTCGACCCGCGTGAACTGGCGCTGATCGAGCCACTGCGCGCCTTGCGCCTATTGCACTACAGCGCCTGGCTCGCCCGTCGCTGGGACGACCCGGCCTTTCCCCATAGCTTCCCGTGGTTCGGCACCGAGCGTTATTGGGGCGACCAGGTGTTGGCGCTGCGCGAGCAATGCGCGGCGCTCAATGAAGAACCCCTGAAGCTCTTCTGACCACAATCCCTCCAACTGTAGGAGCGAGCCTGCTCGCGAAAAACCCAAGGGCAACGCGTTTACCCAGACAGCACGCGTTATCGTTGACGTCCATTCGTGAGCAAGCTCGCTCCTACAGATATCGATGTTCACAAAAGTCCTACCTATTCAGTCAGCATTCGCAGACAAATCTCCTTACAATCCCTCCTTTGTTAGCTGCCTAAGCAAGGATTCTGCATGCAAGCCGCCAACCCGCGTCGCGGGTACATCCTGGGTCTGAGTGCCTACATCATCTGGGGATTGTTCCCACTCTATTTCAAAGCCATCGCCAGCGTGCCTGCCGTGGAAATCATCATCCACCGGGTGCTGTGGTCGGCGCTGTTCGGCGCCTTGCTGCTGATGGTCTGGAAGCATCCCGGCTGGTGGCGCGAACTGCGGGAGAACCCCAAGCGACTGGCGATCCTGGCCCTGAGCGGCACGCTGATCGCGGCCAATTGGCTGACCTACGTCTGGTCGGTGAACAACGGCCGCATGTTGGAGGCCAGTCTCGGTTACTACATCAACCCGCTGGTGAACGTGCTGCTGGGCATGCTGATCCTCGGCGAGCGGTTGCGGCGCATGCAGTGGATTGCCGTCGGTCTGGCGGCGGTGGGAGTGGCACAGCAAGTCTGGCAAGTCGGCAGCCTGCCCTGGGTGTCGCTGGTGCTGGCGCTGACCTTCGGCTTCTACGGGTTGATTCGCAAGCAGGCGCCGGTCAAGGCATTGCCGGGGCTGGTGGTGGAAACCTGGATGCTGGTGCCGATTGCCATTGCCTGGCTGCTGTTCAACCCGACGGCCAGCAGTGCACAGGCCGAGTTCTGGAGCACCTCCGAAGCCTGGTGGCTGGTGGCCGCAGGACCGGTAACGCTGGTGCCGTTGGTCTGCTTCAACGCCGCCGCACGGCATTTGCCCTACACCACGCTGGGCTTCCTCCAATACCTGGCGCCCACCCTCGTGTTGTTGCAAGCGGTGCTGTTGTTTGGCGAGCACCTGTCGTCCAGCACCCTGACGGCCTTCATGTTTATCTGGGCCGGCCTGGCGGTTTACAGCATCGATGCGTGGCTCAGCCTGCGCCGCCGCAGCTGATCAATAAACGTACAAACTTCTACAGGCCACGTCTCCCGTGGCCTGCATCGTTCCTTCCCAAGGTTATCCACAGCGTGATCCCCGCCGATTGTGCGCAAGTGGCTGAAACTGCTGGTTTTTTGATCAAATCCAGGAAAAGCCCGGCCGGCGTGGCCTGGCGGGGAGTCTCTACAGGTTATCCACAGGCGGGTGCACGTTTAACTTGGATAACCCGATCAGGGATCACTGCGTAGCACCAACTCAACCATCAAGTCGTCTGCCAGGGTCTCCAGGCGCGATTGCAGCACGTCGAGCGACAGCGTCAGCGGCACCGCTAGAATCGCCTCGGCATGGAACAGCGGCTCGCTGCTCATCGGCGCCGGGCGCACTTGCGTCACCAGCCGTTCCAGGTTCACCCCCTGCTCGCTCAACAGGCGCGTGATGTCCCTCACGATCCCGGGGCGATCGTTGCCCACCAATTCCATCGCGATTGGCTTCCAGGTGCAGGATTGTTCGATGCCGCTTTCGGCGATCAGCACGCGAATGCCATGGGCGGACAACGCCTGTAGGGCATCGACCAATTCGTCGTAGGCTTCGGCCGGCACTCCCACTCGAAGAATCCCGGCGAACTGCCCGGCCATGCGCGACATGCGGCTTTCCAGCCAGTTGCCGCCGTGCTCGGCAATGCATTGGGCAATGCGCTCGACTTGCCCGGGTTTGTCCGGAGCAAAAATAGTGAGTACGAGGTGGTCCATGGCGCAGCCCTCTTTGCTATTGAAAACGAAGTATAGGCAAGGGTTGTTTCTGCGCTGAATGGGAGGACGCCTTCGCTGGCAAGCCAGCTCCTACGCGATTTGCGCAGGCCCTGTAGGCGCTGGCTTGCCAGCGAAGGAGAACACCGCCGATCTGAAGCGCACGACAAATCGTGTACAACTTTCGATATTTAGCTGGAACAATCTATTGGTTTTTTGAGAACATCACGTCCCGCGCCGTGACCGCAATGCGTCATGGGGTCGCAGAACGACGTAATTAGTCTAATTTTCACAACCGCAATTCATCATGTAGTATGCCGCAGCGCGCACTACATAACGTTGGATCGATGTCTGCCGCAGGCACGTTCGCAACCCTGAAAGCCCTGTCAGCAAGGCCCCAAGCCGTTGATTGGTCCCAACCCAGCCGCCGTTTTTCGGCATGTACTGGTAGACGGGTTTGTGGTTTAAATGGCCAACGGCTTCATTGTTAAATTGAAGAGCTGAAAAGCGAAATAGCTGAGCAGAGTGAGGCAAGCAATGACTGAACACGTTCAAGTCGGTGGCCTGCAGGTCGCCAAAGTCCTGTTCGACTTCGTGAACAACGAAGCCATTCCCGGAACCGGCCTCACCGCCGACCAGTTCTGGGCCGGTGCCGACAAGGTCATCCATGACCTGGCGCCGAAGAACAAAGCCCTACTCGCCAAACGCGATGATTTCCAGGCTCGTATCGATGGCTGGCACCAATCCCGTGCCGGCCAGGCGCACGACGCCGTGGCCTATAAAGCCTTCCTGCAAGACATCGGTTATCTGCTGCCAGAAGCGGCCGATTTCCAGGCAACGACGCAAAATGTCGATGAAGAAATCGCCCGCATGGCCGGTCCACAGCTTGTGGTGCCGGTGATGAATGCCCGCTTTGCGCTCAACGCCTCGAACGCCCGTTGGGGTTCGTTGTACGACGCGCTCTATGGCACTGACGCCATCAGCGAAGCTGACGGCGCGGAAAAAGGCAAAGGCTACAACAAGGTCCGTGGCGACAAGGTCATCGCCTTCGCCCGTGCCTTCCTCGACGAAGCCGCGCCATTGGCCGCCGGCACCCACGTCGACTCCACCCGCTACACCCTTGTCGACGGCAAACTGGTGGTCGCCCTGGTGGGCGGCAGCAACACGGGCTTGCGCAACGATGCGCAACTGATCGGCTTCCAGGGCGAAGCTTCGGCACCGACCGCGATCCTGCTGAAAAACAACGGCCTGCATTTCGAAATCCAGGTCGACGCCAGCACCCCGGTCGGCAAGACCGATGCGGCTGGCGTCAAAGACATTCTGATGGAAGCCGCGCTGACCACCATCATGGATTGCGAAGACTCGGTTGCCGCCGTCGATGCCGATGACAAAGTGGTGATCTACCGTAACTGGCTCGGCCTGATGAAGGGCGACCTGTCGGAAGAAGTGGCCAAGGGTGGCAAGACCTTTACCCGCACCATGAACGCCGACCGAACCTACACCGGTGTTGACGGCAACGCGGTAAACCTGCACGGCCGTTCGCTGTTGTTCGTGCGCAACGTTGGTCACCTGATGACCATTGATGCAATCCTCGACAAAGACGGTAACGAAGTGCCGGAAGGCATTCTCGATGGCTTGGTGACTTGCCTGGCATCGATGCACAACCTGAACGGCAACACCTCGCGCAAAAACACCCGCACCGGCTCGATCTACATCGTCAAACCTAAGATGCACGGTCCCGAAGAAGCAGCGTTCACCAACGAGCTGTTCGGTCGCATCGAAGACGTGCTGAACCTGCCGCGCTACACCCTCAAAGTCGGGATCATGGACGAGGAGCGTCGCACCACGATCAACCTCAAGGCCTGCATCAAGGCGGCGAGCGAGCGTGTGGTGTTCATCAACACCGGTTTCCTGGACCGCACGGGCGACGAAATCCACACCTCCATGGAAGCCGGCCCGATGGTGCGCAAGGCGGACATGAAGGCGGAAAAATGGATCGGCGCCTACGAGAACTCCAACGTCGATATCGGCTTGAGCACCGGCCTGCAAGGTCGTGCGCAAATCGGTAAAGGCATGTGGGCCATGCCCGACCTGATGGCGGCGATGCTCGAACAGAAAATCGCCCATCCGCTGGCCGGCGCCAACACTGCCTGGGTTCCGTCGCCAACCGCCGCTGCGCTGCACGCACTGCACTATCACAAGGTTGACGTGTTCGCCCGTCAGGCCGAACTGGCCAAGCGTGCCCACGCCTCGGTGGACGACATCCTGACCATCCCGCTGGCGGTGAACCCGCAGTGGACCGCCGAGCAGATCAAGAACGAACTGGACAACAACAGCCAGGGCATTCTCGGTTATGTGGTGCGCTGGATTGACCAGGGCGTCGGCTGCTCGAAAGTGCCGGACATCAACGACGTCGGTTTGATGGAAGACCGTGCGACGCTGCGTATCTCCAGCCAGCACATCGCCAACTGGCTGCGCCACGGCATCGTGACCCAAGAGCAAGTGATGGAAAGCCTCAAGCGCATGGCGCCGGTGGTTGACCGTCAGAATGCCGGTGATGCGCTGTACCGTCCGCTGGC
The DNA here is from genome assembly GCF_049132105.1 of Pseudomonas sp. NFX15. NCBI lineage: Bacteria > Pseudomonadati > Pseudomonadota > Gammaproteobacteria > Pseudomonadales > Pseudomonadaceae > Pseudomonas > Pseudomonas sp. NFX15. Next base: position 5,600 of record NZ_JAFMPV010000004.1, read on the forward strand.
TCCGAACTTCGACAGCAACATCGCCTTCCAGGCGGCGGTCGAACTGGTGGTCGAAGGCACCCAGCAGCCAAACGGCTACACCGAGCCGGTCCTGCACCGTCGTCGTCGCGAGTTCAAGGCTGCCAATGGCCTGTAACTGAGCGTTGATGCCAGACATGAAAAAGCCCTGATCGAAAGATCAGGGCTTTTTTGTTTTTTCACGTCGAAAGACAAATAACACAATACCTGTAGGAGCTGGCTTGCCAGCGATGGTCGTGCACGATAACGCGTACAAACTGGATAAACGCGGTGCACTAAAGCCCATCGCCGGCAAGCCGACTCCTACAAAATGCAGTTCACGCGCGGCTACAACTTCATCCCCAACTCACGCTTGACCAATTCCAGCAATGTGCCGGCATTGATCGGCTTGAGCAGAAAATCCACCACGCTCAAATGCATCGCGGCAATCGCATCCTTCACGTCGGCATCACCCGAGACAATGATGATCGGCAACGCCGCCCTTACTGACTCGCGCACCTGACGAATCAATTCCAGCCCATCAACGTGCCCCATGCGAAGGTCGGTGACCAGCAAACCAATCGTGGGTTTTTTGATCTCGGCCTCATTGACCAGCATCTTGAGTGCCGCTTCGCCACTGGCTGCGGTCACACAGCGAATACCGTCCAGCGCCAGGATTTCCGACATCAGCTCGCGGGCGTCTTTATCGTCATCGACAATCAGCACCCGTTGCAGCGGCAGGTCAGGTTCGAGCATGACGGCACTGAGCAGTTCCCGCTCGGCGTCACTCAAAATATCGTGGTCGGACATGGCGTTCTCTACATGTTCAATTCAATTCCCTAGCACAGTGGTGAGACATCGCTAAGCAGACCATCAATGTGCACTCCGTCGGATAATTTTCCAATAGGGCAGACGAGAGGTTTTTCGCACGATTGCGTAGGGTGCTTCCGACATTTCAGGGTGCTGACTGCCTACATAGACTTACGTCCAATGGGCACCCCGGCCGCAGGGGTTGACCATGGCTGAGTCACCCGACAACAACAATTCAAAAAAAGACTGCGGTAATGGTTATGAGTAAAGCGGACGCCTTCACACAGGCAGGGAAAACCGCGGTGTTGCAAAACATCCAGGGCACGTTGCAATTTCTCCAGCGCTTCCCGCCCTTCAACCAGATGGAACACGCGCACCTGGCGTTCCTGGTCGAGCAATGCCAACTGCGTTTCTACGCCCCCGGCGAGAGCATCATCAAGCCTGTCGACGGCCCGGTTGAGCACTTCTATATCGTCAAGCAAGGCCGGGTCGTGGGCGAGCGTCCGCACACGGCAAAAGGTGGTACCGAGACGGTCTTCGAGATCACCACTGGCGAGTGTTTCCCCCTCGCGGCGTTGCTGGGTGAACGGGCGACCCGCACCGAGCACCTGGCGGGTGAAGACACCTTCTGCCTGCAACTGAACAAACCGGCCTTCATTCGCCTGTTTTCGCTGTCGGACACCTTCCGCAATTTTGCCCTGCGCTGCGTCAGCAGCCTGCTGGATCAGGTCAACCAGCAAGTCCAGCAAAAAGCCGTGGAAACCCTCGGCACCCAATACTCGCTGAACACCCGGCTCGGCGAATTGGCCATGCGCCATCCGGTCACGTGCGGCCCGCAGACGCCGTTGCGTGAAGCGGTGACGCTGATGCACGAACAGCAGGTCGGCAGCATCGTGGTGGTCGATGAACACAAGGCACCCTTGGGGATTTTCACCCTGCGTGACCTGCGCCAGACCGTGGCCAACGGCAGCAGTGATTTCAACGAGGCCATCGAAGGGCACATGACCCGCTCGCCTTTTTTCCTCTCACCCGACCACTCCGCCTTCGACGCGGCAATTGCCATGACCGAACGGCATATCGCCCATGTCTGCCTGGTCAAGGATCAACGCCTGTGCGGCGTGGTGTCCGAACGCGATCTGTTTTCCCTGCAACGGGTCGACCTGGTGCACCTGGCGCGCACCATCCGCCATGCGCAAAAGGTGGAAAACCTGGTGGCGCTGCGCGGCGAAATCGGGCAACTGGTCGAGCGCATGCTGGCCCACGGCGCGTCATCGACGCAGATCACCCACATCATCACGTTGCTCAACGATCACACCGTGTGCCGGGTGATCGAGCTGACCCTCGCCGAAAAAGGCGACCCTGGCGTGCCGTTCAGCTGGCTGTGTTTTGGTAGCGAAGGTCGTCGTGAACAAACCCTGCACACCGATCAGGACAACGGCATTCTGTTCGACGCCCGGGATGCGGCTCACGCAGCAGAGATTCGCGGCAAGCTGTTGCCCATCGCCCAGCAGATCAACCAGAGCCTGGCGCTGTGCGGCTTCACCTTGTGCAAGGGCAACATCATGGCCGGCAATCCCGAGCTGTGCCTGTCCCGCGCGGAATGGGCGCGGCGCTTTGCGGCGTTTATCCGCGAGGCAACGCCAGAGAACCTGCTGGGTTCGAGCATCTATTTCGATTTGCGCGTGGTCTGGGGTAGCGAACAAGATTGCGAGCAATTGCGTCGAGGCATTCTCGACCAGGTCGGCGACAACCGTTTGTTCCAACGCATGCTGGCCGAGAATGCGCTGCGCAATCGCCCGCCCGTCGGGCGTTTTCGCGAATTCGTGCTAGCCCGCAAGAATGGCGAAAAGGCCACGCTCGACCTGAAGATCCAGGGCCTGACACCCTTCGTGGATGGCGCGAGGCTGTTGGCATTGGCCCATGGCATCGAGGCCAACAACACCCAGGAACGCTTTCGCCGCCTGGTGCAAAAACAGGTCATCGACCCACTGGACGGCGCGGCGTACGAAGAGGCCTATCACTTCATCCAGCAAACCCGCATGCAGCAACATCAACGACAGACCCGGGAGAATTTTCCTTACTCCAACCGGGTCGATCCTGACAGCCTCAATCACCTGGACCGACGCATCCTGCGTGAATCCCTGCGCCAGGCCCAACGCCTGCAAAGCAGCCTGGCCCTGCGGTACCAGTTATGAGCCTGTTTTCCTGGCTACGCCCGGCCACGCCCGACCTGTCCGCCGAACTGCAACAACGCGTGAGTCGTTTGCCGACGGCTGCCGACCTGGGTGAATGCAGCTTGCGCGAGCAACGCTGGGTGGTGCTCGATCTGGAAACCACCGGGCTGAACCTGAACAAGGACCGCGTGCTGTCCATTGGCGCGGTGGTGATCGAAGACGGCGCCATCGACTTTCGCCAGCAATTGGAACGTACCCTGCAATATCCGCAAGTCAAACTCGGTCCCAGCGTGCTGATCCACGGCATTGGCCCCAGCGCCATTGCGGCGGGCAGCGACCCGGCCGAGGCGCTGCTCGACCTGATGACCTTCATCGGCGACAGTCCGGTGCTGGCCTTCCATGCACCGTTTGACCAACACATGCTCGGCCGCGCATTGAAAGATCACCTGGGCTACAAGTTGCAGCATCCGTTTGTGGATGTGGCGGACATCGCGCCGCTGCTGTGTCCACAGGCCAATATCCGTGAAGCCGGGCTGGATGACTGGATCGACTGGTTCAAGCTCGAGGTTTTCGAACGACATAACGCCAGCGCCGACGCCCTGGCCACGGCCGAGCTGGCGTTGATTTTGTTCAGCCGCGCACGACAGCAGCACATTCACAGCCCGCTGAACTTGCAGCAACGGTTGAGTCAGTGGAAGCGCCGGCAGCAGGCGCCGTCCTTCTGAACTTGCACTAACTGCAGGCGCGAGCCTGCTCGCGAAAATCGTCAACGATGAGCCGCTTTCCTGGCAGTCCGTGGTGCCAGATGTTTTTTTCGCGAGCAGGCTCGCTCCTACAAGGGCCTACTCCGATTTCCCACCCGACCAGTGTCAATTGCTTACCTTCCTCGCCTCTGACACAATCGCGAATAATTCTCGTTAGTTAACCTTTCCCAAACGGTGATGCGGCGTGTCGTCAGTCCCAAGCCCCCAACGTGAGCTCGTCGGTGCGTTGTATCGTGACCATCGCGGTTGGCTATTGGCCTGGCTTCGCCGCAATGTCGCCTGCCCCCAGCGCGCCGAAGACCTGAGCCAGGACACCTTCATGCGCTTGCTCGGCCGCGAAGAACTGAAAGCACCGCGCGAACCGCGGGCATTCCTGGTGGCCATCGCCAAGGGCCTGTTGTTCGATTACTTCCGCCGTGCCGCGCTGGAACAGGCTTACCTCACCGAGCTGATGCTGGTTCCCGAAGCCGAACAGCCGTCGGCGGAAGAGCAGCAAATGGTCCTCGAAGACCTGAAGAACATCGACCGTTTGCTCGGCAAGCTGTCGAGCAAGGCTCGCGCCGCGTTCCTATATAGCCGTCTCGACGGCCTCGGCCACGCCGAGATCGCCAAGCGTCTGGGTGTGTCGGTCCCACGGGTGCGCCAATACCTTGCCCAAGGCATTCGCCAGTGCTATATCGCGCTGTACGGTGAGCCGACATGAACCCGGTCAGTTCCAAACCGGTGTCGGCCAATGTGCTGGACGCGGCGATTGCCTGGCAGTTATCGATGGATTCGGCCAACCCGGTTGAACGCGAAGAGTTCGCCAAATGGCACGCCGCCCACGAAGAGCACGCCCGCGCCTGGCGCCAGTTGGGCATGCTCGACCAGCGCTTCAGCGTGGCCAACGGCCCAGCGCGCACTGCCCTGCTGCAATCGCGTGAAGGCATCCGCCGGCGAGTGCGCAAGCTCGGCAATGGCCTGGCGAGTGTGGTGGCGGTGATCGGCCTGGCGGTGTTTGCCGGGCCGCGCTACCTGCCGATCGACTATTGGCTGGCCGACCAGCGCACCGCCGTTGGCGAACAACGCACCTTGCGCCTGGCCGACGGCACGCTGGTCAATCTCAACACCCACAGTGCGCTGGATGTGCGCTTCGACGAGAAGCAGCGGCGCATCGTGCTTCAGGAAGGTGAAATCCTGGTGGAAACCGCCCATGGCGATCCACGACCGTTCATCGTCGAAACCCGCGACGGCAGCATGCGCGCGCTGGGCACGCGGTTTCTGGTCAAGCGCGAGGATGAAGGCACGCGCCTGAGCGTGTTGCAGTCGGCGGTGGCGGTTCATCCGCAATCCAACCCGGACGAGCAAATCCTGCACGAAGGCCAGCAGGTGCTGATCCGCAACGACGGCCTCGGCCCGTTTTTGGCCGTGAACCTCGGCGCGGACGCCTGGACTCGCGGCATGCTGGTGGTGGACAACACCCGTCTGGAAGACCTGGTGCATGAAATCGGCCGCTATCGCACGGGGTACGTTGGCATCGCGCCGGACGTGGCCGACCTGCGCATCACCGGTAGCTTCCCGCTGCGCGACACCGACCTTGCACTCAATGCCCTGCTGCCGACCCTGCCGGTGCAGATCGAACAGCACACGTCATGGTGGGTGAAGGTTGTGGCCAAGCCCTGAGCAGCACGGGCACCGCTGTCCCTGTAGGCGCTGGCTTGCCAGCGAACATCGTCAACGATAACGCGCGTCGATTGGATAGCTGCGGTGCCTTTGAGGGCTTCGCTGGCAAGTCAGCCCCTACTAAAACGAATACTGAATCTAAATTATTTTCATCCAGCCCTATCACTTTTCAATTTTCGTTCGGTACACAGGCAATTGAGAAATATTTCCATTCAGGAGCCGCCGTATGTCCCGTTCGCTAGACACCTTGTTGCGCCCCAGTTTGCTGGCGGTCGCCATTGCCTTTTGCACCCCATTGGCCAGCAGCCCACTGTTAGCCGCTGAACAGTCCAGTGTGCGCGCCTACAACCTGCCGGCGGCTCCGCTCTCCAGCACCCTTAACCAGATTGCCAGCCAAGCCGGTCTGGCCCTGTCGCTGAACCCTTCGCTCGCGGCGGGCAAAACCTCGGCACCGGTCAACGGCCAGTTCGACGCCGCCAGCGCCTTGCGCGAAGCCCTGCGTGGCACCGGGCTGCAACTGGAACAAAGCAGTGCGGGCACCTACACCCTGGTGGCCGTGCCGGAAGGCGTGATGGCGTTGCCTGCGACCAGCGTGATCGGCGTCGAAGACACCGAAAGCGCCTGGGGCCCGGCGCAAGGCTATGTGGCCAAGCGCACCGCCGCCGGCACCAAGACCGACACCGCGCTGGTCGAAGCGCCGCGTTCGATTTCGGTGGTCACTCGCCAGCAGATGGACGACCGCAACGTCCACACCCTCGATGACGCCGTGCGCTACCTGCCGGGTATTACCGCCAGCAGCTACGGCAGCGACACCCGCAGCGACTGGTTGCGTGTGCGAGGCTTCGAACCGACCCAATTCCTCGATGGCCTGCCCCTGCCAAAAGGCGTGTACGCCAACCCGAAACAGGAAACCTGGAACCTCGACCGCCTCGCCCTGCTTCGCGGCCCGGCTTCGTCGGTGTACGGCCAGACCCCGCCGGGCGGCCTGCTGGACATGGTCAGCCGTCGTCCAAGCGCAGAGGCCAGCAACGAAGTGCAGTTGCAATACGGCAGCGACAACCATCGCCAGATCAACTTCGCCAGCACCGGCAAGATCGACGACGAAGGCCAGTTTCTCTACAGCGTGAGCGGCGTGCTGCGCGACGGCGGCACCCAGATCGACCATATCGACGACAAGCGCTACAACATCGCGCCGAGCCTGACCTGGAACATCGACGACGACACCACGTTCACCCTGCTGACCCAGTTCACCCGCGACGATACCGGTGTCACCAGCCAGTTCTATCCGATCCAGGGCACCAAGATCGACATGCCGTTCGGCGAGATCTCGCATCACAAGAACCTGGGCGATCCGGACTACGACTTCTACGACCGGACTTACTACGCGCTGGGCTACGCCTTCGAACATCGCCTGAATGACGTCTGGCAGTTCAAGCAAAACCTGCGCTACACCAAGTCCGAGCTGTCGTTCCAGACGGTCACCGTCAACAGCTACTTCCCCTCTATCGGTTTCGTCGTTGACGATGCTGGCAACACCGGGCGCGGCACCACCAACGTCGATGAAGACATCGCCCAGATCGCCGTGGACAACAACTTGCAGGGTGACTTCGCCACTGGCGACATCCACCACACCCTGCTGATCGGCCTGGATCACCAGCGCAATACCACCAACTACCTGTCGATCTTCGGCAGTGCGCCGGGCATCAACGTCAACCACCCGATCTATGGTTTGCCGATCACGCGTCCTGATCGCTCTACAGCGTTCTACGACTACGAACAGAAGACCCAGCAGACCGGCCTGTACGTCCAGGACCAGATGGCCCTCGACCAATGGCGCCTGACCCTCGGCGGTCGTGAAGACTGGGTCCACACCGGGACCACGTTCTTCAACAAGGGCGATGCCACCAACACCCAGCGCGACAAGAACTTCAGCGGTAACGCGGCGATCAGCTATGTGTTCGATTCGGGCTTCGTACCGTACCTGTCCTACGCCGAGTCGTTCCAGCCAGCCAGCAATGCCGTCGCGACCCCGACCGATTCGTTCAAGCCGACCGAAGGCAAGCAATGGGAACTGGGGATCAAGTACCAGCCACCGGGCAGCAACACGCTGCTGACGGCGGCCGTGTATGACCTGACCCAGAAAAACGTTTCCGTCACCAACAACGTCGGCAACGTCACCGTCACCAGCCAGACTGGCGAAGTGAAAGTCAAAGGCCTGGAGCTGGAAGCTGTTTCCGACGTGACCGAAAACCTCAAGGTCACTGCGGCCTACACCCTGGCCAAGTCCGAAGTGCAAGACGGCGCGTTCAAAGGCAACCGCCTGCAACTGATGCCTAACCAGCAAGCGTCCGCGTGGGGCGACTACACCTGGCACAACGGCGTATTCGACGGCTTCGGCATCGGCGCCGGCGTGCGGTACACCGGCAACACCTACGGCGATGAGGCCAATACCTGGCTGGGCAAGGCCGGCGCCTATACCGTGTTCGACGCTGCGGTACACTACGACCTCGGCCGCCTGGACAACAGCCTCAAGGGCGCATCGCTGGCCATTAACGCAACCAACCTGTTCGACAAGGACTACATCTCGACTTGCGACAGCTTTTACTGCTACTACGGCGACCAGCGCAGTGTCGTCGCCAGCGCAACGTACAAGTGGTAACGCTTTGAGTTGACACGCCAATGACAGGCCGTCCTTCGTGGACGGCTTTGTCTTTTCTGAAGGCAATGAAATGAAAAGTAAAACAATTCGTCGCTGGTCCGCGATCCACACCTGGACCAGCCTGATTTGTACGGTGTTCCTGCTGATGCTGGCGCTGACCGGCTTGCCGTTGATCTTCCACCATGAGATCGACCACTTGCTGGGTGATGCGCCGCAAGTAAAGGAAATGCCTGCGCACACCCCGCGCCTGAATTTGCAGCAACTGGTGCAAGCCGCCGAGCAACACCGCCCTGGCGAAGTCCTGCAGTATTTCGGCTTCGAGGACGATGAGCCGAACGCCATTCTGACGATCATGGCCGCGACCGCCGGAACCGAGCCGAACTCGTCCCACACGTTCATGCTCGACGCCCGCACCGGTGAAGCGCTGGAGACGCCATCGGCCAACGGCGGCTTCATGCTGACCATGCTGCGCCTGCACGTGGACATGTTCGCCGGCCTGCCGGGCAAGTTGTTGCTGGCGTTCATGGGGATTCTGTTCGTGGTCGCCATCGTGTCGGGCACGGTGTTATACCTGCCGTTCATGCGCCGCTTGAAGTTCGCCACCGTGCGCCAGGACAAATCCACGCGCCTGCGCTGGCTCGACCTGCATAACCTGATCGGCGTGGTGACGCTGACCTGGGCTTTGGTCGTCGGCGTGACCGGCGTGATCAGCGCCTGCGCCGACCTGATCATCGCCGCCTGGCGCAACGACAGCCTGAACGCGATGGTCGCCCCGTACCGCGATGCACCGCCGTTGACGCACCTGGCCCCGGCCACCCGCTTGCTCGACATCGCCAAGGAAGTCGCCCCCGGCATGCAGCCAGACTTCATCGCCTTTCCCGGCACGCGGTTTTCCAGTGAGCACCATTACGCCGTGTTCATGAAAGGCAACACGCACCTGAGCTCGCACCTGTTGACCCCGGTGCTGATCGACGCCAGCACCCTGCAAGTCACCGCCGTGGCCGAGCGACCCTGGTACATGGACGCCATGGGCATGTCGCAACCGCTGCACTTCGGCGACTACGGCGGCCTGCCGATGCAAATCCTCTGGGCGACCCTCGATGTGCTGACCATCATCGTGCTCGGCAGCGGCGTCTACCTGTGGGTGGTGCGGCGCAAGGCTGCCAGCCCCGTGCGGGAAAAAGCGGAGAGCGTGGCATGAAACCCCGGCAGTCGAATTTCTGGAAAGTGTTCGCCATCCCGACCGCCATCGCAGTGCTCAGTGCGGGCGGGTTGTTCGCCGCGTTGCTGGGTGATGGTGTTTGGGATTCGCTGAGTTGGGTGGGCCTGGGCATCCCCGCCGCCCTGGCCCTGCGCGGCCTCGTGCAACGCCGCTGACATTGCAGGAGCGAGCCTGCTCGCGAAAGCGGTGGGTCAGCCAACAGGGATAGTGGCTGACATTACGCCTTCGCTAGCAGGCTCACTCCTACAGGTGCAGCCGTCGATATTCCATGGTCATACGACAACACCCTCCCCCACCCGTCGCCTCCTCCCGCAATTCCTCCGACATATTTGTTGACAATTTTACCCTCGCGATCCTATAAAGGCGCACGTTGTACGACAACCTACAACAGTGCAGCACCACACAATAAATCCAAAAAATAACGGTGAAGTGATGAAAGTCAAAGGCATCCGCTGGTGGATGGTCGGACTGGTGACGGCCGGCCTGATGGTCAACTACCTGGCTCGCAATACCTTGTCAGTGGCCGCTCCGACCCTGATGAGCGAAATGAACATTTCCACCGAGCAGTACTCGCACATCGTCGTTGCCTGGCAGGTGTGCTACGCGCTGATGCAACCGGTGGCCGGCTACATCATCGATGCCATCGGCACCAAAATGGGCTTTGCCATTTTTGCCTTCGCCTGGTCGATTGCCTGCGCGCTGGCCGCTTTGGCGACCGGATGGCAGGGCCTGGCGTTTGTCCGCGGCCTGCTCGGCCTGACTGAAGCGGCCGGGTTACCGGCAGCGGTCAAGACTTCCACTGAATGGTTTCCGGCCAAAGAACGTTCGGTGGCGATCGGCTGGTTCAACATCGGTTCGTCGATTGGTGCCGTACTGGCGCCGCCCCTGGTGGTCTGGGCGATCCTGCACAGCGGCTGGGAACTGGCGTTCCTGATCGTCGGCGGCCTGGGCGTGGCCTGGACGTTCCTGTGGATGGTGCTCTACAAACATCCGCGGGATCAAAAGCACTTGGGCGATGAAGAACGCGACTACATCCTCAGCGGCCAGGAACAGCATTTCAAAGACCCGGCGACGAAAAAAGGCAGCTGGAAAAAGATCATCGCCAGTCGCAACTTCTACGCCATCGCCAGCGCCCGCATCCTCTCGGAGCCGGCCTGGCAGACCTTCAACGCCTGGATTCCCCTGTACCTGATGACCGAGCGGCACATGAACATCAAAGAGATCGCGATGTTCGCCTGGCTGCCATTCCTCGCCGCCGACCTCGGTTGCGTGCTCGGCGGCTACCTGAGCCCGTTCTTCCACAAGTACTGCAATGTGTCGTTGTTCACCTCGCGCAAAATGGTCCTGCTGTTCGGCGCCTCGTGCATGATCGGCCCGGCCTGCATCGGCCTGGTGGCCAGCCCGTATACCGCGATCGCGCTGCTGTGCATCGGCGGCTTTGCGCACCAGACCCTGTCCGGCGCACTGTACGCAATCACCTCTGACTCGTTCGGCAAAAACGAAGTGGCCACCGCCACCGGCATGGGCGGCATGTTCGGTTACCTCGGCGCCGCCGCGTTCACCCTGGTGTTTGGCGTGATGGTGACCAAGATCGGCTACAGCCCGCTGTTCGTGGTGCTGGCGATCTTCGACATCGTCGCCGCGTTCATCGTCTGGACGGTGGCTCGTGAGATCAAGCCACACGCTGTTTCCGGTCCGACCGCGGAACAAACACTGCAACCCGCCAGTTAAAACGCAAAACCTGTGGGAGCGAGCCTGCTCGCGAAGGTCGTTAACGATGACGCTGGGCACCAGACACCACGCGGCGCCCTCAGGTTTTTCGCGAGCAGGCTCGCTCCTACAGGTGACGGTGATCTTGAGCTATCGCATCCACACGTTATGCTGCGTGACACCGCCACCAACCGAGACGCCGCCATGTCCGCCCCGAGCATGACCCTGTACCACAACCCCCTTTCCCCCTTCGTTCGCAAAGTCATGGTGCTGCTGCACGAAACCGGTCAACAGGACCGTGTGGCGCTACAGACCAGCGTGCTCACCCCGGTCAACCCGGACCTGACCCTGATCGACGACAACCCGTTGAGCAAAATCCCCGCGCTGCGCCTGGCCGATGGCAGCATCATCCATGACAGCCGGGTGATCCTCGATTACCTCGACCACCAGCACGTCGGCAACCCGCTGATTCCCCGCGAAGGCTCGGCCCGCTGGCGGCGCCTGACCCTCGCTTCGCTGGCCGACGGGATCATGGACGCGGCCGTGCTGGTGCGCTACGAAACCGCCCTGCGCGCCCCGGAAAAACACTGGGACGAATGGCTCGACGGCCAACGCGACAAAATCCGCCGCGCCGTGGCCTTGCTGGAGAAGGATGCCATTGCCGAATTGACCAGCCATTTCGATGTGGCGGCGATCAGCGTGGCCTGTGCCTTGGGATATCTGGATTTGCGCCATCCTGACCTTGATTGGCGCACTGCGAATCCGCAATTGGCGGCGTGGTACTTCGAGGTCAGCCAGCGGCCTTCGATGATTGCGACAATGCCGAAGGTTTAAGACGAACAGCAGCAAGACCTATCAGTTCTGCTAGTAGGCAACGCCTGGAAAAACTTCCACGCTCAAGGTCCCGCCATTCGGGACCTTCTCGGAGTTCAGTCGATGCCCAATTCACCTCGTGAAACCGTACTGTGTCGCTATCACTACGATCCGCTGGATCGTCAGAATGGCTGTACGGTACTAGAGCAACCCGTCATCCAGCGGTTTCATTGCAAAAGTCGACTGACCACTGAGATTCAGGGCGCCGCTCGCTGGAGCATCCTTCAACACGACGACCAATTGCTGGCCCAGCAAAATCACCTCGACGTCAAGGTGAGCACCACACTGCTGGCCACCGACCTACAGCGTTCGGTGCTCAACGCCCTGGACGCGACTCAAGCTAATCCCCTCGCCTACACACCCTACGGCTATCGCCCGGCGGAAAGCGGTTTGCTCAGCCTGCTCGGCTTCAACGGCGAACGGCCGGACCCGGTGACCGGGCATTATCACTTGGGCAACGGGTATCGGCAGTTCAATCCGGTGTTGATGCGGTTTAATAGCCCGGACAGTTGGAGCCCGTTTGGGGAGGGTGGGTTGAATGCCTATGCGTATTGCGAGGGGGATCCGGTGAATCGGGTAGATCCGACGGGGCATTCTCTTCAGGGAATATTGGATTTGCTACGACGAGGAACTTCGCGAGCAATATCAAATACAACCTCAACTATAAGCCAAGAAATAATAAACACCGCCACCGATATCGCAAACATGAAAAGAGGCATGACATATAAAGGACAGACTTTAGGCTATCAGCTTGGCGATGAAGCATCCCGTATAAAACTAGACAACATGAGTGTTAAAGATATCGACCTTCACACGAGCGTTATCGAGAAAGTCAATATTGAATTAATAAACAAAAGAACAGCACTACTAAAAAAAATACCAGACTCTGCGGAAAAGCAACGCGCCGTTCAGCATTTCGAAAGCCCAATACAATACCCCACGGTGATGAATACTTCGAGCGCCAGGGACAAGGCTGTTTTGCGTTTACACTCACAAGCAATGTATTTCAATTATCACCAACGGGATCTACTTATTCTCAATGATATTCACCCCAGCACATCACCACCTATCCAAAACCGGTCTATTCGCCAATCTCATTAGGGCCAAAACCTCACCATCAACAATCCGGCTTATCCGCCGTAAACCTTCTCGCCGGATTCACCGCCGCCCCAAACTCACGCAACGCCTTGGCCCCAATCAGCAATGGGTAGTTAAAGCTGCTGCGGTCAGTCAGGTTGACCTCGACCGTGCGCTTGACGTTGCCCAGGCACAGTTCCAGATCGACCACCGGGCGCTTGGTGGGTGCGATCACTTCGCTGTCATCCTCTTCCTCTTCGGAGCGGGTCTTGATCTTGCTGATGCGCGCGATCTTGTGTTCGTACACCTGGTTGCTCGCGTCCTTGGTGCCGAGGCGGAAACGTACCCAGTCTTCGCCATCGCGCTTGAAGGTTTCGATGTCCTTGGCCGACAGCGAAGCAGTCAGCGCGCCGGTGTCCATCTTGGCCTTGAGCACCTGCCCGCCGATTTCCGGCAGGGCGATGTATTCGTAGCGCCCGTAGAGGGTCGGCTCGGCGGCCATGACCGGCAGGGCAATGAGGGAAAGCACGGCGAGGAGGGATTTCACGTAAGGGGCTTCCTTGGGAATTTGGGCGTCGATCGCGGGATTTTAGACCGTCATTAAAGGATTCGTTCGCACTCCAGATCGCTTCGCGGGCAAGCCTGCTCCTACAGGGTTTTGTGTTGCTCACAATGCCTCTATACACCCCGGGCCACTGTAGGAGCGGGCTTGCCCGCGAAGAGGCCAGACTAAACACCGCAACAATATGATCTGTGCGCACATCCGAGCATAACCATCCAAAAGTGAAACATTCGTCAGCGCCGATTTGGCCTGTCGCTCGAAGCTGCTTATCATGGCGCGCCCAAAGGCTTTCAAGAGTTACTTATGCGCCGCCTGCTCACCGGCTGTTTCGTCACACTGCTGCTCCTGCTCAACACCCTGGTCCTGATCGGACCGCTGATGGTGTTTGCCCTGCTCAAGCTGGTCCTGCCCGGCCGTTTTCGCGATTACGCCTCCTGGTCGGTGATGTGGATTGCCGAGACCTGGTCGGAAATCGACAAGTTGATCTTCCGCCTGTGCATCCCCACGCAATGGGACATCCGCGGCGGCGATGACCTGCGCCGTGACACCTCGTACCTGGTGATCAGCAACCATCAGTCCTGGGTCGACATTCCGGCGCTGATCCAGACCCTCAACCGGCGCACGCCGTTTTTCAAATTCTTCCTCAAGAAAGAACTGATCTGGGTGCCCTTCCTAGGCCTGGCGTGGTGGGCGCTGGACTACCCGTTCATGAAGCGCTACAGCAAAGCCTTCCTGGCCAAACATCCGGAACTGGCCGGCAAGGACCTGGAGATCACCAAACAGGCCTGCGAGCTGTTCAAGCGCCAACCAGTGACCGTGGTCAATTATCTGGAAGGCACGCGCTTCACCTCGGCCAAACGCGCTCAACAGCAATCACCGTTCAACCACCTGCTCAAGCCCAAGGCCGGCGGCGTGGCGTTTGTATTGGCAGCGATGGGCGAACAGCTGGATGCGATTCTCGATGTGACGGTGGTTTACCCGCAGCAGCAGATTCCGGGGTTCTGGGATTTGATCAGCGGCAATGTGCCGAGGGTCATCATCGACATCAAGACCCGCGAACTCGACCCGGCGCTGTGGCAGGGCGACTACGAAAACGATCCGGCGTTTCGCGAAAAAATCCAGAACTGGGTCAACCAGCTCTGGATCGAGAAGGACCAGCGCATCGACGCCTTGCGCGTCGAGCGCCGCTGAATCAGCTACCGGTGCCGACGCCCCAAATGCTGCCCAGGCTGCCCAGCAGCGAACCGCCGACGCCTTGCTGACCGAGGTATTGCAGGATCACCGGGGCAAACTGGCCGACCATGCCGCTGTCCATGCCCAAGGCGCTGAAGGCGCTGTTCAAGTCATTGGTGTCCTTGACGTTGCCCAGGGCGTTTTCCAGACCGGCGGACTTGCCGCTGGAGCCGAGCAAACCGGCCAAGGCGCCCAGATCACCGCCGCCCGACAGTTTGTCGATGCCTGGCACGCTTTTGGCCAATTGCGAATAGTCGGTGGTGCTCAATTGATTTTTCGCCAGCCCCAGCATCGCACTGGTGCCGCCGACGGCTTGCTGTGGCGTTACGTTCAGTTTCGTCAGCGCGCCCAGCAGGTCCGCGGTTTGTGGTGTTGGCGCGGCGGCGGTAGCGGCGTTGCCGCCCTGCATGCTCGAAGCCGCCTTGGTCACGTCGTCCAGGCTGAAACCTGCGAAGGCCGGGCTGGCCGCCACGCTCAGCAGCGACACCAGTGCAATATTGCGTGAAATCTTCATCCCGCCATCCTCATGTCATGAAACCGCCCGGCACTGGGCGGCAAAAAACTGTGCTTTGGACTGGTATCCCCAAGGATTGTTCCCGATTCCTTTGTGGGAGCGAGTAGGCTAGCTCCCACAGAAATCGCCGTCGTCAAAAAAATCTCCAGCGCTGCATCCAGTCTACCCCACCCCCCGTATATCAAGCACGGACAGACATTCCTGGCCGATTTCCCCACAAGGACTCTCACCATGAAACGCACTTCGATCAAAACACCGTTGATTGCCAGCCTGCTGACCCTGGCCCTTGGCGGCGGATTTGCCTTGAACTCCGTGCAAGCGGCGGACATGGGCCATGACACCGTGATGGTCGGTGGGCAGAGCATGCAGCCGGGCAAAGACATCGTCGATAACGCGGTGAATTCCGCCGACCACACCACGCTGGTCGCCGCCGTCAAAGCCGCAGGCCTGGTCGACACGCTCAAAGGCAAAGGCCCGTTTACCGTGTTCGCCCCGGTCAACTCGGCGTTTGCGGCGCTGCCCGCCGGCACCGTCGACAACCTGCTCAAACCGGCCAACAAGGCGACCCTGACCCACATCCTTACCTACCACGTGGTTGCCGGCAAACTGGACATGATGACCCTGGCCGCGAAGATCAAGGCCGGTGGCGGCAAGGCCGAACTCGACACAGTCTCCGGCGGCAAGCTGTGGGTCATGATGAATGGCCCGCACAACATCATGATCAAGGATGAAAAGGGCGACGTCGCCGACATCACCACCTACGACGTGTACCAGTCCAACGGCGTGATCCAGGTCATCGACAAAGTGCTGATGCCGAAAAGTTGAGCCATGCCGCCGGTCCTGCGCATCGGGGCCGGCGGTGTTTTCGAGGTGACCCCCCGTGAATGGAACAACGGCGCGCCGTGAACTACCCTCTGCCTGCAACCGGTGCAGCTCGCAACCTTCCATCGCCGATTCGATCGCCTGGAGAACCGCTATTTCGACCGCCGACACCGATCAGCTCAGGCAATTGCTGGCTCAATGTTCACTGGGCGACCGCCGCGCTTTCGAGACGCTTTACCGCAGCGTCGGGCCGCGATTGCATGGCGTGGCCCTGCGGTTCATGGGCCGCCCGGACCTTGCCGAAGAAGTGCTGCAGGAAAGTTTCGTGCGGATCTGGCACAACGCCTCGCGTTATGAGGCGCATCTGTCGGCGCCGATGACCTGGATGATCAACATTACCCGCAACCAGGCCATCGACCAGCTGCGTAAACACCGCGACCGGCCGCTCAGCGACGTTGAAGAACAAGCGCTGGAAGATCAAGGCCCATCCGCCCATGAACAATTGAACAGTGCCCGCGAGGCCAGCGCCCTGAATCGTTGCCTGGACACCCTGGAAGGCATGCAGCGCCAATCGATTACCGTCGCCTACTTTCAGGGCCTGTCGTGTTCTGAGCTGGCCGATCATCTGTCGGCACCATTGGGTTCGGTGAAATCCTGGATCCGCCGTGGCATGGAACGCCTGCGCAGGTGCCTTGAATCATGAACTACCAAACGCCACACCTGCGCCGCGCCCTCGCCGCCGACTACGCCATTGGCCTGATGTCGTTCGCCGCCCGCCGTCGCTTCGAACAATTGCTGCGCGAAGACGCTACCCTGCGCACGGAGTTGGCACAGTGGCAGGAAAGCCTCGCTAGCCTCACCGACACCGTGGCCGAGCAACCGGTGCCGGACCGCGTCTGGCAAGGCATCACCGCAAGGATCGACCCGCAAGAACTGCACGTTCCAGCGAAACGCTCATTCTGGAATTGGCTGCGCATCAGCACGGCGATTGGCTCGCTGGTGATCGCCCTGACCCTCGGCGTGCTCTACACCCGCGACGAGGTGCGTTACAGCGCGACCCTGGCCAGCGCCAATGCGCAACCGGCATTACGCGTGCAGGCGCATGCCGATTACCTACAAGTCGAACCGCTGGCCTTGGCGGCGATCACGCCTGAACAAAGCCTCGAACTGTGGGCGATCCCGGCGGATGGCAAACCGATTTCCCTCGGCGTGATCCCGGCAGGTGGCAAAGGCAAGGTTGAACTGAGCGACGCGCAGAAAGCGCTGATCGGCAAGCCCATTGCACTGGCCGTCAGCCTGGAGCCGAAGGGCGGATCGCCGACCGGCCAGCCGACGGGGCCGGTGTTGTATCAGGGGGCGTTGGCTGCACTCTGAAAACCACGGGGCATTTGTGTATATGTTTTTGTGGCAAGGGAGCTTGCTCCCTCGCCACAAAGTTCTGCGTAATTCTGAACGTCCTGCGCCACTATCAGTTCTGCTAGTAGGCAGCCTAGGCCGAATGCGCGACAGTGAAACCTGAATTGACTGACTCTTCAGGGGCTCATGATTATGCCGTCCAACCGAGAAACGCTGCTCTGCCGCTACCACTACGACCCGTTGGATCGCTTGGTCGATTGCATGCCTTCAGCGCAGCCCAATGCTCAGCGCTATTACCTAAAGGATCGTCTGGCCACCGAAATTCAAGGCGTGATGCAGCGTTCGATCATGCAGCACGACGATCAATTGCTGTCGCAGCAACAGCGTCAGAGCGGTGTCGTGGAAACGCGTTTGCTCGCCTCTGATCAACAGCGTTCGGTATTGAATGTACTTGATGTCGCCCGGCCACATCCCCTCGCCTACTCACCCTATGGTCATCGCCCTGCGGAAAGCGGCTTGCTCAGCATGCTCGGTTTCAATGGCGAACGGCCGGATCCGGTGACGGGGTGCTATTTGTTGGGGAACGGCTATCGGGCGTTTAACCCGGTGTTGATGCGGTTTAACAGTCCGGACAGTTGGAGTCCGTTTGGGGAGGGTGGGTTGAATGCGTATGCGTATTGTGTGGGGGATCCGGTGAATCTGTGTGACCCAACTGGGCACTTAAAATTAGGGAATCCTATCAAGGGACTTTTGAATCTTTTAAAGCTTAGAGCGCCAAGCGCCCCCAAAAATATCTCCCATATTAGTATGACTACCACCTACAAGAACCCGCTCGCAAACCCGCAAGCAGCCCCCCTAGATCCGCTCAACATAGGCCCATCCCGTTTCAAACATAAAGCCACTCGACAGGATGTACTTAGCCGTGAAGTTTTAAGTAGAGATGGCGCACCTTTAGAAAGAAAAAATATACACGATAGAACACGGCCTCTCCCAGCTAAAAACCAACCAAATACAAAAATAGAATTTTCCGCCAAATCAAAAACCCAAAAACAACCAATGCAAAAAAGCGAATTCCTTATCATTCATATTACCAAAGACATTGAAAACTTGAGCTTGACCAACAAAAGCATTCAGAACATACGCTTTATAGGTAATGACAACAAAGTAACGTGGCGCATACATAACAAGCTTAAACAGGACCTAGAAGAAAAACGCAACTTCCTCACACGCTTGAAAAATTGAAGTCCCCCAATAAAAAGGGTGACATAACGTCACCCTTTTCTATTATTTTACAATTCACGCCGCACTAAACATCTTATGCGGATCGATCACAAACTTCTTCGGCACACCCGCGTCAAATTCACCATACCCCTGTGGCGCCTGATCCAGGCTGATCACCTGAACGCCCACCACTTCGGCAATGTTGATGCGATCCCACATGATCGCCTGCATCAGCTGGCGGTTGTACTTCATCACCGGGGTCTGGCCGGTGTGGAAGCTGTGGGATTTGGCCCAGCCGAGACCAAAGCGGATGCTCAGGCTGCCCATTTTCGCGGCAGCGTCGACAGCGCCCGGATCTTCAGTGACATAGAGGCCGGGGATGCCGATCTTGCCGGCCACGCGCACCACGCCCATCAGCGAGTTGAGGACGGTGGCCGGAGCTTCGTGTTTGACGCCGTCATGGCCATGGCCACGGGCCTCGAAGCCCACGGCATCGACGGCGCAATCCACTTCCGGCTCACCCAGTAATGCGGCGATTTGTTCGTGCAGCGGTGTGTCCAGGGACAGGTCGGCGATTTCGAAGCCCTGGGCCTTGGCGTGGGCCAGGCGGATGGTGTTGACGTCACCGATGATCACCACCGCCGCGCCGAGCAGGCGAGCGGATGCGGCCGCTGCCAGACCGACCGGGCCGGCACCGGCGATGTACACCGTGCTGCCAGGACCAACGCCCGCCGTCACGGCGCCGTGGTAGCCGGTCGGCAGGATGTCGGAGAGGCAGGTCAGGTCACGGATTTTTTCCATGGCCCGGTCGCGGTCCGGCAGTTTCAGCAGGTTGAAGTCGGCATACGGCACCATGGCGTATTCGGCCTGGCCGCCGGTCCAGTCGCCCATGTCGACATAACCATAGGCACCGCCGGGACGCGCCGGGTTGACGCTCAGGCAGACACCGGTGTGCATTTCCTTGCAGGAACGGCAGCGCCCGCAAGCCACGTTGAACGGCACCGACACCAGGTCGCCGATATTCAGGTTCTCGACGTCGCTGCCCTTCTCGATCACTTCACCGGTGATTTCGTGGCCCAGCACCAGGCCGGTTTGCGCCGTGGTACGCCCGCGCACCATGTGCTGGTCGGAACCACAGATGTTGGTGGACACCACACGCAGGATGACGGCGTGTTCAATCTTCCTGCCGCGCGGGTCCTGCATTTTCGGATAGTCGATCTTTTGTACTTCGACCTTGCCAGCGCCGAGATACACCACACCACGATTGCCAGACATGCTTTCACCTCGCTGTTGTTGTTATGGAACCGCGTTGCCCAGGCAGGCAGCGCGTTGAGTGCTCGGGTTATTGCCTGTGTTCTTGTGTTGTCTGTGAGGGCCTCTTCGCTGGCAAGCCAGCTCCTACAGTGATTCGGGGCGAAACAAAACCCTGTAGGAGCTGGCTTGCCAGCGAAGGCGATCTAGAGAACGACCGTGCGATTGGCGTTCAAAAACACGCGTCTTTCGATGTGATACCCAACGGCCCGCGCCAACGTCAGCCCCTCGATATCCCGCCCCTTGGCAATCAAATCCTCGGGGTAATAACTATGATCCACCGCCTCGACGCCTTGGGCGATGATCGGCCCTTCATCCAGGTCGTTGTTGATGTAGTGCGCCGTGGCACCCACCAGTTTCACACCCTTGTTATAGGCCTGGTGATAAGGCTTGGCGCCCTTGAACCCCGGCAGCAGGGAGTGATGAATGTTGATCGCCTTGCCATCGAGCTTGCGGCACAACTCCGGCGACAACACTTGCATGTAGCGCGCAAGAATCACCAGCTCAGCGCCGGACTCTTCAATCACCTGCCACACCTGGCGCTCCTGCGACGGCTTGTCGTTCGGATCGAGCGGGAAGTGGTAGTACGGAATCTGGTGCCAGTCGGCCAGCGGCTTGAGGTCCGGGTGGTTGGAGACCACGGCGGCGACGTCCATCGACAATTGGCCGATGCGCTGGCGATAGAGCAAGTCATTGAGGCAGTGATCAGCCTTGGAGACCATGATCACTACTTTCGGCCGATAGTTTGGCGACGTCAGTTCGAAGTTCATGCCGAAGGATTCACCGCGCTCGGCCAGGCCTGCGCGGAACGATTGTTCGTCGAATCCATCGGGCTGGCGGAACTCCACGCGAATGAAGAAACGGCCCGACAACCGGTCATCGAAGGAATGGTGCTCGGTGACGTAGCAGCCCTGCTCGAACAGAAAGCGCGTCACCGCGTCCACGGTGCCGAGCAGGCTTGGGCAGTCGGCGGTCAGAATCCATGTGTCTGGGGCGCGGCTCATGGTGCGGTGACTCCAGTTCGTTTAATGGCAACCGCTACGCGGTTGTTCGCTGGCAAGCCAACTCCTACAGATTTTGTGCCGCTATCAATAGCGCAACACGGTCACTGTAGGCGCTGGCTTGCCAGCGAAAGCAATCTCAAGCCTGAACGCTCAGCCCGTACTCGGCCGAAGCATCCTGCAACCACAACCACCAGTAATCCGAGAAGCTGCGACGGATCAGCAACTCCCAAGTGTCTTCGGCGGTGTGACGGATCATCAGCTGTGACTTGGCGAACACCGTGCCGACGGCTTTGCCCACCGGGAAGTTGTTCGGGTGCACGTCGTAGCTGGTGGACTTCATCAGTACCTGGCGCACGTTCGGGCCGCTCAGTTCGAGGACTTGCTGACCGCCGCTGACGTTAACGATCGCAATGTGCAGATCACCCAGCGCTTCGCGCAGTTTCTGCTCGGCGGTCAGTTCTTCACCAGTCGGCACGATTAGCAGCCATTCATCCGGGCCCATCCATTGCAGGCTGGTCTCGCCCTTGACGACGACGGTCAACGCGCCTGGCAATTCAATGCCGAGGGCCTTGTGCACGCCGGCGGCAAACGCGGCATCGTGGCCATCGCCGCGGATAGTCAGGTGACCGAGGAGTTTCTTCTCACGCACGGTCACGCCGGCGTTCTTGCGACCCTTGCCCACCAGGCTGGCGAGGTCGGCATGATGCAACGACGACTCTGCCTTGGCCCCGGTGGTCGGGCGTTGTTGGTACACATTGGCTGCGGTCATAAAGCACCTTCCTGAATTCTGTTGTGAGGCTAGCGGGTGTCCGGGCTGACGCCTTCGCTGGCAAGCCAGCTCCTACAGAACCGCGTTCACCTCAATCCTGTAGGAGCCGGCTTGCCGGCGATCCAGGCAACGCGGTGTATCGGATACACCGCGCCGCACTCGGCAATCACACGTTCTGGCGTTCGCCTTTCGGATCGAAGAACACCGAAGACACAATCTCCGCCTCGATCACGCTGCCATCGGCCAACGGTGCAAACACGCGCTCGCCCATGCGCTGCAACCCGCCCTTGACCACGCCCATGGCAAACGAATAGCCGAGGGAGTTGTGCAGGTAACTGGACGTCACGTGGCCGACCATGGTCATCGGGATCGCCTGCTTGGTGTTGAACACCAGTTGCGCGCCTTCCGGCAGCCATTTGTTCGGATCAATCGGCTTCAGGCCCACCAGTTGCTTGCGCTGGTCACGCACGCAGTCTTCACGGTTCATCCCGCGCCAGCCGATCCACGAGAACGGTTTGGTGCGACCGACACACCAGCCCATGTTCAGGTCGTCCGGGGTCATCGAGCTGTCAGTGTCCTGGCCGACGATGATGAAACCCTTCTCGGCCCGCAGCACGTGCATGGTTTCGGTGCCGTACGGCGTCAGGTTGTACTTCTTGCCGGCGTCGACGATTTTTTCCAGCACGCCCATCGCGTAGTCGGCCTGCACGTTGACTTCGTACGACAGCTCGCCGGTAAACGAAATCCGGAATACCCGCGCCGGCACACCGCCGACCAGGCCTTCTTTCCAGGTCATGAACGGGAAGGCTTCGTTGCTCAGGTCGATGTCGGTGACTTCGCTGAGCAGCTTGCGGCTGTTCGGCCCGGACAGGGTCATGGTCGCCCAGTGGTCGGTGACGGAAGTGAAGTACACCTTCATGTCCGGCCATTCGGTCTGGTGGTACAGCTCCAGCCACTGAAGTACGCGAGCCGCGCCGCCGGTGGTAGTGGTCATGACGAAATGGTTGTCGGCCAGGCACGCCGTCACACCGTCGTCGAAGACCATGCCGTCTTCCTTGCACATCAGGCCGTAACGGGCCTTGCCCACGTCGAGCTTGGTCCAGGCGTTGGTGTAGACGCGGTTGAGGAACTCACGCGCATCCGGGCCCTGGATGTCGATCTTGCCCAGGGTCGAGGCGTCCAGCAGGCCGACACTGTCGCGCACGGCTTTGCATTCGCGCTTCACGGCCGCATGCAGGTCTTCACCGGATTTCGGGAAGTACCACGGACGTTTCCACTGGCCGACGTCTTCAAACTCGGCGCCGTTTTTCAGGTGCCATTGATGCAGCGCGGTATAGCGCACTGGCTCGAAGATGTGCCCACAGTGACGACCGGCCACCGCGCCGAAGGTCACCGGCGTGTAGTTCGGACGGAACATGGTGGTGCCCATCTGCGCGATGGTCACGTTCAGCGAACGGGCCGCGATGGCCAGGCCGTTGACGTTGCCGAGCTTGCCCTGATCGGTTCCGAAGCCCAGCGCGGTGTAGCGCTTGACGTGCTCGACCGACTCGAAGCCCTCGCGGGTCGCCAATTCGATGGCGGCGGCGGTGACGTCGTTTTGCAGGTCGACGAATTGCTTCGGTGCCCGTGCAGTGTTCTTTTCGTGCGGCACCTGGAACAGCGCCAGCGTCGGCTCTTCGAGACGGCTCAGGGCTTTGGGCAATGTACCTTCGACCGACTGGAACCCGGCTTCGGACGCTGCGCGCACGCCACCTTCAAAACCATCGGCCAACGAATCACCGAGACCGTAGACGCCGTTGATGCCACCGACGCACACGCGTTTCTGCGGTGCTTCACCCGGTACGAAACCGAGGATGTCTTCGCGCCAGATCGGCTTGCCACCCAGGTGCGAAGCCAGGTGCACCACCGGGCTGTAGCCACCGGAGCTGGCGACCACGTCGCATTCGAGCCATTCGCCAGGACTGGTCACGGTGTGGGCCTTGACGTCGATGGCCGCCACGCGGGCACCGGTCACGTGCTTGCTGCCACGGGCCTCGATCACGGCGCTGCCGGTGAGGATGCGAATACCCTTGGCGCGGGCTTCTTCTACCAACGCACCCCGCGGGTTGTGACGGGCGTCGGCGATAGCCACCACTTGCAGGCTGGCGTCGAGCCAGTCCAGGGCAACGCGGTAGGCGTGATCGTTGTTGGTCGACAGCACCAGTTTCTTGCCCGGCGCTACGCCGTAACGCCGCACGTAAGTCGAGATCGCGCCGGCCAGCATGTTGCCCGGCACGTCGTTGTTGCCGTAGACCAGTGGACGCTCGTGGGCGCCGGTCGCCAGCACCACACGCTTGGCACGCACCCGGTGAATGCGCTGGCGCACCTGGCCAATCGGTGCGCGGTCGCCGAGGTGATCGGTCAGGCGCTCGTGAATGGTCAGGAAGTTGTGGTCGTGGTAACCGTTGACCGTGGCGCGCGGCAACAGCAGCACGTCCGGGGTGTTCTTCAGTTCGTCGATGACACTGGCGACCCAGTCCACCGCTGGTTTGCCGTCGAGGCTTTCGCGGGAGTCGAGCAGGCTGCCGCCGAACTCTTCCTGCTCATCGGCGAGGATCACCCGGGCGCCGCTGCGCGCAGCTGCCAAAGCAGCCGCCAGACCGGCAGGACCTGCGCCGACGATCAGCACGTCGCAGTGCTGGTTCATGTAGTCGTAGGTGTCCGGATCGACCTCGGTCGGCGAACGACCCAGACCGGCCGCCTTGCGAATGTACTTCTCGTAAGTCATCCAGAACGATTGCGGGTACATGAAGGTTTTGTAGTAGAAACCCGGTGGCATCAGCTTGCCGCCGACCTTGCCGAGAATCCCCATCATGTCGTTGTTCACGCTCGGCCAACCGTTGGTGCTGGTGGCGACCAGGCCCTGATACAGCGCCTGTTGCGTGGCGCGCACGTTGGGGATTTGCGTGGCTTCGGTGGCGCCGATCTGCAGCACCGCGTTCGGCTCTTCAGCGCCCGCGGCGAAGATGCCGCGTGGCCGGGAATACTTGAAGCTGCGACCGATGATGTCGACGCCGTTGGCCAGCAGTGCCGCGGCCAGAGAGTCGCCTTCGAAGCCTTTGTAGTTCTGGCCGTTGAAGGTGAAGCTCAAGACTTTGTTGCGGTCGATCCGGCCGCCGTTGGACAAGCGATTGACTTGGCTCATACCTTCTCTCCCAGAGCCGTGCTGGCCGCTTTCGGGCTATCGGTCTTGTCGGTGAATTGCGGCTTGGTGCCGATCTTGTAGGTCTCGAGAATCTCGTAGGTCACGGTGTCGCGGGTGACGTTGAAGTACTGGCGGCAACCGGCGACGTGATCCCACAGTTCATGGTGCAGGCCACGCGGGTTATCGCGGAAGAACATGTAGTCGCCCCACTCCTCGTCGGTGCAGGTGCCGGGGTCCAGTGGGCGCGGGATGTGAGCCTGGCCGGATGCATGGAATTCCTCTTCGGAGCGCAACTCGCCGCAGTGAGGACAGAAGATATGCAACATAGGAAATTTCTCCTGTTAGTGGGCGACGGCCGCAGCGCCGTGTTCGTCAATTAGCGCACCGTTGTGGAAACGGTCGATGGAGAAAGGAGCGGCCAATGGGTGCATTTCACCCTTGGCCAGGCTGGCGGCAAACACGTTGCCCGAGCCCGGTGTAGCCTTGAAGCCGCCGGTGCCCCAACCGCAGTTGAAGAACATGTTCGGCACCGGGGTTTTCGAAATGATCGGGCAGGCGTCCGGCGTGGTGTCGACGATGCCGCCCCACTGGCGGTTCATGCGCACCCGCGACAGCACCGGGAACATCTCGACGATGGCCTGTATGGTGTGTTCGATCACCGGGTACGAACCGCGCTGGCCGTAGCCGTTGTAGCCGTCGATACCGGCGCCGATCACCAGGTCGCCCTTGTCGGACTGGCTGATGTAGCCGTGCACGGCGTTAGACATGATCACGCTGTCGATAATCGGTTTGATCGGCTCGGACACCAGCGCTTGCAGCGGGTGGGATTCGATCGGCAGGCGGAAACCGGCGAGCTTGGCCATGTGCCCCGAGTTACCGGCAGTGACGACACCGACGCGCTTGGCGCCGATGAAACCCTTGTTGGTTTCGACACCGATGCACACGCCGTTTTCCTTGCGGAAACCGATCACTTCGGTCTGCTGGATCAGGTCCACGCCCAATGCATCAGCGGCACGGGCGAAGCCCCAGGCCACGGCATCGTGACGGGCCACGCCGCCGCGACGCTGGACGGTTGCGCCCATCACCGGGTAGCGGGTGTTTTTCGAGCAATCCAGGTACGGAATCTCGTCGGCGACTTGTTTGGCATCGAGCAGCTCACCGTCGACGCCGTTGAGGCGGTTGGCGCTGACCCGACGCTCGGAGTCACGAATGTCCTGCAAGGTGTGGCACAGGTTGTAGACGCCGCGCTGGGAGAACATCACGTTGTAGTTGAGGTCCTGGGACAGGCCTTCCCACAGTTTCATCGCGTGTTCGTACAGGTGCGCCGACTCGTCCCACAGGTAGTTGGAGCGAACGATGGTGGTGTTGCGCGCGGTGTTACCGCCGCCCAGCCAGCCTTTCTCGACCACGGCCACGTTGGTGATGCCGTGCTCCTTGGCCAGGTAGTAAGCCGTGGCCAGGCCATGCCCGCCACCGCCAACGATGACCACGTCGTAGACCTTTTTCGGGGTCGGCGTGCGCCACATTTTCTGCCAGTTTTCATGGTGGCTGAGAGAGTGCTTGAAGAGGCCGAAGCCCGAGTAGCGTTGCATAGTCATTTACTCCAAAACCGCACTCAGCGATAAACCGGGAAGTCCGCGCACAGGGCCGACACTTGCTGGGCAACGTTGGCCTCGACATCGGCGTCGCCGAGGTTGTCGAGGATGTCGCAGATCCAGCCGGCCAGCGTGACGCACTGAGCCACCTTGAAGCCGCGGGTGGTCACCGCCGGGGTGCCGATGCGCAGGCCGGAGGTGACGAACGGCGACTGTGGATCGTTCGGCACGGCGTTCTTGTTCACAGTGATGTGGGCGCGACCGAGGGCGGCGTCTGCGTCCTTGCCGGTCAGGCCCTGACGGATCAGGCTGACCAGGAACAGGTGGTTGTCGGTGCCGCCGGACACTACATCGTAGCCACGTTTGATGAATACGCTCGCCATGGCCTGGGCGTTGTCGATCACTTGTTGCTGGTAGACCTTGAAGCCGGGCTCCAGCGCTTCCTTGAAGCACACTGCCTTACCGGCGATCACGTGCATCAGCGGGCCGCCCTGGGCGCCCGGGAACACCGCGGCGTTGAGCTTCTTCTCGATTTCTTCGTTGGACTTGGCCAGGATCAGCCCGCCACGCGGACCGCGCAGGGTCTTGTGGGTGGTGGTGGTAACCACGTCGGCGTAAGGCAGCGGGTTCGGGTACAGGCCGGCAGCGACCAGGCCGGCGACGTGGGCCATGTCGACGAACAGCAGCGCACCGACCTTGTCGGCGATCTGGCGGAAGCGCGGGAAGTCGAGGGTCTTGGAGTAGGCGGAGAAGCCGGCAACGATCATCTTCGGCTTGCACTCGACCGCCAGGCGCTCGACTTCGTCGTAATCGATCAGCCCGGTCTTGGTGTCGATGCCGTACTGCACGGCGTTGTACAGCTTGCCCGAGGACGACACTTTGGCGCCGTGGGTCAGGTGGCCGCCGTGGGCCAGGCTCATGCCGAGAATGGTATCGCCGGCCTGGATCAGCGCAAGGTAGACAGCGCTGTTGGCCGACGAACCGGAGTGCGGCTGGACGTTGGCGTAGTCGGCACCGAACAGTTGCTTGGCGCGCTCGATGGCCAGGGCTTCGACCTTGTCGACGTGCTCGCAGCCACCGTAGTAGCGCTTGCCCGGATAGCCTTCGGCGTATTTGTTGGTCAGGCCGCTGCCTTGCGCTTGCATCACGCGCTTGCTGGTGTAGTTCTCTGACGCGATCAGCTCGATGTGATCTTCCTGACGTTGCTCCTCGGCATTCATCGCCGCCAGCAGTGCATCGTCGTAACCCTGGATCTGGTCTTGCTTGCTGAACATCGCGTCTCTCCCAGCGGCGGCGGTGCGCCATTCGTCTCGGTGAGGCACTGGCGTTTCGGCAGTGCCCTGTGGATGCGATGGTATGACCGGCGCAGAGAGGTCAAATGCCTATGGACGCCACGCAAAGGTGCGTTTACGACATTGCCCGAAACTGCTGGGTTGAGGATTTCTCTGTGGCGAGGGGGCTTGCCCCCGTTCGGCTGCGCAGCAGTCGCAAATGCGGCAAGCCTGGTGTGCCTGAAAAAACGCCGATCGCGCAGTCGGGGCCGCTGCGCAGCCCAACGGGGGCAAGCCCCCTCGCCACAAAAGCGGGGTCAGGCGATGACCTGACGCAAAGCCAAAAGAACAAGGAAATGCACCGGATAAAGCGCATACGCCCACCGCCGCATCGGTGGTGGTTTTACGCCCTTTGCCTGTCGCAACAAGAACAGTCCGAGCCATGGCGCAAACAGGCAGGCGACGATGGCTGGAATCGCCACGCCATTGCCTTGGCGCGCAGCCTGAAACAACACCTGCCATTGATTGGCCGCCAGGCACACCAGCCCCGCCAACAGCGCGAAATACCAGGGTCGTCGCAGCACCCGCAACATCACCAGTGGCAACAGCACGCCGAAAAAACCGAACATCAGCCACTGGGAGAAAACAACCGCCAGCAACAAGGCACCAGCGGCCAGCCAACGTGCCTGTGAGGTTCGATCCTGCCAGCCTCGCGCCACCAACAAACCCAGCACAAGGGTGGGCATCACGTTCAGCGTGTCGTGTTCGGCAATGAACAGCCGGTAGGGCAACTCACTCACTGCGCTGAACAGCACCAACCAGCCCAGATAACGCCACTGATTCCCGGTCGTCACCTCCCGCCCTCGCGCCAGGTTGACCGCCATCGCCAGGCAGAACCACGCAAACGCCAAGCGCCCCGGCACATACAACCAATCGAAGGAATAACCGACATATCGCAGGTGATCGAGCACCATGCTCAATAGCGCCAGCCACTTGAGCAGGTCCAGTGCCCCGTCGCGCTGCTTTAAGTGCATGGTCTTGTGCATTGTCACGTGCATAATTGCCCTTCGACGCTGTATTTTTCCGACAGCGACATCCTCTGCGCTGCACCTGACGATCTTGGGCACAGTGCGCCCCACATTGACCACGAGACGCTTCACCATAGGCGTCCCGACCACGGAAACAGGCCATGACCGACAAGAGCCAACAATTCGCCAGCGACAACTATTCCGGTATCTGCCCTGAAGCCTGGGCCGCCATGGAGCAGGCCAACCACGGCCACCAGCGCGCCTATGGCGACGACGAATGGACCGCCCGCGCCTCCGACGGTTTCCGCAAACTGTTTGAAACGGACTGCGAAGTGTTTTTCGCCTTCAACGGCACCGCCGCCAACTCGCTGGCCCTGTCGTCGTTGTGCCAGAGTTACCACAGCGTGATCTGCTCCGAAACCGCCCACGTCGAAACCGACGAATGCGGCGCGCCGGAATTTTTCTCCAACGGTTCCAAACTGCTGATCGCCCGCACAGAAAACGGCAAGCTGACCCCGGAATCGATCCGCGAAGTCGCACTCAAGCGCCAAGACATCCACTACCCGAAACCGCGCGTCGTGACCCTGACCCAGGCCACTGAGGTCGGCAGCGTCTATACCCCGGACGAAATCCGCGCCATCAGCGCCACCTGCAAAGAGCTGGGCCTGAACCTGCACATGGACGGCGCACGCTTCTCCAACGCCTGTGCGTTCCTCGGCTGCACCCCGGCCGACCTGACCTGGAAGGCCGGTGTCGACGTGCTGTGCTTTGGCGGCACGAAAAACGGCATGGCCGTGGGTGAAGCGATTCTGTTCTTCAACCACAAACTGGCCGAAGACTTCGATTACCGCTGCAAGCAGGCCGGGCAACTGGCCTCGAAGATGCGTTTCCTGTCGGCGCCGTGGGTCGGGATTCTGGAAAACGACGCCTGGCTCAAGTACGCCAACCACGCCAACCGTTGCGCACAGTTGCTGGCCGAGCTGGTCAGCGACATTGCGGGCGTGGAGCTGATGTTCCCGGTCCAGGCCAACGGCGTGTTCCTGCAACTGTCGGAGCCGGCCATTGCCGCACTGACCGCCAAGGGCTGGCGCTTCTACACCTTCATCGGCAACGGCGGCGCACGCTTCATGTGCTCGTGGGACACCGAGGAGGCGCGGGTGCGTGAGTTGGCTCAGGATATTCGTGAAGTGATGTCGCTCTAAATTATTTGCCCTGTGCATAACTTGTAGGCGCCGGCTTGCCAGCGAAGGCGGTGTTCCAGCCAACATGTTCACTGGCTGTGCTGGCCTCTTCGCCGGCAAGCCGGCTCCTACACAAGCGTCTGCGCTCATGGTCTACATTGTTTGCACATAACAATAACCAGGAGCGCACGCATGTCCCTAAAAGGCAAAACCCTGTTCATCACCGGCGCCAGCCGTGGCATTGGTCGCGAGATCGCGCTGCGGGCCGCGCGTGATGGCGCCAACATCGTGATCGCCGCCAAAAGCGCCGAGCCCCACGCCAAGTTGCCGGGGACGATTTTCAGTGTGGCCGAGGAAGTGCAGGCCGCCGGCGGCAAGGCGCTGGCCTTGCAAGTCGATGTGCGTGAAGAGGACGCCGTACGCAAGGCGAAAGCGGCGTGAGCGAATTCGAGCACTATCGCTTCGCGCCGGACAGCAGCGACAAGCTCATGACTGACCTGTTTATCGACTAAACACCCTCCCCTGTAGGAGCGAGCCTGCTCGCGATGAACCTGAGAACGCCGCGGGGTGTCAGGTCGCCAGCGTTATCGTTGACGTCCATCGCGAGCAGGCTCGCTCCTACAGGTTTTTTTGCGCGACCATCAGAACTCGATACGCACGTCGCCCTTCGGCACGCTGCAGCACGACAGGATGAACCCGTCGGCTTCATCTTCCTCGGTGATCCCGCCGTTGTGCTCCATCTCCACTTCGCCGCCCAGCTTCAACACCTTGCAGGTGCCGCAGATGCCCATGCCGCAAGCTTTCGGAATCATCAGGCCGACCTTGGCCGCCGCTGCATGCACGGTCTCGCCCGGGGCCACGCGAATGCTCTTGCCGGAGGCGGTGAATTCCACCTGATGCAGATCCGCCACGTCGACTTCCGGTGCCTCGGCCGCTTGTTCGGCGTGCTCCACGGCGTCGGCGCGCGCCTCTGGCGGGGTCGCACCGAAGGATTCCTCGTGGTAACGCGACATGTCGAAGCCAGCGGCTTCCAGCAAGCGCTTGACCGCATTCATATACGGTGTCGGGCCGCAGCAGAACACTTCGCGCTCCAGGAAGTCCGGCGCCATCAATTCAAGCATTCTGTGGTTGAGGTAACCGCGATAACCGGCCCAGGGCTCACCCATACCGTGCTTCTCGCAGATCAGGTGCAGGCTGAAGTTGTCGATCCGCGATGCCATGTGTTCCAGCTCGCGGTGGTAGATGATGTCCTTGGGCGAACGGGCGCTGTGGATAAACACCATGTCGACATTGCCGTTGGTGTCGTAGAACCAGCGCGCCATGGACATGCACGGCGTGATGCCGACGCCGCCGCTGAGGTAAAGCACCTTTGGCGCGGTGAAGTCCATGGCGTTGAACAACCCGACCGGCCCGTGCACCGCCAGTTCCTGGCCCTCGTGCAGGGTATCGTGCAGCCAGTTGGAGACGCGGCCGCCCGGCACGCGCTTGATCGTCACCGAAAAGCTGTAGGGTACCGACGGCGAACTGGAAATGGTGTACGAGCGCATGATCGGCTCGCCTTCGATTTCCAGCTCCAGGGTGACGAACTGGCCCGGCTTGAAGAAGAACAGGATCGGCTGGTCGGCCATGAAGCAGAAGGTGCGCACGTCCCAGGTTTCCTGGATGACTTTGACGCAACGGACGATGTGCCGACCATTGGCCCAGGTCTGGGTGGTTACCGGGTTCAGGAAGCTGTTGGACATGCTGATCTCCACGGCCGACTGTCGGCCTTCATGTTGGCGATTCTGCGTATAGCGCGAACCACCCATTTACCTATCTGCGACATTGACATGCTTATCGCGACCAGCCCCCAACGACCCGGGCTTGCGCGTCGGGAACAGATTGCACCATGTCGCCCATGGATAAGGTTCTGGGCTGCGCCGGCCCCACACTCGCCTCAACAGATCACCGCTGTTTTTGTCTTGCGTCGCACAACCGTAGCCACATTTCGCCGGCCACACAGAATGGCCATGAGGATTAAACGATGGACGTCACTACTACCCTGAGCCTGGGCGATCCGCTGGAACCCGCACGCAAGGCCACCGCGCAGATGCTGCAAGAGCGCGAGCGCACGTTCTCGCTGCCGCAGCCGTTTTACTCTGACGAGCGCCTGTTTGATATCGACATGCAGGAAATCTTTCAGAAAGAGTGGTTGATCGCCGGCATGACCTGCGAGATCCCGACCAAGGGCAACTACCTGACCCTGCAAATCGGCAAGAACCCGATCATCGTGATCCGTGGCGCCGAAGGTGTGGTGCACGCGTTCCATAACGTCTGCCGCCACCGTGGCTCGCGCCTGTGCACCAGCGACAAGGGCAAAGTCGCCAAACTGGTGTGCCACTACCACCAGTGGACCTACGAACTCGACGGCCGCCTGTTGTTTGCCGGCACCGAGATGGGCGACGACTTCGACATGCAGCAGTACGGCCTCAAGCCGGTGAACGTGAAGACCGCCGGCGGCTACATCTTCATCAGCCTGGCGCAAAACCCGCCGGCCATCGATGACTTCCTGTCGACGCTCAACCATTACATGGAACCGTACGACATGGAGAACACCAAGGTGGCGATCACCACCACCTTGATGGAAAAGGCCAACTGGAAACTGGTGCTGGAAAACAACCGCGAGTGCTACCACTGCAACGCGTCGCACCCGGAACTGCTGAAAACCCTGCTGGAGTGGGACGACGTCACCGACCCGCGCGCCGACCAGGCGTTCAAGGACCACGTCGCCGCCTCTGCCGCCGCCTGGGAAGCCGAGAAGATTCCTTACGCCCACGCCAGCTTCGGCCTGCGTAATCGCATCGTGCGCATGCCGTTGCTCAAGGGCACCGTGTCGATGACCCTGGACGGCAAGCAGGGCTGCGCCAAGCTGATGGGCCGCATCAAGAACCCGGACCTGGGCTCGATGCGCATCCTGCACCTGCCGCACTCGTGGAACCACTGCATGGGCGATCACATCATCGTGTTCACCGTGTGGCCGATCAGCGCCCAGGAAACCATGGTCACCACCAAGTGGATCGTGCACAAGGACGCGGTCGAAGGCGTGGACTATGACGTTGAGCGCATGCGCAAGGTCTGGGACGCCACCAACGACCAGGACCGGCGCCTGGCCGAAGAGAACCAGCGCGGGATCAACTCCACCGCTTACCAGCCTGGGCCGTATTCCAAGACCTATGAGTTTGGCGTGGTGAACTTCGTGGACTGGTACAGCGAACGCCTGCTGAGCAACCTCGGCGCCGAGCCTGCGCCGTACCTCAAGGGTGTGCCGGTCAGCGGCTAACCTGGATTGACGCGTTATCGTTTACGACCTTCGCGAGCAGGCTCGCTCCTACAGGGGGTAGTGGCGTACACAACTTTTGTGAACACCACAGATCACTGTAGGAGCGAGCCTGCTCGCGATGAACCTGAGAACGCCGCGGGGTGTCAGGTTGCCCAGCGTAATCGTTGACGTCCATCGCGAGCAGGCTCGCTCCTACATGGGTTTATTAGAACTGTACGAAATATGATCTATCTCGATCAGGCCTATGCGCACCGCGCCTCCCAGCCTTCCGCGAACAACTTATCCACACCTCCACCCACAGCTAATGGGGACAACTGTGGAAATACTGATTATTTTCTTCGCAAAAACCGAACAAAAAACGTGACTTATCCAGAAACGCACTTCCATAAGCGACCTGATCATTTTTTGATCTAATGCCCGCAAGCCACGTTTCGTAAGGCTTATAGCGGATGGCGAACACCTTATCCACAGAAGCGCCAACAGACTTTGGGGGCAACTTTGCCACGGCTGTGGAAAACCGCTGAAAGCCGCATAAAATCGCTGTTGGAGCGCCAATTGACTTGCAAAAACCGCCCCTTTGATCACTTTATGACCAACCCTCTGAAAGCCGCTGTTTACCTGACCTCCAGCCGATAGCAAACATCTTATCCACAGAAGCGCCAACAGAGATTGGGGGCAAGTGTGGAAGACGGCGAGCTGTTATCCCCCTGAAAACACTCGGGAAAATCACACTTTGGACTGATCGTTTTTCGACCAATTGCTTGCAAGGCTTGATCTGCAAGGGGTGCAGCAAGACACGAACATGTTATCCACAGATATGCCAACCGCCATTGTGGGTAAACACGTCCAGGACCAACGCGTCACCTACACCTGCAGGAGCGAGCTTGCTCGCGCCTACAGGGGGTGCTGGATGTGCTAGCGGACCACGCCTTCTTCGATCAGCAGTTTGAGAATCGCCTCGGCGCCGGCCTGGGCCGTCGCGCCTTTGAGCACTTGTCCACCGCCGCCACTGGCCTTGGCCGTCGCGGCCTTCATGCGGTCGGCGCCGCTCTTGGCCTTGATCACCTTCAAGCGCTTGGGCCGTGGCTTGGCCGGTTGCAGGCTGGCAATCGCGAGCAGCTCATCGTCGATGACCTCGACGTCCTGCGCTTGCAGCACGCCGCGCCGGGCCGGGCCGTAAGCGCTCTGGCGTGGCTTGGGCGCGGCGTTATCCACCGTCGCCAGGAACGGCAAGCGCACTTTCAGCCGACGACGTTGACCCCGAGGCAAAGCCTGCAGCACCAATGCCGAACCGCCATCGATCGACTCGACCTGCGCCAGCCCCACCACCAGCGGCCAGCCCAGGCTTTCGGCCAGCAGGAACGGCAGCATGCCCGAGCCTTCGCCGGTTTCCGCCTGGCTGCCGGTCAACACCACCTGCGCCCCGGCATCGCGTAAATAGTCGGTCAGCGCCGGTAGCGCGTCAGCGCCTTGCGGCTGTTCCAGCACATGCAATTGCTCCAGCCCCATGCCCAGGTAAGCGCGCAAGGCAGGCTCGGCGATATCCCCGGCGTGCAGCACCTGCAATTTATCCCCAGCCAGTTGCAGGCCCAGTTCCACCGCCCGCGCATCCTGCTCCGCGCGGCGCGGCCGACCGGAAGTCGGGTGGGCGCCGATGGACACCAGGCTGATGATTTTCGTGCTCATAACCCTTTCCTTCCCTTAGGCCGCATCGCGCCTGGCGTCATTGCGGTAAGCCTCGATCGCATCGATCAAGGCTTGCAGAATCTCCGCGCTCTCGCCGATCACCGAGAGGTCGGCACGCTTGATCATGTCGCAGCCAGGGTCGAGGTTGATCGCCACCACCTTGTCGCAGGCACCGATGCCTTGCAGGTGTTGGATCGCCCCGGAAATACCCACCGCCACGTAGACCCTTGCGGTGACCCAGGTGCCGGATGCGCCGACCTGACGGTCGCGGGCCATGAAGCCGTCGTCCACCGCCACCCGCGAGGCACCTTCGGTCGCGCCGAGGGCTTGGGCGGTCCTGTGGAAAAGTCCCCAGTCCTTGACCCCGTTGCCGCCAGAGAAGATGAACTCGGCTTCGGCCATGGGAATGGCCGCCGGATCGACCGCCACCGCGCCCAGGTCCTCGATCCGTGACAAGCTGCGTGCCACGGTTGTGGATAACTCCACCGACAACGCTTCGTGACGGGTTTCACTGACCGGTTCGGCGCACTCGGCAGCCGCTAGAATCAGGCGTGCGAGAGGACGGGCCAAGTCTTGTAAACCCGCGCCAGCGCGGCCGATGCACGCCTGATCCTTGACCTGCCAGACCCGCGTGGCCGGACGCTCGCCCAATGCCGCAGCGAAACGTCGGCCGAGTTCGCCACCGCCACTGCGGCTGTCCGGCAGCAACCAGTGACGTGGGCTGAACTGGTTATCCACAGCCCGCAGACCCTGCACCCGTTGTTCCGGTGCATAACCGCTAAACTCTTCGCCTTCGAGCACCAGCAGGCGGTCGACGCCCGCCGTGGCGAAAGCATTTTCCTTGTGCTCGCCGAACACCACGGCCAGCACCGCACCATCCTTACCGGCCAACTGATGCGCCAGGCCCAGCAGGTCGCGGTCATGACTGCTCAAGCGGCCGCCGACCATGTCCGGCACCACGCTGATGTAAAACGCTGGCGCGGCCACCTGATGCAGCGGCAATTGCACTTCGACGGCGGCCGAACGCTTGGTCGCCCCGCCCTGCTGGGCGCCGCTGCGGTCGATGCGCTTGATGCCGTTGGGGCCGATGAAGCCCATGCCGTGGGGATTCTTGCGGATGACGCCGTTCGGTCCCATCCAGCTGTGTTGCGCCGGTTGCATGGCCGCGTGCAGCGGGTGCAAGCGGTTACGGGCAATCCATTCGGCCCGCGGGTCGCGGCGGATAATGTCGCTCATCAGTGGGCCTCCGCAGGTTCACGTTGGGCTGGAGCGGCCGGCTTGCTTGGCGCTGCATCTTCGAGCAAGGCGTCGGCCACCAGTTCGGCAATGTCCTTGATCAGCGGCCGGGGTTCGACCACGCCTTCGAGCATCGCCGTGCATTGTGGGCAACCCACGGCCACCAGTTCGGCACCGGTTTCGCGGATGTCTTCCATGCGCATGTCGGGAATCCGTTGCTTGCCGGGAATGTCGGTGATCGGCGCCCCGCCGCCGCCGCCGCAGCAGCGCGAACGAAAGCCCGAACGTTGCATCTCTTTGACTTCGATGCCGAGGGCGCGCAGCACCTGGCGCGGTGCCTCGTATTCGCCGTTGTAGCGGCCGAGGTAGCACGGGTCGTGATAGGTCACGCTGTCGCCTTTGTGCTGACCGAGGTTCAACGCGCCAGCGTCGATGATGTGCGCCATGTAGGTGCTGTGGTGCTGCACCAGGTAGTGGCCATCGAAGGCGCCGTATTCGTTTTTCAGCACGTGGAAGCTGTGCGGATCACAGGTGACGATGCGGTTGAAGCTGTACTTGGCCAGGGTCTGGATGTTGCGCTTGGCCAACAGCTGGAAGGTCGCTTCGTCACCCAGGCGCCGGGCCACGTCACCGCTGTCGCGCTCTTCAAGGCCGAGCACGGCGAAGTCGACTTTCGCCGCTTTCAGCACTTTGACGAAGGCGCGCAGGGTGCGCTGGTTGCGCATGTCGAAGGCGCCGTCGCCAACCCAGAACAGCACGTCGGTGGATTTCTTCTCGCTCATCAGATTGAGGTTCAAGTCCGCCGCCCAGTTCATCCGCCCACCCGGCGCGAAACCGCCCGGGTTGTCGGTGGCGATCAGGTTTTCCAGGACCTCGGCGCCCTTGTTCGGGGTCGCGCCTTTTTCCAAAGTCAGGTGACGGCGCATATCGACGATGGCATCGACGTGCTCGATCATCATCGGGCATTCCTCGACGCAGGCGCGGCAGGTGGTGCATGACCACAGGGTCTCGGCATCCACCAGGCCGTTGACGATCGGTTGATGCGGATTGCCGGCGTGTTCGCCAATGGCTTTGCCTGGATACGGGCTGCCGGCGAACTTCGCATCAGTGCCACCGGCCAGGCCGACGACCATGTCCTGAATCAGTTTTTTCGGGTTCAGTGGCTGGCCGGCGGCGAACGCCGGGCACGCGGCTTCGCATTTGCCGCACTGCACGCAGGCGTCGAAACCGAGCAGTTGGTTCCAGGTGAAATCCTTGGGTTTTTCCACGCCTAGCGGCGCGGTCGGGTCGTTGAGATCCAGCGGTTTGAGACCGGTGGAACGACCGCCGCCAAAGCGCTCGGCGCGACGGTGCCAGGCCAAGTGCAAGGCACCGGCGAAGGCGTGCTTCATCGGCCCACCCCAGGTCATGCCGAAGAACAGTTCCGACACGCCCCACAGCACGCCCACCCCGAGAATCGCCACCAATAGCCAGCCACCGAAGTTTTCCGCAAGGATGCCGGCGACCGGCAGCGTCAGCAGAAAGAACGAGGCCGAGAACGCCAGCAGGCTTTTCGGCAGACGCATCCACGGGCCTTTCGACAAACGGGCTGGCGGGTTGCGCCGACGCAGGTAGACGAAGATCGCGCCGACGAACATCACGGCCGTCATCAACAGCAGCGCATAACCGAGAATGCGGTTATGCAGGCCGAAACCGTGCACCAGGAGCGCCAGCACGATGGACGCCACCGCACCGCCCGCCGTGGCGACGTGGGTATTGGCGATGTATTTGTCCCGCGCCACCACGTGGTGCAAGTCGACCATGTAGCGCTTGGGCATGGCGAACAGGCCGGCGATCAGGTCGACTTTCGAAGCCCGGCCCCGGCGCCACATGGCCACCCGCCGCAACGCGCCCAGCACCGCAAGGGACAGGGCGGCGAACAACAGGATTGGAAGAAGGGTGTTCAACATGGTGAAGCTCCCAAAGACCTCGGGCTTAACTACTTGGATGCCTTGCTTGATCCCTTGTAGGAGCGAGCCTGCTCGCGAAAAACCTGAGAACACCGCGTTGAATCAGACTCCCCGCGTTATCGTTCACGTCCATCGCGAGCAGGCTCACTCCTACAGGGGTATCCACAAGCCGTTAGAAATCCTTGCAGAGGCGCAGGGCGTCATAAATGGCCGCGTGGGTATTACGCTGGGCCACACAGTCGCCGATACGGAACAGCAGGTAGCCGTCACCCGTGGTGCTCAACGATGGCTGCGGCTTGATCGCGAACAACGCTTCGATGTCGATCTGGCCCTTGTTGCGCGAGCCGTCCTTGAGGCCGTAATAAAGCGCCTCGTCCGGACGCACGCCGTTTTCCACCACCACCTGGTCCACCACCCGCTCCTCTTTGGCGCCGGTGTATTCGTTCTCCAGCACCGCCACCAGCTTGTCGCCTTCGCGGTAGACCTTCTCCAGCATCATGTCGCCGGTCATGATCACTTCTTTCGGGTACATGCTGCGGTAGTAGGTCGGGAACGACGTACCACCAATGGCCACGCCCGGCTTGATGTCGTCGGTGACGATTTCGACCTGGCTGCCCTTGTCGGCGAGGAAGTCAGCGACCGACATCCCGGTGAACTCGCAGATGGTGTCGTAGACCAGCACGTTCTTGCCCGGCGCAACCTTGCCGTCGAGCACGTCCCAACTGCTGACCACCAGCCCTTCGGCGGCGCCCCAGTGTTCGTTCTGCTCAAGGAACGGATGCCCACCGACCGCCAACACCACCACGTCCGGACGCAGATCGAGAATGGTCGCCGCATCAGCAGCGGTGCCCAGACGCAGATCGACTTTCAGCCGCGCCAACTCCAGCTGGAACCAGCGGGTGATACCGGCGATCTGGTCGCGTTGCGGCGCTTTCGAGGCGGTGGTGATCTGCCCGCCGATGAATTCTTTCTTCTCGAACAGGGTCACGTCGTGGCCGCGTTCGGCAGACACGCGCGCGGCTTCCATCCCGGCCGGGCCGGCACCGACCACCACCACCTTGCGTTTGACGCCGGTGGTTTTCTCGATGATGTGCGGCACGCCCATGTATTCACGGGACGTCGCGGCGTTCTGGATGCACAGCACGTCCAGTCCCTGGTACTGGCGGTCGATGCAGTAGTTGGCGCCGACGCACTGCTTGATCTGGTCGACCTGGCCCATCTTGATCTTGGCGATCAGGTGCGGGTCGGCGATGTGTGCGCGTGTCATGCCGACCATGTCAACGTAGCCGCCCTCCAGAATCCGCGTGGCCTGGTTCGGGTCCTTGATGTTCTGCGCGTGCAGGACAGGTGCCTTGACCACTTCCTTGATCCCGGCCGCCAAATGCAGGAACGGCTCCGGTGGATAGCTCATGTTGGGGATCACGTTGGCCAGGGTGTTGTGGGTGTCGCAACCCGAACCGACCACACCGATGAAGTCGAGCATGCCGGTGTCGTCGTAGTACTTGGCGATCTGCTTCATGTCCTCATGGGACAAGCCGTCCGGGTGGAATTCGTCACCGCACAAACGGATGCCGACGCAGAAATCCGGACCGACTTCGGCCCGCACAGCCTTCAACACCTCCAGGCCGAAACGCATGCGGTTCTCGAAGCTGCCGCCCCATTCGTCGGTGCGCTTGTTGACCCGCGGGCTCCAGAACTGGTCGATCATGTGCTGGTGCACCGCCGACAATTCCACGCCGTCCAGGCCACCAGCCTTGGCCCGCGCCGCTGCCGTGGCGTAGTTGCCGATCACCCGCCAGATTTCTTCCGGCTCGATGGTCTTGCAGGTGGCACGGTGTACCGGTTCACGGATGCCAGACGGCGACAGCAGGGTCGGCCAATGCTCGCCGTCCCAGCGGGAACGACGGCCCATGTGGGTAATCTGGATCATGATCTTGGCGCCATGCTTGTGCATGGCGTCGGCCAGGTTCTGGAAGTGCGGGATGATCCGGTCATCGGCCAGGTTGACCGATTTCCACCAGCCTTGCGGGCTGTCGATGGCCACGCTGGAGGAACCGCCGCAAATCGCCAGGCCGATCCCGCCCTTGGCTTTCTCTTCGTAATACTTGACGTACCGGTCGGTGGTCATGCCGCCGTCGGTGGCATAGACCTCGGCATGCGCGGTGCTGAGCACGCGGTTGCGGATGGTCAGTTTGCCGATCTGGATCGGCTGGAACATTGCTTCGAAAGCCATGGCGGGTTCCTCGACTTACAACGGCTTGACGGTGAACAAGCCGTCTTCGTGGCCCTCTTCGGAGCCACCGTAGACTTGCTCGGCCACGGTGCGGATCTTGCTGCCGCGTGCGGCGAGGATCTGGTCCATGGCACCGGCAAACCAGCCGGTGAACATGTAGTCGACCTTGCGCCCGACCTTGCCGTACACGTAGACGAAGGCCGAGTGTTCGAGCTTGACGCTGGCGGTGCCTTTGTCGAGGTCGATGTCCTGGATCTTGAACAGGCCCCAGCCGCGCTGCGACAGGCGCAACATGTAGTGTTCAAACACAGCGACGCCTTCCAGGCCGTGGCATTCGGCTTCTTTTTCACACCAGTGCCAGGCGGACTTGTAGCCGGCCTTGTAGAGGATTTCGGCGTAGGCATCAGCGCCCAGCACTTCCTCGATGCCCATGTGGTTGTTGACGAAGAAATGCCGCGGCACGTACAGCATCGGCAGGGCGTCGGAGGTCCAGACACCGGTCTCGCTGTCGACTTCGATTGGCAATTGCGGGGCGATCTTGGCCATGGAAACTTAACTCCAGAAAATTCGTTGTGTTGCCCGCTGCGCGGACGGCAGCGGAAAAGGGTTCAGAAGTGCGGTGGCTTATTCGCCCCAAACATCCTTTAAGACGTTCACCCAGTTCTCGCCCATGATCTTGCGCACCACACGCTCGGAGTGGCCGCGCTTGAGCAGGGTCTCGGTCAGGTTCGGGAACTCGCCCACGGTGCGGATGCCCAGCGGGTTGATGATCTTGCCGAAGCTGGTCAGGCGGCGGGCGTAGCCCTTGTCGTGGGTCAGGTACTCGAAGAAGTCCTGGCCATGGCCCTGGGTGAAGTCGGTGCCAATGCCGATGGCGTCTTCGCCGACGAGGTTCATCACGTATTCGATGGCTTCGGCGTAGTCGTCGATGGTCGAGTCGATGCCCTTGGCCAGGAACGGCGCAAACATGGTCACGCCGACGAAACCGCCGTGGTCGGCAATGAACTTGAGTTCTTCATCGGACTTGTTGCGCGGGTGTTCCTTGAGCCCCGACGGCAGGCAGTGGGAGTAGCAGACCGGTTTTTTCGATTCGAGGATGACTTCTTCGGAGGTCTTGGAGCCGACGTGGGACAGGTCGCACATCACGCCAACCCGGTTCATCTCGGCGACGATTTCGCGACCGAAGCCCGACAGGCCGCCGTCACGCTCGTAGCAACCGGTGCCCACCAGGTTCTGGGTGTTG
The DNA here is from genome assembly GCF_049132105.1 of Pseudomonas sp. NFX15. Taxonomy (NCBI): domain Bacteria; kingdom Pseudomonadati; phylum Pseudomonadota; class Gammaproteobacteria; order Pseudomonadales; family Pseudomonadaceae; genus Pseudomonas; species Pseudomonas sp. NFX15. The sequence goes on from NZ_JAFMPV010000004.1 coordinate 47,265, forward strand.
TAGCACATCTGCACAATACCGACGCCGAGTTGCTTGAACACCTCGACGTAGCCAATTTGGTCTTCGTACGCATGGGCATTCTGGAAGCCGAAGAGGATGCCGGTCTTGCCCTGTTCCTTGGCCTTGCGGATGTCGGCGGTGGTGCGTACCGGCATCACCAGGTCGCTGTTGTCGCGGATCAGCTTCTGGCTTGCGGCGATGTTGTTGACGGTGGCCTGGAAGCCCTCCCATACCGACACGGTGCAGTTGGCCGCGGTCAGACCGCCCTTGCGCATGTCTTCGAACAGTTCACGGTTCCACTTGGCAATAATCAGCCCGTCGATAACGATGCTGTCGGCGTGCAATTCGGCTGGGCTCATCAGGCTGTCCCCTTATTAGCGATTCATGCGCCGAATCGTCTGCCGGCGCTTTGGGGCCAGCATATGCCTCGGTGCCTCGGCGACCGGGTGCAAAAACGACAGGGGAATTGCCGAAAGCGTCAATCCGCGACAAAGGGTCATCGCCGGGCACAATCGCCGACCTGTTCAAGGCCGCCCGCTTGAGCCAGAATTCCCCGCATCACTGGAATAGAGCGGCGACCCGAATGAAATCCATCCTTCTGGCTTTGGCACTGATTGCGACCGGCGTACACGCCGCCGAAGAGTCCGACAGCAACCCCTGCGACGCGGTCGAAAACGACGTTCAGACCCTGGAATGCTCGACCTACAGCCGCACCACCGCCGAAGACCTGCTCAAGGAAAACTTCCAGGGCCTCACCGAACGCATGCAGTCGCAGTACGGCAAAAACCCGTCGCAACTGACCGACATCACCACCAAGCTCAAGACCGCCCAGCAACAATGGCTGAAAACCCGCGACGCCGACTGCGCCGTCGAAGCCTTCCCCGCCACCAGCGGCAGCAAGGCGTTCACCATTGCGCAGAATGATTGCATCGCGCGAATGAGCGACGAGCGGTCGGAGTTTTTGGAGTCGATTGGGCAGGAGTGATCCTGAATATTCCGCTGAAAGCTGGAATCGCATCCATCTTTCAGCAGCAGTTCCCCCTCTTCCTACAATACGTTCTGACCTCGCCTACACGTATTGCTTGAAAGCCCCAGGCTGTGGGTTTTTCACGCAACATGCTGACAATCGTTGTTGATTGGCCGCCTGAAAAATATAAGTAAAGATTCGCAAATCTTATAAAAGACTTATATTCTTCCATGAATAGCATCCACTGGACTCGAAAGGCCGTTAAGCAACTTCTGAAATTGCATTCCGCTCATCAGGGCCAGGTTCGTGATGCCATCACGGCGCTTGCAGACATGCCCGATGTAGGCAATGTCAAAGCACTGGTCGCTCATGACTACGCTTATCGACTGCGTGTCGGTCACTATCGGGTCATGTTTGATTGGGATGGCGCGATCAAAGTGGTCAGTATTCAAGAGGTCAAAAAACGCGATGAACGCACCTACTGACATCCAAATCATCAATGACGCCGAAGGCAATCCAGCCTTCGTGGTTATTCCGTATGCGCAGTATCTGGCGCAGAAGATCGAGCCTGACTTGATCCCTCACGAAGTGGTCAGTCGTATTGTCGATGGCGCCACACCCATTCGCGCCTGGCGCGAATACTTGAACCTTACCCAGGACGAAGTGGCCAAACGCATGGGCATCACCCAACCGGCATTCGCCCAGCAGGAAACCGTCGCCAAGCCTCGCAAGGCCACTCGCGAGAAGATTGCCGTAGCGTTTGGCATTACTGCCAATCAACTTGAGCTGTAAGCTGCCCACCCTCTGTCACTAACGGGATTGAACATGAAAGTCTGCGGCATCGAAATCAAAGGCAGCGAAGCCATTATCGCCGTCGCCTCCCTCGACGGTTCGACGTTGAACCATGTCGCGCTCACGACCAAGAAAATCGCTTTGGACGATGACGACGAAGCGGCCAACGTCAAAGTGTTTGCAGCTCAGGTTGCGTCGTTTGTGCGCGAGAATTCCATTGATCGCATCGCGATCAAAAAGCGCAGCAAGAAAGGTGAGTTCGCGGGCGGGCCGACCACGTTCAAGATCGAGGGAGTTTTCCAGTTGCTGGAGAATTGCGAAGTGACGTTGTTGTCGCCGCAGACGATCACGGCGCAGAGCAAGAAATTCACCGGTGAACTGCCGGGGACGCTGAACAAGTATCAGCATGAGGCGTACAAGGCTGCATGTTCAGCGTTGATAAAAAAATAAAGAGATAACGATATGTAGGAGCCGGCTTGCCGGCGAAGGAGCCTTGAGCTTCACGACCCATCTCAAAATTGCCTTCGCTGGCAAGCCAGCTCCTAGAGGAATCAGCGTTATGCCTTTTGGCTTTGTCGTCGATCCTCTCGCGGGCACCGCTCATACTTCGCCCGATAGCTACGGGTGAAATACGACGGCGATTCAAACCCGCACGCGATGCTCACTTCCAGCACGCTCATGTCCGTCTGACGCAGTAACTGCCGTGCTTTCTCCAGCCTTAACCGCAGATAGAAATTGCTCGGCGTGTCGTTCAGGTGCAGGCGAAACAGGCGTTCCAGTTGCCGCCGCGTCACCTTGATCGATTCCGCCAGTTCCAGCGTGCTCAGTGGTGGTTCGCTGTGCTGCTCCATCTCGCCAATGACCTGCACCAGTTTCTTGTTGCTGATGCCATAGCGCGTGGCGACTTCCATGCGTTGGTGGTCTTTGCGCGGGCGTATGCGGCCGAGTACGAATTGCTCGCTGACCTGGATCGCCAGGTCTGGGCCGTGGGCTTGGGCGATCAGATCCAGCATTAAATCAATCGAGGCCGTGCCGCCAGCGGAGGTAATGCGTCGGCGGTCGATCTCGAACAGCTCCTGGGTGACGCTGAGCTGTGGATAAGATTCCTTGAACGCGTCGATGGCTTCCCAGTGCAGGGTCAGGCGATGGCCGTCGAGCAAACCCGCCTCGGCGAGGATAAAGCTGCCGGTATCGATGGCGCCGAGGGTCACGCCCTCGTTGTCCAGCCGCCTCAGCCAGTGCTCGAGCGCCGGGGTGGCAAATTCCAGGGGTTCGAACCCGGCGACCACCAGTAGCGTCGCGCCTTTTTTCAATGGCTCCAGCGCCGCATCGGCGTTGACCGACATGCCGTTGCTCGCCAGCACCGCCCCGCCGTCGGCGCTCAGCACATGCCAGCGATACAGTTCGCCACGAAAACGATTGGCGACCCGCAGCGGTTCGATGGCCGAGATAAACCCGATGGCCGAAAAACCCGGCATCAACAAGAAGTAGAAATCCTGGGACATGGAGCGCACTCGCTTAGCCGGTAACGAGAGGACGGGGAGCGTGAGGATGTTGATACGCCACTTGCAACAGGCATTCAAGAGCACAGGTCGCTGCAGTGCAAGTGCTGGTCGCCGCAGTGCGCTTTCATGGCTGATTTGCTGCGTAACGTGTCATCACCGGCGCACAAAGACGACCGGACCCACAATAATGAAACTGCCGAGGAACCTGAGAATGAAACGACTGATCAGCAGCTGTGTTCTTGCACTCAGTGGTACCGCGTTACTGAGCGCCAGTGTCATGGCCGCCGAGCCCGCCGCGTGCCAGAACGTGCGCATGGGTGTAGTGAACTGGACCGACGTGATCGCCACCAGTGCCATGACCCAGGTCTTGCTCGATGGCCTCGGCTACAACACCAAACAAACCAGCGCCTCCCAGCAAATCATCTTCGCCGGGATCCGCGACCAGCGCCTGGACCTGTTCCTCGGCTACTGGAACCCGCTGATGACCCAGACCATCACCCCGTTCGTCGACGCCAACCAGGTCAAGGTGCTTGAAGCGCCAAGCCTGCAGGATGCCCGGGCGACCCTCGCGGTGCCCACCTACCTTGCCGACAAAGGTCTGAAGACCTTCGCCGACATTGCCAAGTTCGAAAAAGAGCTGGGCGGCAAGATCTACGGCATCGAGCCAGGCTCAGGCGCCAATACCCAGATCAAGGCGATGATCGCCAAGAACCAGTTCGGCCTCGGCAAGTTCCAATTGGTCGAGTCCAGCGAAGCCGGCATGCTCGCTGCCGTGGACCGCGCCGTGCGCCGCAACGAAGCCGTGGTGTTCTTTGGCTGGGCGCCGCACCCGATGAACGTCAACGTGAAAATGACTTACCTCACCGGCAGTGAAAACGCCCTTGGCCCGGACGAAGGCAAGGCCACGGTATGGACCGTCACCTCGCCGACCTACGCCCAGCAATGCCCGAACATCGGCCGCCTGCTGACCAACCTGACGTTCACCGCCGAAGACGAGAGCCGGATGATGCAGCCGCTGCTGGAGCACAAGGACGCCTTCGAATCCGCCAAGCAATGGCTCAAGGATCACCCGCAGGACAAAAAACGCTGGCTTGAAGGCGTGACCACCTTCGACGGCAAGCCGGCCGCTGAAAACCTTCAGCTCACCAGCAAATAAACCCGATTGACGTACCGATTCGCAGCCCGAGAGGGCTGCGGAGCGGATCGTCACACCCCGACTTTTCTATCTAAAAAGCATTCACCTGAAAGGAACCGCCCAATGAACCACGACGTCATCATCACCTGCGCACTCACCGGTGCTGGCGACACGACCGCCAAGAGCCCACACGTGCCGGTCACTCCAAAACAAATTGCTGCCGCCGCCGTGGAAGCCGCCAAGGCCGGCGCCACCGTGGTTCACTGCCATGTGCGCGACCCGCAAACCGGCAAATTCAGCCGTGACGTGGCGCTGTATCGCGAAGTGATGGAGCGCATCCGCGAGGCGGACGTCGACATCATCGTCAACCTGACCGCCGGCATGGGCGGCGACCTGGAGATCGGCGCTGGCGAGAACCCGATGGAGTTCGGCCCGAACACCGACCTGGTCGGCCCGCTGACCCGCCTGGCCCACGTCGAGGCACTGTTGCCGGAAATCTGCACCCTCGACTGCGGCACCCTGAACTTCGGTGATGGCGACACCATTTACGTGTCCACCCCGGCGCAATTGCGTGCCGGCGCCAAACGCATTCAAGAGCTAGGCGTGAAAGCCGAGCTGGAAATCTTCGACACCGGCCACCTGTGGTTCGCCAAACAGATGATCAAGGAAGGCCTGCTGGATAACCCGCTGTTCCAGCTGTGCCTGGGCATCCCGTGGGGCGCGCCGGCGGACACCACCACCATGAAGGCCATGGTCGACAACCTGCCTGCCGATGCGGTGTGGGCCGGTTTTGGAATTGGCCGCATGCAGATGCCGATGGCGGCGCAGGCGGTGTTGCTCGGCGGCAACGTGCGCGTTGGCCTGGAAGACAACCTGTGGCTGGACAAGGGTGTGCTGGCGACCAACGGCCAACTGGTCGAACGCGCCACGGAAATCCTCAGCCGCCTCGGCGCTCGCGTGCTGACCCCGGCTGAAGGCCGCAAGAAAATGGGCCTGACCCAGCGCGGCTGATCGTTATTTGTCCCCTTTTAGGAGCCGGCTTGCCGGCGAAGAGGCCGGTACATCCGCCGCAGCTCTCTGCGTTGCGGGAATCGTCTTCGCCGGCAAGCCGGCGCCTACAGAAATCACCGAATTCTTCAGGAAATCAACATGACCTTCATCACCGAAATCAAAACCTTCGCCGCGTTAGGCAGCGGTGTCATCGGCAGCGGCTGGGTATCGCGCGCCCTCGCCCATGGCCTGGACGTGGTGGCCTGGGACCCGGCCCCTGGCGCCGAAACGGCCCTGCGCAAACGTGTCGCCAGTGCCTGGGGCGCATTGGAGAAACAAGGCCTGGCGCCCGGTGCATCACAGGATCGCCTGCGTTTTGTCGCGACCATTGAAGAATGCGTGCGTGACGCCGATTTCATCCAGGAAAGCGCCCCGGAGCGCCTGGAGTTGAAACTGGAGTTGCACAGCAAGATCAGCGCGGCGGCCAAGCCCAATGCCTTGATCGGCTCCAGCACTTCCGGCCTGTTGCCGAGCGAGTTCTACGAAAGCGCCACGCACCCGGAGCGCTGCGTGGTCGGTCACCCGTTCAACCCGGTTTACCTGCTGCCACTGGTGGAGGTGGTCGGCGGCAAAAACACCGCCCCTGAAGCGGTGCAAGCGGCGATGAAAGTCTACGAATCCCTCGGCATGCGCCCGCTGCATGTGCGCAAGGAAGTACCGGGGTTCATTGCCGACCGCTTGCTCGAAGCGCTGTGGCGCGAGGCGCTGCACCTGGTCAACGACGGTGTGGCGACCACTGGCGAAATCGACGATGCGATTCGTTTTGGCGCCGGTTTGCGCTGGTCGTTCATGGGCACCTTCCTGACCTACACCCTGGCCGGCGGTGATGCCGGCATGCGCCACTTCATGGCCCAGTTCGGCCCGGCGCTGCAACTGCCGTGGACCTACCTGCCGGCACCAGAACTGACCGACAAATTGATCGACGACGTGGTCGACGGCACCAGCGATCAATTGGGCAAACACAGCATTTCGGCGCTGGAGCGCTATCGTGATGACTGCTTGTTGGCGGTGCTGGAGGCGGTGAAAACGACCAAAGAGAAGCATGGGATGGCCTTCGCCGACTAAACACCGCTCTCTGTAGGAGCTGGCTTGCCAGCGAAGACGCCGGTACATCCGCCGCCACTTTTTGCGGTGCTGACACTGTCTTCGCCGGCAAGCCGGCTTCTACAGGTTTTCATGACTCCAGGATGTGATGCCATGCCCACCCTCACCACCTACCAAACCCGAATCATCCCCGATTGGGTCGACTATAACGGCCACCTGCGCGACGCCTTCTACCTGCTGATTTTCAGCTACGCCACCGACGCCCTGATGGATCGCCTGGGCCTGGACAGCAACAGCCGCGAAGCCAGTGGCAACTCGCTGTTCACCCTCGAACTGCACCTCAACTACCTGCACGAAGTGAAGCTCGACGCAGACGTCGAAGTGCACACCCAAATCATCGCCCACGACAGCAAACGCGTGCACCTCTATCACAGCCTGCATTGGGTCGGTGATGCCCAGGAACTGGCGGGCAACGAACAGATGCTGCTGCACGTTGATCTCGCCGGGCCGCATTCGGCGCCCTTCAGCGAACTGTCCTTGAGCCGGCTGCAAGCCATCGTCGCCGAACAGGCGGATTTGCCCGCGCCCGGGTACATTGGTCGAGTCATCGCGTTGCCCCCCAAAAAATAACAAGGAGATCGCCATGAACACCGCCGCTGCATTTGCCGACTTTCGTACCTATCCGTTGATCAGCGCGCTGACTGGCGTGCAGACCCTGGCTGACCGTGTTCTGGTGAAGTGGGCCGACGATCGCGTCAGCCCTTTCCACCACCAATGGCTGCGGGACAACTGCCCGTGCCCGCAGTGCGTCTACACCGTGACCCGCGAGCAAGTGCTGGAAATCGTCGATGTGGCGCAAGACTTGATGCCTGGCGCCGTGCACATCGACACCGAAGGTTGCCTGTCGGTGGACTGGCAGGATGGCCACAGCAGCCGCTTCGACCCCGGCTGGCTGCGCGCCCACGCCTATGACGATGAAACCCGTGCCGAGCGTGCACAACGCAAACCCAAGGCCAGGCTCTGGCACAGCGATGTTCAGTTGCCGGTGTTCGAGTACCTGGCGCTGATGACGGATAACCACGCGCTGTTGCAATGGCTGCTGGCCGTGCGCGATATCGGGCTGACGCAGGTGCGTGGCGTGCCCACCGAACCCGGCTCGCTGAAACTGATCGCCCAGCGCATTTCGTTCATCCGCGAGAGCAATTTCGGCGTGCTGTTCAATGTGCAATCCAAGGCCGATGCCGACAGCAACGCCTACACCGCGTTCAACCTGCCGCTGCACAGCGATCTACCAACCCGCGAGTTGCAACCGGGGCTGCAATTCCTGCATTGCCTGGTCAACGATGCCGACGGTGGCGAGAGTATTTTTGTCGACGGTTTTGCCATCGCCGATGCCTTGCGCGGTGAAGATCCGCAAGCCTTCAAGAGCCTGTGCGAGATCCCGGTGGAGTTTCGCAACAAGGACCGTCACAGCGACTACCGCTGCCTCGCGCCGATCATCGCCCTGGACGCCTCGGGGCAGGTGTCGGAGATCCGCATGGCGAACTTTCTGCGCGGGCCGTTCGATGCCTCGGTAGAGCAGATGCCCAGGTTGTATCAGGCCTACCGGCGCTTTATCGCGATGACCCGCGAGCCTCGATTCAGGTTGATGCAGCGGCTCAATCCCGGCGAGCTGTGGTGCTTCGACAACCGCCGCACCCTGCATGCCCGCAATGCGTTCGACCCGGCAACCGGGGCGCGGCATTTCCAGGGTTGCTACGTTGATCGGGACGAGTTGTTGTCGCGCATCCTGGTGTTGCAGCGCTAGACCGCGTCATCGTTCTTCGCTGGCAAGCCAGCTCCTACAGAGGTCACACCGCCCTTGTAGGAGCTGGCTTGCCAGCGAAGGCGATCTCTCAATCAACCAAAACCCCACAGATTTTCACAGACGAAAAAAAGCCCCGATCAAGCCGTGACAGGATCGAGGCAGAGGGTACTGTTGAGGAGCTGTAGCGCGAGGGTGACCAAACCTTCGTGAAGCCAGCTGAGTCCAGTGTGCCCACTCCTCTGCAAGGCAAGTTAGCCGAAAGCGACCTGTTCATAGCCATTGCGGCCATGGCGACAATTCGCCCTTGCCCCCACCTTGTGGCCCTACCAGAATCGAGCCACGACACCGTTCCCTGAAGAAGGATTGCGTCATGATGCACGCCGATTTGATAGACCAGGAAGACCTGTTGGGCCAGCTCAAGTCATTGGGGTTTCAAGTGCCGAGTGGCGCCACGGCCGAGCAGGCTTGCGAATGCGCGGTACGCGGTTTGAACAACGAACGGGCGATCGTGCTGCGCACCATGGTCAAGCAGATGTACACCAGCAGCGCGACCATCCTGCCGGCGGTGCGCCAGGCGATCGACAAGCAGTTGTTGCCGGCGTTGGCGGAGTATCAGCAAAGCCATCGCGCCTGATTGCTTTATGACTTACCTGTGGCGAGGGGCTTGCCCCCGTTCGGCTGCGTAGCAGTCGTAAAACTTTAGGGCCGCTGCGCGACCCAACGGGGGCAAGCCCCCTCGCCACAATGGTTTAGAGCCTTACACTGGCAAACGTCGACTCGTTGCGCGCCTGGCTCAGTGCCGACAACGGTCCGGACAGCGGCGACAGCACCAGCGCTTGTGGCAGCGGCATCATCGCCACTTGCTGGGTAGTGTTGGAGCCTACGCGCTCGTCACGCGGCGGAATGCCGAAGTATTCGCGGTAGCACTTGGAGAAGTGTGGCGTGGACACGAAGCCACACACCGACGCCACTTCGATGATCGACATCGGCGTTTGCTTGAGCAATTGCCGGGCGCGGATCAGGCGCAGCTTGAGGTAATAACGCGACGGCGAGCAGTGCAGGTATTTCTGGAACAACCGCTCGAGCTGACGACGCGATACCGCGACATACACCGCCAGTTCGTCGAGGTCGATGGGTTCTTCGAGGTTGGCTTCCATCAGCGCGACGATTTCCTGCAACTTCGGCTGATTGGTGCCGAGCATGTGCTTGAGCGGCACGCGCTGGTGATCCTGTTCGTTGCGGATGCGCTCGTAGACGAACATTTCCGAAATGGCCGCCGACAGTTCACGACCGTGATCGCGGCTGATCAGGTGCAGCATCATGTCCAGCGGCGCGGTGCCGCCAGAACTGGTGAAACGGTTACGGTCGAGGGTGAACAAGCGAGTGCTCATCGCCACGCGCGGGAAGGCTTCCTGCATCGCTGCCAGACATTCCCAGTGCACGCTGCAATCAAAACCGTCGAGCAGGCCGGCGCAGGCCAGCGCCCAACTGCCGGTGCACACCGCGCCGAGTCGGCGAGACTGGCGCGCCTGGCTTTGCAGCCATGACACGTGTTCGCGGGTCACGGTGCGTTGAATGCCGATACCGCCGCAAACAATCACGGTGTCCATCGGTGGGGCTTTGTGCATGGAAGCGTCGGGGGTGATCTGCAGGCCGTCACTGGCCCAGACCTGGCCACCGTCGACGGTGAGGGTGGTCCAGCGATACAGCTCGCGACCGGACAATTGGTTGGCCATACGCAGGGGTTCCACTGCGGAAGCCAGAGAAATCAGCGTGAAATTGTCCAGCAGCAGAAAGCCGATGGATTGAGGCGCACGGTTCTGGGGTTGGGCCCCGGAGTTGAACGTCGTCATCGCGGTATCTCCTCACACAAAGCGGGTGATGGCCTCAGGCGGAGGCTCTTGTTATGGCCATCGTTCTCGCGTGGGAGACGGGCTTTGTAATGACAGAGCAATTGCCATGCCTAAATTTGAATGCGCGTTCAACAACTCCTAAAAACGACGTCGGAATGTGTCTGGATATGACGCGCAAGGTGTAGGGATTTAAATGGCCATCAGCGCTGACAAGCGCCCCGCCCCACAAGCTGTGAGCAATTCGGTAGCACTTGTGGGAACGGCGTTGCGCGGTGCTGGAAAGGAGTGTCACCGCAGGCACGGGTGACGGGTGGTCGAAGGCGGGTTTTCAGCCGATCACTGGTCAGGCGAGTTATCTGAGAGCGACGCTCTAAAAGGTGGCGCGTATTGAACCGGGTGTGCACTTAGCGCGCAGTTTTGACTGGTCCCGCACCCTGTAGGAGCTGGCTTGCCAGCGAAGAGGCCAGTTCATCCGGCACATCTTCAGCGGTAGAACCATCGCTTTCGCTGGCAAGCCAGCTCCTACAAAGATGTGTGTGGGTGTCAGCATTCAACCGCGCTGACCGCCAACCCACCCCGCGATGTTTCCTTATATTTGTCATGCATGTCGGCACCGGTATCGCGCATGGTGCGAATCACCCGGTCCAGCGAAATGAAGTGCTGGCCATCACCGCGCAACGCCATTTGCGCGGCATTGATCGCCTTCACCGCGGCAATCGCGTTGCGCTCGATGCACGGCACTTGTACCAGCCCGCCCACCGGGTCGCAGGTCAGGCCAAGGTTGTGTTCCAGGCCGATCTCCGCCGCATTGCACAACTGCTCGGGCGTGGCGCCGAGGATTTGCGCGAGCCCGGCCGCTGCCATGGCGCAGGCTGAACCGACTTCGCCTTGGCAGCCAACTTCGGCACCGGAGATCGAGGCGTTCTTCTTGCACAGGATGCCCACCGCCGCCGCCCCGAGGAAATAATCGACGACATTGGCGTCGGTCACCGCCTCGCTGAATTTCATGAAGTAATGAAGCACCGCCGGAATGATCCCCGCCGCACCGTTGGTCGGTGCCGTGACCATGCGCCCACCGGCGGCGTTTTCTTCGTTGACCGCCAGGGCGAACAGGTTGACCCACTCCATGGCGCTCAGGGTCGAGCCGATGACATTGGGTTTGTTCAGTTCCTGCAAGCTGCGATGCAGTTTGGCCGCACGACGACGCACATTCAGGCCACCGGGCAAGATGCCTTCGTGCTTTAGGCCTTGCTCGACGCAATCCTGCATGGCGCGCCAGAGCTTCATCAGGCCGCCGCGGATTTCCTCTTCGCTGCGCCAGACCTTTTCGTTGGCCATCATTAACTGCGCGACGCTAAGGTCGTGGCGCTTGCACAACGCCAGCAACTCCACGGCACTGGAAAAATCGTAGGGCAACACCGTGCGATCCAGGTCCATCACGCCGCTGGAGGCCTGCGCCTGATCGACGACAAAACCGCCGCCGACCGAATAGTAGGTGTCGCGATGAAACTCGCCGCGCTCGTCTTCGACGATCAGGGTCATGGCATTGGGGTGGTACGCCAGGTTTTCGTCGATCAGTTGCATGTCCCGGGCCCAGATGAACGGTACCGACAGGCGACCGTCGAGCAGCAAGGTGTGGGTTTCGCGCAAGGTGGCGATACGGATGCCGATTTGCGACGGATCAATTGCGTCGGGCCACTCGCCCATCAGGCCCATGATCACCGCATTGTCGCTGCCGTGGCCGATGCCGGTGGCGGACAACGAACCGAACAGCTGGACCTCGACACGTCGCACCTGCTCAAGCTGACCCCGCTCACGCAGGCCCTGCACGAACAGCGCCGCCGCCCGCATGGGCCCCACGGTGTGCGAACTGGAAGGGCCGATGCCGATTTTGAACAGGTCGAAAACGCTGATAGCCATGACTGCCGAACTCCTGGATAGGCCAACTCCAGGCGCAAAAGCGCCCGGCGACGGAGCTGCTACGCTCAAGCTGCAATCCGTCGAGGTGGCCGCATCATCAAGCTTTTATCCCGTTGTTCGACGTCTCTAACCGACGCATTCATGCCCACGAACGCCGCGTGTCTTTTACGCAGCGTTTTCGCCGTTTTCTTGCGGTCCTGACGGCCAAAACAGGCTGAAAAAATCTGTAAACGACGTCACCGACACTGGATGCGACCATCCCTGTACTGGATACGACGCGCCCTGTAGGCGTCAGATTTTCACTGGTACATGATCGTATCGACTCGATTGCAAGGCGCCGTGGTAGAGCTGTCTTAAAAACGCCATCCAACCGCAACCTATAAGTGCGGTGGTCCAGTCGGAACACTGCCAAAAAAAACACCAAGGAGTCCATCCATGAAAGGTTCCCCGTCGTTGTTGTTGGCCGCCATGCTTAGTCTGCCGGTTCTGGCGCAAGCCGCAGAACCGGCCCAATGCAGTACCGTAAACTTCTCCGATGTCGGCTGGACCGACATCACCGCGACAACCGCGACCACCAGCGTCGTGCTCGATGCCCTCGGCTACAAGACCAAGACCACCATGATTTCCGTGCCCGTGACCTACAAGTCGCTGGCCGACGGCAAGAACATGGACGTGTTCCTTGGCAACTGGATGCCGACCATGGAAAACGACATCAAGGCCTATCGCGACGCGGGCACCGTGGAAGTCGTGCGCACCAACCTCAAGGGCGCCAAGTACACCCTCGCCGTTCCGCAGGCGCTGTACGACAAGGGCCTGCATGACTTCTCCGACATCGCCAAATTCAAGAAGGAACTCGATGGCAAGATTTACGGCATCGAGCCCGGCAACGACGGCAACCGCCTGATCCAGACGATGATCGACAAGAACGCCTTCGGCCTCAAGGACGCCGGCTTCAAGGTCGTCGAGTCCAGCGAAGCCGGCATGTTGTCGCAGGTCGACCGCGCACAGAAACGCGACACCGCCGTGGTGTTCCTCGGCTGGGCGCCGCACCCGATGAACAAGCGCTTCAAGATTCAATACCTGACCGGTGGTGATGATTTCTTCGGCCCGGATTTCGGTGCCGCCACCGTGGCGACCAACACTCGCAAGGGCTACACGCAGGAGTGCAGCAACGTCGGCCAGTTGCTGAAAAACCTGGAGTTCACCGTCGACATGGAAAGCACCCTGATGGGCAACATCCTGGACGACAAGATGAAGCCTGACGCGGCCGCCAAGGCCTGGCTGAAAAAGAATCCACAGGTACTCGATACCTGGCTCGCTGGCGTGACCACCATTGACGGTAAACCTGGCCTGGAAGCCGTGAAAGCCAAGCTCGCGCAGTAATGTTTACGCCGGGCGGGTTCGCTCGCCCGGGCTGTTTTTTCCTTGCATGCGGACGTTCACTACCATGCTGATTGATCAGAAAATCCCTTTAGGCCAGTACATCGCAGGCTTCGTTGAATGGTTGACGCAACACGGCGCCAGCACCTTCGACGCAATCGCTGTGACACTGGAAACGATGATCCACGGCGTGACGTTTGCGCTGACCTGGTTCAACCCGCTGGCATTGATCGGCCTAATCGCACTCCTTGCACACTTCATCCAACGCAAATGGGGCCTGACCGTTTTCGTCATCGCCTCCTTCCTGCTGATCCTCAACCTGGGGTACTGGCAGGAAACCATGGAAACCCTCGCCCAGGTGCTGTTCGCCACCCTGGTCTGCGTGGTCATCGGCGTGCCGCTGGGCATCGTCGCGGCGCATAAGCCGATGTTCTACACTTTAATGCGTCCGGTACTCGATCTGATGCAGACCGTACCGACCTTCGTTTACCTCATTCCTACCCTGACCCTCTTCGGGCTGGGCGTGGTCCCGGGCCTGATCTCCACGGTGGTGTTCGCGATTGCCGCGCCCATCCGCCTGACCTACCTGGGTATCCGCGATGTTCCGGAAGAATTGATGGACGCCGGCAAAGCCTTTGGCTGCTCGCGACGTCAGTTGCTCTCACGAATCGAACTGCCCCACGCCATGCCAAGCATCGCGGCCGGCATCACCCAGTGCATCATGCTGTCGCTGTCGATGGTGGTGATCGCGGCACTGGTGGGCGCCGATGGCCTGGGCAAACCGGTGGTCAACGCACTGAACACTGCTGATATCGCCCTGGGCTTCGAAGCAGGCCTGGCGATCGTACTGCTGGCGATCATGCTCGACCGTATCTGCAAACAACCCGACGCCAAAGCAGGGGGTGACGCATGAGCATTATTCGCTTCGAAAACGTTGACGTTATCTTCTCCAGGGATCCACGCGAGGCGCTCAAGCTGCTGGATCAGGGCATGACCCGCAACGAAATCCTGAAGAAAACCGGGCAGATCGTAGGCGTTGAAAAAGCCAGCCTGGACATCGAAAAAGGTGAAATCTGCGTACTGATGGGCTTGTCCGGCTCCGGCAAGTCCAGCCTGTTGCGCTGCATCAACGGCCTCAATACCGTCAGTCGTGGCAAGTTGTTCGTCGAGCACGAAGGCAAGCAGATCGACATTGCTTCGTGCACACCGGCCGAACTGAAAATGATGCGCACCAAGCGCATTGCGATGGTGTTCCAGAAGTTCGCCCTGATGCCCTGGCTGACCGTTCGCGAGAACATCAGCTTTGGCCTGGAAATGCAGGGTCGCCCGGAAAAGGAACGTCGCAAACTGGTAGACGACAAGCTTGAGCTGGTGGGCCTGACCCAGTGGCGCAACAAGAAACCCAACGAGCTGTCCGGCGGCATGCAGCAGCGTGTGGGCCTGGCCCGTGCGCTGGCGATGGACGCCGACATCCTGCTGATGGACGAACCGTTCTCGGCCCTCGACCCGCTGATCCGCCAGGGTCTGCAGGACGAACTGCTGGAGCTGCAACGCAAGCTGAGCAAGACCATCGTGTTCGTCAGTCACGACCTCGACGAGGCCCTGAAACTGGGCAGCCGCATCGCGATCATGAAAGACGGCCGGATCATCCAGTACAGCAAGCCTGAAGAGATCGTCCTCAACCCGGCGGATGACTATGTGCGCACCTTCGTCGCCCACACCAACCCGCTGAACGTATTGTGTGGCCGCAGCCTGATGCGCACCTTGGACAACTGCAAGCGCATCAACGGTTCGGTGTGCCTCGATCCGGGCGGCGATTCGTGGCTGGACCTGGCCGAAGGCAACACCATCAAGGGTGCGCGCCAGAACGGTTCGGTGCTGGACCTGCAGAACTGGGTGCCAGGGCAAGCTGTCGAAGGCCTGGGCCGTCGCCCGACCCTGGTGGACTCCAACATCGGCATGCGCGACGCGCTGCAGATTCGTTATCAGACCGGCAACAAACTGGTGCTGCACGACAACAACCATGTGGTGGGGATTCTCGGCGACAGCGAGCTGTATCACGCACTGCTCGGCAAGAACCTGGGGTAAGACGCCAGACACGAAAACGCCGCGAGAAGATCGCGGCGTTTTTTGTTCAGCAGAGTCGACGCATACCCTGTAGGAGCTGGCTTGCCAGCGAAGGCGACGCATCAGGTACACCGTGGTGAATCATTCGCTGGCAAGCCAGCTCCTACAAAGATTCGGTGCATCAGGTACACCGAGGTGAATCATTCGCTGGCAAGCCAGCTCCTACAAAGATTGCGGCGCATCAGGTACACCGCGGTGAATCATTCGCTGGCAAGCCAGCTCCTACAAAGGCTGTGCGGTGCATTCGATGCACCGCAGGCCTCACACCTCAGCTGTAAACCCGGCCAAGGAGCTGCCGATGGCTTTCAAACTGGTCGAGCACGTCACGGGTGATCTGATCCTGGGTGAAACCCATCAAGTCGTAGTCCTGGCTGCCGTTGTGCAGGTACACCTCGGCACGGTAGTAACGCTGGCGGGCCTCGTCGGACTGGGCCGATTCGGTCGGCGTGGCGAGGTAACCGTCCAGGCTCACTTCGTAGACAAACGGGTTGCCCTCTTCCATCTCGGTGCGCAGGCCCATGCAGCGCTTGGACTTGCCCAGCAGCGTTTGCACCTCCAGGCCTTGTGCGCGCATTTGCACGGCGGCATCTTCCAGCGCCGGGCTGACGTGCTTGTCCATGAAGCGCTGAACCACCGACTGGCTCGGTTGCAGGTCCAGCTGGGTCAGGCGCTCGGTGAAGCCACGACGACCGCGTGCGGCCAGCTCCGCTTGCTCCTGTTCGATCTGCACATCCTGGCGCATGGCCTTGTGCAAGCCGAACATGAAGAACACCAGCACCACCGAGAACGGCAGGCCGGCCAGCACCACCATGGTTTGCATGGCTTCGAAGTTGCCGGCAAACAACAGGCCGATGGTCACCAGGGTGATCACCGCCGACCAGAAGATTCGCAGCCAGTGCGGCGCATCTTCATCGACAGTGCCGCCCTTGCACGACAGGTTGGCCATCATCACCGCGCCGGAGTCGGCCGGGGTCAGGAACAGCACGAAACCGACGAAAATCGACACGCCGATGACAACTTTCGACGCCGGGTAGTGCTCAAGCAATTGGTAGATCGCCATGGACGGCTGTTCCAGCGCCGTCTTCCCAAGCGCCACCGCCCCATGGTTCATCACCAGGTCCAGGGCCGAGTTACCGAAGATCGACAGCCACGCCAGGGTGAAACCCAGCGGAATCAGCAACACGCCAGCCACCAGTTCACGCACCGTGCGGCCACGGGAAATACGCGCGATAAACATGCCCACGAATGGTGCCCAGGAAATCCACCAGGCCCAGTAGAACAGGGTCCACAGGCCCAACCAGCGGTCGGACTTCTCACTGTCGCCTTCGTACACGTACAGGTCGAAGGTCTTCAGCACCACACCGTTCAGGTAGTCGCCAACGTTCTGCACGAAGCTGTTGAGCAGGTGCAGGGTCGGGCCGAACAACAGCACGAAAATCAACAGGCCGCTGAACAGCACGATGTTCAGGTTGGACAGGCGGCGAATGCCGTTTTCCACGCCCGACACCGCGGCGATGGTTGCCACCGTGCTCATCACGATGATCACGATCAGCAGGTTGGTGTTGCTGTGCTCCATGCCGAACAGGTTTTCCAACCCCGACGACACTTGCAGCGAACCAATCCCCAGGTTGGTCACCAGCCCCAGCAGGGTCACGAACATGCCGAAGCCGTCCACCGCATGCCCGGCCGCGCCTTTTACCCAACGCTCACCCACCAGCGGGTACAGCGCCGAACGCAACGCCAGCGGCTGGTTGTGCCGGTAGGCAAAGTAAGCCACGGCCAAGCCGACCAAGGCGTAGATCGCCCAGCCATGCAGGCCCCAATGCAGGAAAGTCAACTGCACCGCCTGACGTGCCGCCAGGTTGCTGCCAGCCACGCCTTCCGGCGGGTTGAAGTAATGGTCCAGCGGCTCGGACGCGCCGAAATACAGCAGCGAGATGCCGATGCCCGAGGAGAACAGCATCCCCGCCCAGGCGCCGTAGCTGAAGTCCGGGGTATCGTCCTTGCTGCCCAGTTTCAATTTGCCGTAGGACGAGAACGCCAGGCCGACGACGAAAATCAGGTAGGCGGCAATCACCACCATGTAGTACCAGCCGAAGCTGCGGGACAACCAGGCTTGCGCCATACCGAGCAGTCTGCCGGCCTCTTGCGGGGCGATGATCAGAATGGCGGTCAACAACAGAATCAACGCGGTAGAGGTGTAGAACACCCAACCGTTGACCGTCACCTTCTCCGGTGGGGTCTTTATTAGCGAGGCAGAACTCATGGCACAGATGCTCCGGGCAGTGCGAGAGAAGAACGCAAGGCAAACGCGTTACCCGACCAATCGGTTAGTGGGCAGCCGACCGGCGGGTGATATAAAGACACCCCGAAAAAAGCCCGAAACCCCAGGAACGCCGTGGCGCGTAGGTTTCGAGCAGTTTGTGATGTCGTTTTTCCGCCAACTACAAGTAGGAAAAACCTGTAGGCAGCGACGATTTGTCGCAGATCTTATTCTTTGTTGATTGAACGTTCAATCAAAACAAAATAGACTGGCCCTCAATCCGGTAGCCGTTCTACGTCTGCCGGAAGGCCTAAGGAGATGTGCAAGATGCCCAAGGTCGGTATGCAACCCATCCGTCGCCAGCAATTGATCGAAGCCACTTTGCAGGCCGTCGATCAGGTCGGAATGGGGGACGCCAGCATTGCGCTGATCGCCCGTTTGGCCGGTGTCTCGAATGGCATCATCAGTCATTACTTTCAGGACAAGAACGGCCTGATCGCCGCCACGATGCGGTACCTGATGACCGCCCTCAGCGAGAGCGTCACCGCGCGCCGTCAGGCGCTGGCAGATGACAGCCCACGGGCGCATCTGCAGGTGATCATCGAAGGCAACTTCGACGCCAGCCAGGTCAATGGCCCGGCAATGAAAACCTGGCTGGCCTTCTGGGCCACCAGCATGCACCAGCCGTCTTTGCACCGGTTGCAGCGGATCAACGATCACCGTCTGTATTCCAACCTGTGCTGTGAGTTCCGGCGTGCGCTGCCGCTCGAAGATGCGCGCAACGCCGCCCGTGGCCTGGCAGCACTGATTGACGGCTTGTGGTTGCGCGGCGCGCTGTCGGGAGACGCTTTCGACACCGAGCAGGCGCAACAGATCGCTTACGAATACATGGATTTCCAATTGGCCAAGCAGGTGAGTTAGAGCCCACATAAACGCTCGACCCCTGTCTCGCGCCAACCACTTAATGCTCTTGCGAGGACTTTATGGCCCGTTTCGAACTGCAAAAACTCTACATCGATGGCGCGTACAGCTCTGCCCTCAGCGACGCCACTTTCGAAGCCATCAACCCGGCTAACGGCGAAGTCCTCGCACAGGTTCAGCGTGCGACAAAAGAAGACGTAGAGCGTGCTGTAGTCAGCGCCGAAAAGGGCCAGAAAATCTGGGCAGCCATGACCGCCATGGAGCGTTCGCGCATCCTGCGTCGCGCCGTGGAAATCCTCCGTGAGCGCAACGACGAACTGGCCGCCCTGGAAACCCTGGACACCGGCAAGTCGTACTCCGAAACCCGCCACGTCGACATCGTCACCGGCGCTGACGTGCTGGAATACTACGCTGGCCTGGTACCGGCCATCGAAGGCGAGCAGATTCCGCTGCGCACCACCTCGTTCGTCTACACCCGTCGCGAGCCGCTGGGCGTCGTGGCCGGCATCGGCGCGTGGAACTACCCGATCCAGATCGCCCTGTGGAAATCCGCACCGGCCCTGGCCGCGGGTAACGCGATGATCTTCAAGCCGAGCGAAGTCACCTCGCTGACCACCCTGAAACTGGCCGAGATCTACACCGAAGCCGGCGTGCCAAACGGCGTGTTCAACGTCCTGACCGGCAGCGGCCGTGAAGTCGGCACCTGGCTGACCGAACACCCGCGCATCGAGAAAGTCTCGTTCACCGGCGGCACCGACACCGGCAAGAAAGTCATGGCCAGCGCTTCGAGCTCATCGCTCAAGGAAGTGACCATGGAACTGGGCGGCAAGTCGCCGCTGATCATCTGCGACGACGCCGACCTCGATCGCGCCGCCGACACCGCGATGATGGCCAACTTCTACAGCTCCGGCCAGGTCTGCACCAACGGCACCCGCGTGTTCGTACCGGCTCATCTGAAGGCCGTTTTCGAAGCCAAGATCGTTGAGCGCGTTGCCCGCATCCGCGTCGGCAACCCGGAAGACGAAAACACCAACTTCGGCCCGCTGGTCAGCTTCGCCCACATGGAAAACGTGCTGGGCTACATCGCCAAGGGCAAAGAAGAAGGTGCTCGCGTCCTGTGCGGCGGCGAACGCCTGACCGCCGGCGAATTCGCCAAGGGCGCGTTCGTGGCCCCGACCGTGTTCACCGACTGCACCGACGACATGACCATCGTGCGTGAAGAGATCTTTGGCCCGGTGATGGCGATCCTCACCTACGAAACCGAAGAAGAAGTGATCCGCCGCGCCAACGACACCGATTTCGGCCTGGCTGCCGGTATCGTCACCAAGGACCTGAACCGCGCCCACCGTGTGATTCATCAGCTGGAAGCCGGTATCTGCTGGATCAACGCCTGGGGCGAGTCCGACGCGAAGATGCCGGTCGGTGGCTACAAGCAGTCGGGTGTCGGCCGTGAGAACGGCATCAGCTCGCTGAACAACTTTACCCGCATCAAATCGGTACAGGTCGAGCTGGGCGATTACGTCTCGGTGTTCTAAAGCTCCGAGTTCTGTATTGCCAGCGAATCGAGTGCGCAGCACTCGCCAAGGCCCGACCTGACCAACTTCAAAGAGGGTGCATTCAATGTCCCAAGAATTCGATTACATCATCATCGGTGCCGGCTCGGCCGGTAATACCCTGGCAACCCGTCTGACCGAAGACGCCGGCGTCACCGTCCTGCTGCTCGAAGCCGGCGGCCCGGACTACCGTTTTGACTTCCGCACGCAGATGCCGGCCGCGCTGGCGTTCCCGCTGCAAGGCCGTCGCTACAACTGGGCCTACGAAACCGATCCAGAGCCACACATGGACGGTCGTCGCATGGAGTGCGGTCGTGGCAAGGGCCTGGGCGGTTCCTCGCTGATCAACGGCATGTGCTACATCCGCGGCAACGCCATGGACTACGACGGCTGGGCCAAGCTGCCAGGTCTTGAGGACTGGTCGTACCTGGACTGCCTGCCCTATTTTAGAAAGGCGGAAACACGGGACATCGGCCCCAACGACTACCACGGTGGCGAAGGCCCGGTCAGCGTGACCACGCCCAAAGCCGGCAACAACCCGCTGTTCCACGCCATGGTCGAAGCCGGCGTCCAGGCCGGTTACCCGCGCACCGAAGACTTGAACGGCTACCAGCAGGAAGGCTTCGGCCCGATGGACCGCACCGTGACGCCGAAGGGCCGTCGTGCTTCCACTGCTCGCGGTTACCTGGACGTCGCCAAAAAGCGCTCGACCCTGACCATCGTCACCCACGCCCTGACCGACAAGATCCTGTTCGAAGGCAAGCGTGCGGTCGGCGTACGTTACCTGGTCGGCGCCGCTGAAGAGCGTGTTGAAGTCAAGGCGCGCAAGGAAGTGCTGCTGTGCTCCGGCGCCATCGCTTCGCCGCAGATCCTGCAACGCTCCGGCGTCGGCCCGGCCCAATTGCTCAATTCGCTCGACATTCCGGTGGTCCACGACCTGCCGGGCGTTGGTGAAAACCTGCAGGATCACCTTGAGCTGTACCTGCAATACGCCTGCACCCAACCGGTTTCGCTGTACCCGTCGCTGCTTTGGTACAACCAGCCGGCCATCGGTGCGCAGTGGCTGTTCAACGGCACCGGCATCGGCGCCAGCAACCAGTTCGAGGCCGGCGGATTCATTCGTACCCGTCCGGAATTCGAGTGGCCGAACATCCAGTATCACTTCCTGCCGGTGGCGATTAACTACAACGGCAGCAACGGTGTGAAAGAGCACGGTTTCCAGGCGCACATGGGCTCCATGCGTTCGCCAAGCCGTGGTCGCATCCAGGCCAAGTCCAAGGACCCACGCCAGCACCCGAGCATCCTGTTCAACTACATGGCCACCGAGCAGGACTGGCAGGAATTCCGCGACGGCATCCGCCTGACCCGTGAAATCATGCAACAGCCTGCGCTTGACGCTTTCCGTGGTCGCGAGATCAGCCCCGGCATCGAGGTGCAAACCGACGAGCAGCTGGACCAGTTCATCCGCGAACACGCCGAAACCGCGTTCCACCCGTCCTGCTCGTGCAAGATGGGCACCGACGAGATGGCCGTGGTCGATGGCGAAGGTCGCGTGCATGGCATGCAAGGCCTGCGCGTGGTCGATGCCTCGATCATGCCGATCATCACCACCGGCAACCTGAACGCGCCGACGATCATGATGGCCGAGAAAATCGCCGACAAGATCCGTGGCCGCAAGCCGTTGCCGCGCAGCACCGCCACTTACTATGTGGCGGGTGAAGCGCCGGTGAAGGGCAAGCCGGTGCGGGAAGTGAGCCGGACGGCGTAAGGCGTTACACCGCGTCACGGCTAATCGCGAGCAGGCTCGCTCCTACAGTTGATCGCGCTCCCTCATGGGAATGCGGTTGAATGTAGGAGCGAGCCTGCTCGCGATGAGGCCCGACCAGACACCACCCCCTCCCAAAGTATCCCCGCGCCAGACTGTTCCACCCTTGATCCGCCCCCCTCGCAGGCCTAATCTAGCGCCACGCAAACGTTTCACCCCTCCCCTCGCAACACCGCTCTACCGCCGCTCCCCACCAAGGAGGTTCACGAATGTTCGATTTCCATCCCCAGCTCAAGCAGCGCTTCGCTGCCTTGCGCACGGGTGCCGAATTCTTTTCCCTGCGTTATGTGCGCGAATCCGGGCAGCACCTGGCGGTGCGCAAGAACGTCGCCGAACCGCCGAGCCTGAGCCGTGACGAAGGGGCAATGCTGACCGTGCGGGTCAATGGCGTAGAAGCCTATGCGGCCACCAACGACTTGTCGCAGCAAGGCCTGCAAGCCGCCCTCGAACGCGCCGAAAGCCAGGCTCGCCTCCTCAAGCCGTACGCCTTGCTGGACCTGCGCGAGCAGGCGGTGTCGAGCGATCGCGCCGACTACTTTTCGCCGAACCTCGACCAGGCCTTCCCTTCCCTGAGTGAGTGCTACCAACTGCTCGGCGCCGAGTCCGCCGCCGTACCGAAGGACGAGCGCCTGGTGAGCTGGCAGGTCAGCCTCGGCATCACCCACGTCGAGCAGATCTACCTCAACAGCGCCGGCGCCGAACTGCGTCAGGCCCAACGTTTTGTCTATCCCGGCCTGGATGTGACGGCCTACGACGGCAACGACAGCCAGACCCGCAGCCTGGGCCGCGAGAACTTCGGCCAGCAAGGCGCCGCGGACGTCATCGGCCGATGCGGCCTGATCGGTGCCGGCGCGCTGGTGGCCGACCAGGCCCTGCAATTGCTGCTGGCGCCGAACACGCCTCAGGGCAAGCGCGACCTGCTGCTGATGCCCGACCAGATGATGCTGCAAATCCATGAGTCCATCGGCCACCCCCTGGAGCTGGACCGCATCCTCGGCGACGAGCGCAATTACGCCGGCACCAGTTTCGTCAAGACAGAAGATTTCGGCCGCCTGCAATATGGTTCCGGCCTGCTCAACGTGACCTTCGACCCGGACATCCCCGAAGAACTCGCCAGCTACGGCCATGACGACGACGGCACGCCCGCCAGCAAGCAGTTCCTGATCCGTGAAGGCCTGCTACTGCGCCCGTTGGGCGGTGCACTTTCGCAATTTCGTGCGGGCATGGACGGCGTCGCCAATAGCCGCGCCTGTGGCTGGAACCGCCCGCCCATCGACCGCATGGCCAACCTCAATATCGAACCCGGCGAGCGTTCCATCGAGCAGTTGATCGGCGGCATCGAACACGGCGTGCTGATGTCGACCAACCGCTCATGGTCGATCGACGATGCGCGCAATAAATTCCAGTTCGGCTGCGAATGGGGCCAACTGATCGAACACGGCGAACTCAAAGGTGTGGTGAAAAACCCCAACTACCGCGGTATTTCCGCGCAGTTCTGGAAGAGCCTCAGCGCCGTCGGCGATGCCAGCACCTTCAAGGTCCTCGGCACGCCGAACTGCGGCAAGGGTGAACCGAACCAGGTGATCCGCGTCGGCCATGCGTCACCGGCCTGCGTGTTCAGCCATATTGATGTATTCGGGGGAGATGCCTGATGAACCCTTCAAACAGCCAGGCCGCCTCGTTCAAGACCTTGGTCGACAGCCTGCGTGACGCCCTTCGCGAGCCCGAACAGTTCACCCTCAGCTACGCCGCCGAGTCGTCGGCCTTCGTGCGTTTCAACCACGCCAAGGTGCGTCAGGCCGGCCAGGTGCAGCAAGCAAGCGTCGGCCTGAAACTGATCAACGAAGGCCGGCATGCCGACCTCGACATTACCCTGGCCGGCGACCCCGAGGTTGATCTGCAACGCTTGCACGAAGGCCTGCAACAACTGCGTGAAACCTTGCCGCTGCTGCCGGCGGACCCGTACCTGCTGCTCAATCACAATGGTTGGCAAAGCAACAACGTACAGGCCCATCCACTGCCGGACACCGAGCAGGTCGTCGGCGAAATCACCCGGGCGGCCGAAGGCCTCGACCTGGTCGGCTTTTATGCCGCCGGGCCCATCAGTCGTGGTTTTGCCAGTTCTTCGGGGGCCTTCGGCTGGCACCAAGCCAACAGCTTCAATTTCGATTTCAGCCTGTTCCACGAAAACGGCCAGGCCGTGAAAGCCAGCTACGCCGGTCACGATTGGAACAGTGATGGGTTTGCCAAGCGCTTCCAGCAGGCCCGCGAGCAATTGGCGTTCCTGGGCCGGCCGCTGCGCACCCTGGCGCCCGGCCAATATCGCGCCTACCTCGCCCCGGCCGCGCTGGAAGAAATCATGGGCATGCTGTGCTGGGGCGGGTTCTCGGCGCAGTCGATTGCCAGCAAAAGCAGCCCGTTGCAGAAACTCTACGGCGGCGACAGTACGTTCAGCCCGCTATTCTCGCTGGACGAAAAAGTCAGCGGTTCGTTGAGCCCGGCGTTTTCCGACGAGGGTTACCCGCGCAGCGACCTGGGCTTGATCGTCGACGGCAAGGCCGGGGCGCAACTGGTCGGCTCACGCAGCGCCGCCGAATACGGTTTGACCGCCAACGGCGCCAGCGGCGGTGAATCACCCAACGCACTGAACATGAAGGGCGGAACCTTGCCCGATGCCGAGATTCTCAAACAACTGGGCACGGGGCTGTACATCAGCAACCTGTGGTACCTGAACTTCTCCGACCAACCGGCCGCGCGCCTGACCGGCATGACCCGGTTTGCCACGTTCTGGGTCGAGAACGGCGAGATCCAGGCACCGGTCAGCACCATGCGCTTCGACGACAGCGCCTTCAGCCTGCTGGGTTCGCAGCTGGAAGCGCTGACGTCCGAGCGCGAGATGCTGTTGTCGGCGAGTACCTACAGCCAGCGGGCGACGGCTTCGGCGCTGTTGCCGGGCGCGCTGGTAAAACGCCTGACCCTGACCCTGTAAACACACAACACCCTGTAGGCGCTGGCTTGCCAGCGAAGGGGCCATCAAGGCCTCCAAAAAGCTTCGCTGGCAAGCCAGCTCCTACATTTTTGCGTCTCCACACAATAGAGGTCCCATGCCCAATCGCCTGCCTCTCGACGCTGTCACCGCCCGCTGGGTGCCGTGGGTCGTCGCCATTGCGTTCTTCATGCAGTCCCTCGACGGGACCATTCTCAACACCGCCCTGCCGGCGATGGCCCGTGACCTGGCCGAAGACCCGTTGCGCATGCAGGGCGTGATCATCGCCTACATGCTCACCGTCGCATTGCTGATCCCGGCCTCGGGCTGGATCGCCGACCGCTTCGGCACCAAGAAGATCTTCTTCAGTGCGATTTTGCTGTTCAGCCTCGGCTCGTTGCTCTGCGCCTTGTCGACCACCCTGACCCAGTTGGTCGGCGCACGGGTGATCCAGGGCCTGGGTGGCGCGTTGATGCTGCCGGTCGGGCGGCTGGTGGTGCTGCGTGCCTACCCGCGTTCGGAACTGGTGCGGATCATGGGCTTCATCACCATTCCCGGGCTTCTCGGCCCGCTGATCGGCCCGACCATGGGCGGCTGGATGGTGCAATACCTGACCTGGCACTGGATCTTCCTGATCAACCTGCCCGTGGGGCTGCTCGGTTGCTACGCCGTGTGGAAATTCATTCCGGACCTGCGCGGCTCCGAACGCACCCGCTTCGATAGCCTGGGCTTCCTGCTGTTCGGCGCGGCGATGATCCTGATCACTATCGCGATGGAAGGCCTGGGCGAATTGCACCTGCCGCACCTGCGGGTGATGTTGCTGCTGTTCGGCGGAATGGCGTGCCTGGCGGCGTACTGGCTGCGCGCCGGGCATATCGAAAACCCGCTATTTGCGCCGTCTTTGTTCAGAACCCGGACCTTTGCCGTGGGCATTCTCGGCAACCTGTTCGCCCGCCTCGGCAGCGGCGCCCTGCCGTTTCTGGTGCCGTTGCTGCTGCAAGTGGCGCTGGGCTACTCGCCGTCCCAGGCCGGGATGAGCATGCTGCCGCTGGCGGCGGCGGCGATGATTGCCAAGTGGGTCGCGCGGCCGCTGATCGAGCGTCTGGGCTACCGCATCGTGCTCACCGGCAACACCTTGGCGCTGGGCATCATGCTGGCGAGCATGGGCCTGGTCAGCGAGCAGACGCCGTACTGGCTGCTGCTGTGCCTGTTGGCGATCCTCGGTGCGATCAACTCCTTGCAGTTCACCGCGATGAACACGGTGACCCTGATCGACCTCGACGACGCCAGTGCCAGCAGCGGCAACAGCCTGCTGTCGGTGGTCGCGCAGTTGTCCCTGAGCCTGGGCGTGGCCTGTGCTGGTGCATTGCTCGGCGGGTTCACGGCGGAGATCGGCAACGATGGCGTGGAAACGGTTTTGGGCGCGTTCCAACTGACCTTTGTAACAGTGGGAATCATGGCCATGCTCGCTGCTACGATCTTTTCCCAGCTCTCTCGGGAAGACGGACGGCGCGTCAAGCGTCCGGAAGAACACATAGAGCCTTAGGGCGAATGGCCACTGGGCTGGTACACTGCGCGACATTTTGTTTTGCAGGCCAGTCCCGTGACCACCATCGCCACCGAATTTAATACTTTGCCGCTGTCCGCCGCCATGCTGGCTAACCTCGACTCCCTCGGTTATGCCCAGATGACGCCGATCCAGGCGCAAAGCTTGCCGGTGATCCTCAAGGGGATGGACCTGATCGCCCAGGCCAAGACCGGCAGCGGCAAGACTGCCGCCTTCGGCATCGGCCTGCTGAACCCGATCAACCCGCGTTACTTCGGTTGCCAGGCGCTGATCCTGTGCCCGACCCGCGAGCTGGCCGACCAGGTCGCCAAGGAAATCCGTCGCCTGGCCCGTGCCGAAGACAACATCAAGGTCCTGACCCTGTGCGGCGGCGTGTCCCTCGGCCCGCAGATCGCTTCGCTGGAACACGGCGCGCACATCATCGTCGGCACCCCGGGTCGTATCCAGCAGCACCTGCGCAAAGGTTCGCTGGTGTTGCACGGCCTGAACACCCTGATCCTCGACGAAGCCGACCGCATGCTCGACATGGGTTTCTACGATTCCATCGAAGAAATCATCATGCAGGCCCCGGAGCGTCGCCAGACCTTGCTGTTCTCCGCGACTTATCCGGTGGGTATCAAGCAACTGGCCTCCAAGTTCATGCGCAACCCGCAGCAAGTGAAGGCCGAAGCGTTCCACGACGACACGCAGATCGAGCAGCGCTTCTACGAAATTTCCCCGGAAGACCGCATGAGTGCGGTGACCAAGGTCCTCGGCCACTTCCGCCCAGCCTCCTGCGTCGCCTTCTGCTACACCAAGCAGCAGGTTCAGGAAACCGTCGATCACCTGACCGCCAAAGGCATCTCCGCCGTCGGCCTGCACGGCGATCTGGAACAGCGTGACCGCGACCAGGTACTGGCGATGTTCGCCAACCGCAGTACGTCGGTACTGGTCGCCACTGACGTCGCGGCCCGTGGCCTGGACATTGACTCGCTGGACATGGTGATCAACGTCGAACTGGCCCGCGATTCGGAAATCCACATCCACCGCGTCGGCCGTACTGGTCGCGCGGGCGAAAAAGGCCTGGCCATCAGCCTGGTCGCGCCGTCCGAAGCGCAACGTGCACAAGCCATCGAACAGTTGCAGAAAACGCCGTTGACCTGGGATCAGGTGGACAACCTGACCTCCAAGGGCGGCGGCCCGCTGCTGCCGCAGATGAGCACCCTGTGCATCGCGGCCGGCCGCAAGGACAAGGTTCGCCCGGGTGACATTCTCGGCGCACTGACCGGTGACGCCGGCATCCCCGGTGCCCAGGTCGGCAAGATCGCGATCTTCGACTTCCAGGCCTACGTGGCCGTGGAACGAGGCGTCGCCAAGCAGGCCTTGCAGCGCCTGAACGACGGCAAGATCAAGGGCCGCTCGTTGCGCGTTCGCATTTTGTAAACAGTCACTGTGTAGGAGCCGGCTTGCCGGCGAAAGCGGTGTGCCTGGCACACCGCATTGCCCGATTCGCTGGCAAGCCAGCTCCTACAGGGTTTGTGCCTGTACTGGAACTTGTAAGAGGACACCGTTTTGCGCTCTACCGAAGTCGTGATCATTGGCGCTGGCGCCGCAGGGTTGATGTGTGCACTGACCGCCGCCGGGCGCGGGCGCAAGGTGATGTTGCTCGACCATGCCAACAAGGCTGGCAAGAAAATCCTGATGTCGGGCGGTGGCCGCTGCAATTTCACCAACATGTACACCGAGCCGAGCAATTTCCTCTCGCAGAACGCGCACTTCTGCAAATCCGCCCTGGCCCGCTACACCCAGTGGGATTTCATTGGATTGGTGGCCAAGCACGGCGTGCCATACCACGAGAAAAAGCTCGGCCAATTGTTCTGCGATAACAAATCCAGCGACATCCTCGAAATGCTGCTCAACGAGTGCGATCAGATCGGCGTCAGCCTGCACCTGGACACCTCGATCCAGACCATCGAGAAACTCGAAAAAGGCTATTTGCTCGACACCACGCTGGGCCAGATCACCTGCGAATCCCTGGTGATCGCCACCGGCGGCCTGTCGATCCCGACCCTGGGTGCCACCGGTTTCGGCTACCAAGTGGCCAAGCAATTTGGCCACGACCTGCTGCCGACCCGCGCCGGCCTGGTGCCATTCACCATCACCGACCAGCTCAAGGCCTTGTGCACCGAGTTGTCCGGCACGTCGGTGGATTGCCTGGTCAGCTGCAACGATCAGAGTTTTCGCGAGAACATCCTGTTCACCCACCGCGGCCTCAGCGGCCCGGCGATATTGCAGATTTCGTCGTTCTGGGCATCCGGCGACACCGTCGAGATCAACCTGATGCCGGATCACGACGTGCCGGACTGGTTGCAGCAGCAACAGGCCGAACGCCCCAATAGCGAATTGAAAACCCTGCTGGGTGAAATCTTCACCAAGAAGATGGCCAACCTGCTGGCGGACAACTGGTTCGTCTCCAAACCGATGAAGCAGTACACCCATGCCGAACTGGCGGACATCGCCGAGAAACTGGCGAGCTGGAAAGTGGTGCCGGCCGGCACCGAAGGCTACCGCACCGCCGAGGTGACCCTGGGCGGCGTCAACACCCATGAGGTGTCGTCCAAGACCATGGAATCGCTGAAAAGCCCGGGGCTGTACTTCATCGGCGAAGTGCTCGACGTGACCGGGCATCTGGGCGGCTTCAACTTCCAGTGGGCCTGGGCGTCCGGATATGCAGCCGCGCAGTACGTCTGATCCAACCCAAAACCTGTAGGAGCGAGCCTGCTCGCGATAGCGGCCTAACAGTCGACATCAATATTGAATGTACCGGCCTCATCGCGAGCAGGCTCGCTCCTACATTGAATACGTGTGGTATCAAGGAACAGATTTTGCTGTCTGATGTGATCGACGCCATTGCGTCGGCGTCA
Source organism: Pseudomonas sp. NFX15 (assembly GCF_049132105.1). Classification (NCBI taxonomy): domain Bacteria; kingdom Pseudomonadati; phylum Pseudomonadota; class Gammaproteobacteria; order Pseudomonadales; family Pseudomonadaceae; genus Pseudomonas; species Pseudomonas sp. NFX15. The sequence continues at coordinate 76,863 of NZ_JAFMPV010000004.1, forward strand.
TTAGTGGCTCAATTTAGCGTCATTGCCTCGGAAGGCCTTCGCACTTCATGTCATCGACTTCGTTCCGCCAGTCTCTGCGTCGCCTTTGGGCGCTGGATAAGTTCAGCTACAGCGTGCGGGTATTCATTGCCCTGACCGGTACCATGGCGCTGTGCTGGTACCAGGACGAAATGGGCCTGCTGATCCCGTTGTTCCTGGGAATTATCGCCAGCGCCCTGGCCGAGACCGACGACAGTTGGCAGGGCCGCCTCAACGCGCTGGCGGTGACGCTGGTGTGTTTCGCGGTGGCCTCCCTGTCCGTCGAACTGCTGTTCCCCTACCCCTCATTGTTTATCGTCGCCTTCGCTCTCGCGGCGTTCTGCCTGACCATGCTCGGCGCCCTCGGCGAACGCTATGGTGCGATTGCCTCGGCGACGCTGATCCTGTCGGTCTACACCATGATCGGCGTCGACCAGCGCGGCGGCGCGGTCACCGATGTCTGGCACGAGCCGTTGCTGCTGGTGGCCGGCGCAGCCTGGTACGGCGTGCTCTCGGTGTTGTGGCAGGCGCTGTTTTCCAATCAGCCGGTGCAACAAAGCCTGGCGCGGTTGTTCCGCGAGCTGGGCTTTTACCTGAAGCTGAAATCGTCGTTGTTCGAGCCGATCCGGCAGATGGACGTGGAAGCGCGACGCCTGGAACTGGCCCGACAGAATGGCCGCGTCGTCGCCGCATTGAACGCCGCCAAGGAGATCATCCTGCACCGTGTCGGCAACGGTCGCCCGGGCTCGAAAGTCAGCCGCTACCTCAAACTGTATTTCCTCGCCCAGGACATCCACGAACGCGCCAGCTCTTCGCACTACCCCTACAACGCCTTGGCCGAGGCGTTTTTCCACAGCGACGTGCTGTTCCGCTGCCAGCGCCTGCTGCGCCAGCAGGGCAAGGCCTGCCGGGCGCTGGCCGAATCGATCCAGATGCGCCAGCCGTTCACCTACGACGCCAGTTTTGCCGAAGCCCTGAGCGACCTCGATGCCTCCCTCGAACACCTGCGCATCCAGAGCAACCCGGCTTGGCGCGGCTTGCTCCGTTCGCTGCGCGCACTGGCGGCCAACCTCGGCACCCTCGACCGCTTGCTCAGCGACGCCAGCAACCCCGACGCCCTGGCCGATGCCACCGACAGCAGCCTGCTCGACCGTTCGCCACGCAACCTCAAGGACGTGTGGCTGCGCTTGCGTACGCAGCTGACGCCGACCTCGTTACTGTTTCGCCACGCCCTGCGATTGCCCCTGGCGCTAAGCATCGGCTACGCCATGGTGCATTTGATCCACCCGTCCCAGGGTTACTGGATCATCCTCACCACCCTGTTCGTCTGCCAGCCGAATTACGGTGCCACCCGGCGCAAACTCGGCCAGCGGATCATCGGCACGGCGATTGGCCTGACCCTGGCGTGGGCACTGTTCGACCTGTTCCCGAACCCGTTGATCCAGGCCTGTTTCGCCATCGCCGCCGGGGTGGTGTTCTTTATCAACCGAACCACCCGCTACACCCTGGCGACGGCCGCGATCACCCTGATGGTGCTGTTCTGCTTCAACCAGGTGGGCGACAGTTACGGGCTGTTCCTGCCACGGCTGTTCGACACCTTGCTTGGCAGCCTGATCGCCGGGCTGGCGGTGTTCCTGTTCCTGCCGGACTGGCAGGGTCGGCGGCTGAACAAAGTGCTGGCCAACACCCTGACCTGCAACAGCATTTACCTGCGCCAGATCATGCAGCAATACGCTGCGGGCAAAAGCGACGACCTGGCCTATCGCCTGGCCCGGCGCAACGCGCACAACGCCGACGCGGCGCTGTCGACGACGCTGGCCAACATGCTGATGGAACCGGGGCATTTCCGAAAGGAGGCGGACGTGGGTTTTCGCTTCCTGGTGCTGTCGCACACGCTGCTCAGTTACCTGTCGGGCCTGGGTGCACACCGCGAAACACCGTTACCGGCCGATGTGCGCGAGCAGTTGATCGAAGGCGCAGGCGTGAAACTGGCCACGAGCATCGATGAGATCGCCCAGGGGCTGGCGAGCAAAACCTCGGTTGCCATTCAGAGCGATGAGGAAGAGGCGCTGGCCAATGAACTGGAACAGATGCCGGATGAGATCGATGAGGGGCAGCGGTTGGTACAGACGCAGTTGGCGTTAATCTGTCGGCAGTTGGGGCCATTGCGGACCTTGGCGGCGCATCTGATCAAGGATACCCGTGAGGATTGAGATCCCGGGTGTCTGGGCGGGCCTCTTCGCTGGCAAGCCAGCGCCTACAGGGTTACGCGCCTACTGTAGGAGCTGGCTTGCCAGCGAAGGGGCCGGCAAAAACACCACAAATGCCGGATCAGCCTATTTACATCCCATGCTGTCGCATCAACCTGTCATAACTCCCGTCTGCCTTCATCGCCGCAATCTCCCGGTCAAAACCGGCAACGATCTGTTCATGCTCGGGGTTCTTCAGGCTGACCAGTATGTGCAGGGCGTTCTCGCTCAAGGGCTTGGGCAGGAACTCCACGGCGTTGCGCACCTTGGGTGACTCGCGGGCCAGGTAGTAGCGAGCGACGTATTCATCTTCCAGCGTCAGTTTGACCCGGTCGGCCGCCAGCATGCGCACGGCCATGGCGAAGCTGTGCACGGGAATCTTCTGCAATGAATCGTCGTTGTCGAACGCCGGCGAATACGCGTAGCCACGCACGATGGCGATCGGATACGTGTGCAATTGTTCCAGGTTGTTGAATTCGATGGGCGCGTCTTTGCGCTTGATGAAGCGCACGCGATTGATCAGGTAGGCGCCGGAAAACTGTCCGAATTGTGTGCGGTCGTCGGTGTACCAGGCATTCACCAACACGTCGTAGCGCCCCTCGCCCACGCCCATCAGCGCACGCGCCCAAGGCACCTGTTCGAAGTCACTGCCATAACCGGCCCTGGCGAGCGCGGTGCTGACAATGTCGGTGGCCAGGCCACCGTTGACGAGCGTGGCGTCGGTAAAGGGTGGCCAGGCGTCGGCGACCAACCGCAGTTTTTCTGCCGCGGCTCCCTGAACCAGCAACAGCAATCCGATCAAGGCAAAAGCTCGATGCAATCGCGGCATGCTAGAAAATCCTTAGCGGGCGGGTTGCCCGGCGTGTTTTCAGCCAAAACCCCAAGACCCCATACCGGCAAGACCCGGGTACTAAACATTAGCTCATCGAGGCCACAGCGCAGTGCTTGAATCCAGATTACACAAACAAGTCACCCGTGCGAGAATTGAATGATGGCATTTTGGCCTTTGTCACAGATTCTTGCGCCATAAAGACTTATGGCGTGAGTGCGCTTAGTATCGCAACGACGTTTTCAGGGAACCACCACATGACAGTCGATTGGATCTGCAAGCACCACAGTGACCTGGGCAAGGAGCAGCTGTACGCCATATTGCAACTGCGTGCCGAAGTGTTCGTCGTCGAGCAGCAATGCGCTTATCAAGACGTGGATGGCCAGGACCTGGAAGGTGACACTTGTCACTTGATGGCCTGGGACGGCAATCAACTGGTGGCCTATCTGCGGCTGCTCGACCCGGAACTACAAGGCGGGGACGTAGTGATCGGTCGGGTGGTCATTGCGCCACACGCACGAGGCGCCGGGCTTGGACATGCGTTGATGGAGCAGGCATTGAAGCAGATTGAAGAACGCTGGCCGCAAACGCCGATCTATCTTTCGGCCCAGACGCATTTGCAGGGGTATTACGGGGGGTACGGGTTTGTCGTGACGGGCGAGGAGTTTGTCGAGGATGGCATTCCGCATATCGGGATGCGTCGTCCCTGAAGGCCCCTTCGCTGGCAAGCCAGCTCCTACAAGGACAGTGCAAGCCTGTAGGAGCTGGCTTGCCAGCGAAGGCGTCGGCTCACTCAATACTGGAATCAGGGGTACTCCAGCACCGCCTTGATCTGCCGCAGGTTACGCTCGATCCACCCGCGATCAATCGCTCCCCATTCGCGGATCCGATAGCGGCCCGCATGGTTGCGTGCGCCCTCTTCCTGCTCGAATTCGCAAACGATATCCAGGTCCGCCAACGCCGCGATGGTGTCCTGCGCAGTACGCCGCGGCATGCCGGTCACGTCGGTCAGTGCCGGGACACTGCTGGCCAGCCCACTGTCGATCAGGTACGCCACGTACAAGCGGCGATAAAAGCTGCTCTTGGTCTTGCTTACGTCCGTCACGATTGCTCCTTGTTATCCAGATCCCGCCACGTCAGGTACACCCGCACGTCGAACTCCACCTGGTGATAACCGGGCAGCATGTGCTCGCACAGTTTATAGAACGCCTTGTTGTGGTCCGATTCCTTGAAGTGCGCCAGCTCGTGCACCACGATCATCTTCAGGAACTCGCATGGCGCTTCCTTGAACAGCGAAGCAATGCGGATTTCCTTCTTGGCCTTGAGCTTGCCGCCCTGCACCCGGGAGATCGTCGTGTGCAAGCCAAGGGCACGGTGGGTCAGGTCCAGACGGTTGTCGAACAACACCTTGTCGATCGCCGGGGCATTTCGCAGGTATTGCTGCTTGAGGTCCAGAGCATAGGTGTACAGCGCCTTGTCGCTCTGCACCCCGTGTTTTTCCGGGTAGCGCTTGTCCAGGTATTCGCCCAGCCGACCGTCGGCGATCAGCTGGTGCACCTGATTCTGCAAGGTGGCGGGATAAGCCTGGAGATATTTCAACACGGTCATCGGGGCGGCAATACAGGTCACTGAAAGGTCGCCAGTGTAGCGAATTCAGCGCGGCAGCGCGCTCCAGTCAAACGGCTGGACAAAGGCGCCGGCATCTTCGGCGATCATCGGCCGGGCCACCAGGAAACCTTGCACGTACTCGCAGCCGTTGGCTTGCAGCCATTCGTACTGTGCGACGGTTTCCACCCCTTCGGCAATCACCAGCATCCCGAACTGGCGGCACAGGTCGATGACACTGCGCACCAGCGCCGCGTCCCGGGGAGAGTCCGGTAACCGGGCGATCACATGCCGGTCAAGCTTGAGGGTGTCCAGTGCCAGGTCGCGCAAGTGCGACAGGGAACATGACCCGGCGCCGAAATCATCCAGCGCCACCCGCACGCCCAGGTTGCGCAACAGGCGCAGTTGTTTGCGGGTTTCGTCGGGGTTATGCATCAAGGCCTCTTCCGTCACCTCGACTTCCAGATGACGCGGCTGCAAGCCGTGCCGCTCCAGCACCTGGCGCAATTCGGTGGCAAGGTTCGGCATGCCGAACTGGGTGCCGCTCAAACTGACGCCCAGCACCAGGTCCTCGGCGAACAGGGTTTCCCAGGCTTTGCGTTGTCCGGCACCACGATGGTAAATCCAGCTGCCCAGACGACTGATCAGCCGGGCTTCTTCCAGCAATGGCAGGAACAGCCCCGGCGACACGTCGCCGACGCTCGGATGCTGCCAGCGCAGCAAGGCCTCGAAGCCACGAATCCGTCCGTCGGCAATCGCTACCTGAGGCTGGTACACCAGTGTGAAATCGCGGTTTTCGATGGCCGTGCGCACGCTTTCTTCCAGCATCAGCCGCGAGCGCGCCCGACCGTTCATTTCATGATCATAGAAGCGGTATTGCTGACGCCCGGCACGCTTGGCCTCGTACATGGCGATGTCGGCGGCGCGCAATAAACCATCGAGATTGACGCCGCAGTCCGGGAACGTGGCAATGCCAATACTGGCGCCCAAGGCGATATCCAGGCCATCGATCTGCTGACAGATCGACACCCGCTCGATGAGTTTCTCGGCGATCTTCGCTGCCTGCTCGGGAAACTCCAGGTCCAGCAGCGCGGTGAACTCGTCACCGCCCATCCGCGCCAGGATATCGAAGGGCCGCAAGCACGACTTGAGCTGTTCCGAGACCCAACGCAGGACCCGGTCCCCGGCATCGTGCCCGAGGGAATCGTTGACCCGCTTGAAGCCGTCGAGGTCCAGGTACAACAGCACCCAGGCGCTGTCCGAACGCTCGCCTCGCAGCAGCAAGTTCTCGACGGTCTGGTAGAAACCGCGGCGGTTGAGCAAGCCGGTCAGCGGATCGCTGACCGCCTGGAACTCCAGTTGCTGATGCAGATGACGCACCACCGACATGTCCAGCACGGTCACGACCATCGCATGCTGCTCGGCCGGCAATGGCGCACAGGACAAGGCCACCGGTACCTGCTGGCCGGGCGCAGTACGCAAAAGGGCATCATGCAAGCGCAGGGTTTCGCCGCGTTTGTAGCCGCTGGAAAAATCGGAATCAGCCCACACCGGCACGTGCGGCTTTTGCAGGTAATCGGCAAACTCTTTGCCTTGCAGTTCCTGCACGGGGGCGTTGAGCAGCCGCGAGATGGCCGGGTTGGCGAAACGGATCACGCCGTCCTCGCCCACGACCAGAATGCCTTCGGCGGCGTTGTCGAGCACCGAGGCATTGAAGGCACGCGCCGCTTCCAGGTCCAGGCTCAGGCGTTGCAGTGCCCGGCGATTGCGTTGGTGTTCAAGCAACGCCTGGACCTTGGGCTTGAAGATTTGCGGGTCGAACGGCTTGAACAGATAATCCACCGCCCCGCTGGCATAGCCCTTGATCACAGCGTCCTGGGACTGCTCGTTCGCGGTCAGGAAAATGATCGGCGTGAGGCGGGTGCGCTGGCTGCCGCGCATCAGGCGCGCCACTTCATAGCCGTCCATGCCCGGCATCTGCACGTCCAGCAGCACCAGGTCGACGTCATGTTCAAGCAGCATGCCAAGGGCTTCGAAGCCTGAGGCTGCGGTGATGACCCGCCAGTCCTGGCGCTGCAATAACGCGCACATACTGATCAGGTTTTCAGGGTAATCGTCGACGACCAACAGTGTTGAGCCGCCTTCTGCTGGCGTGGGTTGCGCGCATTCCATGCTGCTTCTCTTCATTCGGGAGTCAGGCCGGCTTCTCGTGAAAACCGGACAAATACTAAGCCTTCACTCTAGACCTGGATCCAAGAAAGCAGAAGCTGTCAGTACGCCACCATCTAACCAATGAGTTAATTCGCCGACTAACGGTCACGTCTTGCACGCCGCTAAAACCGGGAAAGATGGCGTTTCGACAGGATCTTGACGTCACCCACCCGTCAGGCGAGCGTTAACAAAATCCCCCGCTACGCTTATAAAGACCGCCCCAAAGGGGCGGGCTAGAGCTTCTGGCACGTGCATGCAGCATGAATCGAGTGGAACCCCCGACATGATCGATCTCGCAACCTGGAACCTCAGTGTTCCCGTCGGCAATCCGCCGTACACCGTTGAAACCTCAAAGCTGGTGAATGGCTTCAAGGATCAATACTTCCATGGCGATACGGGCACCTTGTTCTTCTGGGCGCCGGTCACCGGCTCAAAAACCGAAAACGCGATCTATCCCCGGACCGAACTGCGTGAAACCTACAGCAACGGCACGCTGCACAATTGGTACTACCCGGACGCCGACAATTTGCTACACGCTACTCTGGCAGTGAACCAGGTGCCGAGTTCCGGAAAAATCGTCATCGGCCAGATCCACGCTTATAACAGCCAGAAACCGCTGGTGAAGGTCGAGTACCAATACAAGACCCAGACCGCCACCGGCAACATCGTCGCCAAGGTGCGGATGCACCCCGATGACGACGAGGGCCGGGTGATCATCATTGCCACGGGGGTGAAACTCGACCGCGAGTTTTCCTACCTCATCCACCTGAGCCCCGGCGGCGCACTGGGCATCAGTGCGGCGGGTTACCAGTGGGATACCGACATCAGCGCGACGTGGCGCGACAAGCCGCTGTACTTCAAGGCCGGGGTCTATGTGCAGGACAACACCGGGTACACCAGCGAAGGCGGGAAAGTGACGTTCAGCAAGCTGGATATCGATCACAACAAATAAGCGCGGCCGACACCCTACCCATTGTAGGAGCGAGCCTGCTCGCGATGGCGATGTATCAGGCGACATCGATGTCGACTGACCTACCGTCATCGCGAGCAGGCTCACTCCTACAATGAGGCGACCGCAATTCTTTCGCCCATAAAAAACCCGCCTCTCGGCGGGTTTTTCATGAAGCTCAAACGCTGAAGGCTTAGTTGACCTTGGCGTTCAGCTCACCTTTCAAGTAACGCTGGAACATCGCTTCCAGGGAGATCGGCTTGATCTTCGAAGCGTTGCCGGCAGTGCCGAAGGCTTCGTAGCGAGCGATGCACACGTCGCGCATGGCAGTGACGGTGGCGCCGAAGAATTTCCGTGGGTCGAATTCGCTCGGGTTGGTGGCCATCAGGCGACGCATCGCACCGGTGGACGCCAGGCGCAGGTCAGTGTCGATGTTGACCTTGCGCACGCCGTGCTTGATGCCTTCGACGATTTCTTCAACCGGTACGCCGTAGGTTTCCTTGATGTCGCCGCCGTACTGGTTGATGATCGCCAGCCACTCTTGCGGAACCGAAGACGACCCGTGCATCACCAGGTGAGTGTTCGGAATGCGTTTGTGGATTTCCTTGATGCGGTCGATCGCCAGCACGTCGCCGGTAGGTGGCTTGGTGAACTTGTAGGCGCCGTGGCTGGTGCCGATGGCGATGGCCAGGGCATCGACCTGAGTGCGCTTGACGAAGTCAGCCGCTTCTTCCGGATCGGTCAGCATCTGGCTGTGATCCAGGACGCCTTCGGCGCCAATACCGTCTTCTTCACCGGCCATGCCGGTTTCCAGCGAACCCAGGCAGCCCAGTTCGCCTTCTACCGAAACGCCGCAGGCGTGAGCCATGGCTACGGTCTGCTGGGTAACACGGACGTTGTAGTCGTAGTCGGTCGGGGTCTTGCCGTCTTCGCCCAGGGAACCGTCCATCATCACCGAGCTGAAGCCCAGTTGGATGGAGCGCTGGCAGACGTCAGGGCTGGTGCCGTGGTCCTGGTGCATGCACACCGGGATGTGCGGGAATTCTTCGATGGCGGCCAGGATCAGGTGACGCAGGAACGGCGCGCCGGCGTATTTGCGAGCACCGGCCGAAGCCTGGACGATCACCGGGGAGTCAGTCTTGTCAGCGGCTTCCATGATGGCGCGCATCTGTTCAAGGTTGTTGACGTTGAAGGCTGGAACGCCGTAGCCGAACTCGGCTGCGTGGTCCAGCATCTGGCGCATGCTGATAAGTGCCATTGTGTGTGTCTCTCCCGGTTGAGGGTCGTTAATCGTGTCAGCCTGCCGCAGCGGCGGTGGCTATTCAAGTTATTGCAGATCGGGGGTTGGCCCGGGCTGCCAATTTAGTCAGAGCTCATCCATCCCCTGCAGGAGCCGGCTTGCCGGCGAAGGCGTCATCCAAGGCACCCTATGCCTCAAGGGCCTCTTCGCTGGCAAGCCAGCTCCTACAGGGGGTACATCTGTTATTCGGCCTTGCAGCCACGGCCGATCAAATCGTTGGTGGCGACCCAGTAAACCAGGCCTTCCTCACCTTTTATGTGAAACGCCAGCATGTCATTGCTGTACAGCGAACCCGAGGCGCCCGGCTCCTGCTTCAAGCGGTAGACCTGATCGGCACCACCCAGGCGCACGTCGACTTCCCTGAGGCTGTCGTCGGTATAGCGCCACAGCACCCTGGCCTGGCTGTCGCAGGTCCAGGTGGTCCAGTTATCCACAGGCGCGGACGACTGGAACGGGTTCAACTGATCCAGCTGAGCACAACCGGCCAACAGGGCCAGCGCCGTAACGGCGATAAAACCTTTCATCCGTGTCCCTCGACTGGCGGCGTACGCCGCCAGTCCTGAGTAATGTGTCAGACCCATCAAGGGCAACCATGTTCCTTGGCGGGCGTCCTGGTCTCGTATTTGTCCAGGCCTTCGGGCCCGGAACGCTTGTTGAGCACCGGGTTGGTCTCGGCCTGCCAGTCAGCCTGGTAACAGCCCTTGTCCGACTCGGACGGCGCAGGTTCCGGGGTGGCCTTGGGGTTACTCCCGCATGCCACCAGCGAACCTGCGACGATCAACAGCGCTAGCGTCTTGACCATTTCAACACTCCCTTGCCTGGTCAAACAGGCGACCCTCAGGCCTTGGCCCGGCTTTCCAGGACTTCAACGGCTGGCAGCACCTTGCCTTCGACGAATTCAAGGAACGCGCCGCCACCGGTAGAAATGTAGGAGATCTGCTCGGCCACACCATACTTGTCGATGGCGGCCAGGGTGTCACCACCGCCGGCGATAGAGAACGCGGCGCTGTCGGCGATGGCCTTGGCCAGCACTTTGGTGCCGTTGCCGAACTGGTCGAATTCAAAAACACCGACCGGGCCGTTCCACAGGATGGTCTTGGACGACTTCAGCAATTGGGCGAAGTTGGCCGCGGTTTGCGGGCCGATGTCCAGGATCATGTCGTCGGCAGCCACGTCCGCGATCAGCTTGACGGTGGCCGCAGCGCTTTCAGCGAATTCCTTGGCAACCACGACGTCCACTGGCAGCGGTACGCTGACTTTGGCGGCGATGGCGCGGGCGGTGTCCAGCAGGTCCGGTTCGTACAGCGACTTGCCAACCGGGTGACCGGCCGCGGCCAGGAAGGTGTTGGCGATGCCGCCGCCGACGATCAGTTGGTCGCAGATCTCGCTCAGGCTGTTCAGTACGTCGAGCTTGGTCGAGACCTTGGAGCCGGCAACGATGGCGGCCATCGGTTGGGCCGGAGCGCCCAGGGCCTTGCCCAGTGCATCCAGTTCGGCGGCCAGCAAGGGACCTGCAGCAGCGACCTTGGCGAACTTGGCCACGCCGTGGGTCGAACCCTCGGCACGGTGCGCGGTGCCGAAGGCGTCCATCACAAACACGTCGCACAGGGCGGCGTATTGCTGGGCCAGTTCGTCAGCGTTCTTTTTCTCGCCTTTGTTGAAGCGCACGTTTTCAAACAGCACGATGTCGCCGGCCTTGACGTCAACGCCGCCCAGGTAGTCGGCCACCAGCGGCACTTCACGGCCCAGAGCCTTGCTCAGGTACTCAGCAACTGGCTTGAGGCTGTTCTCGGCCGAGAACTCGCCTTCGGTCGGACGGCCAAGGTGCGAGCAGACCATCACGGCCGCGCCTTTTTCCAGGGCCAGCTTGATGGTCGGCAGCGAAGCCAGGATTCGCGCGTCGCTGGTGACAACACCGTCCTTGACTGGGACGTTGAGGTCTTCGCGGATCAATACGCGCTTACCTTGCAGATCGAGGTCGGACATCTTCAACACGGTCATGGGTCGCATTTCCTGGGTAGCTGTTTAGAGAGCAGTTTTTTTGGATGAAGCTATTTGCAGGTAGTGATCTGCAACGTCCAGCATTCGATTGGCAAACCCCCATTCGTTGTCGAACCAGGCCAGGATGTTCACCAGCCGGGGGCCGGAAACGCGGGTCTGGCTGGCATCGACAATCGCCGAATGTGGGTCGTGGTTGAAATCACAACTGGCGTGCGGCAACTCGGTGTAGGCCAACAGGCCCTTGAGCGGGCCGCTGGTAGCGGCTTCGCGAAGAATCCGGTTGACCTCGGTGGCGTCGGTCGCAGTCGCGGTCTGCATCGTGATATCGAGGCAGGACACATTGACCGTCGGCACCCGTACGGCTTTGGCCTGGATTCGCCCGGCAAGTTCCGGCAACAGCCGTTCGATGCCGCGCGCCAGACCGGTGGACACCGGGATCACCGACTGGAACGCCGAACGGGTGCGGCGCAGGTCTTCGTGGTGATAGGCATCGATGACCGGCTGATCGTTCATCGCCGAGTGAATAGTGGTGATCGACACATAGTCCAGGCCAATCGCCTGGTTGAGCAGGCGCAACAGCGGCACGCCGCAGTTGGTGGTGCAGGACGCATTGGACACCAACAGTTCGTCGCCGGTCAGGCAATCCTGGTTCACGCCGTAGACGATGGTGGCGTCGACGTCCGTCTCGCTGGCCATCGGCTGGGAAAACAGCACCCGCGGCGCACCGGCGTCGAGAAAACGCTGGCCGTCTTCGCGGGTGTGGTAAGCGCCGGAGCACTCCAGCACCAGATCGACGCCAAGGGACGCCCAATCGATGCCTTCGGGGGTGGCACTGCGCAGGACCTTCACGCAGTCGCCATTAATATGCAGACAATCGCCGTCGACCTTCACTTCCCCGGGAAAACGCCCGTGGGTGGAGTCGAAGCGTGTCAGGTATTCGATGCTGGCCATGTCGGCCAGATCGTTGATCGCGACAATCTCGAACCCGGCCTTGTCGCCTCGCTCGAACAACGCACGCAAGACGCAACGACCAATCCGGCCGTAGCCGTTGAGTGCAACTTTGTAGGGACGCGGTTGAGGCATGGGGGTTCTCGATTAAGGCGCAAGTACGACACAACCCTTGTAGGAGCTGGCTTGCCAGCGAAGAGGCCATCAGCTCAACATAACTGTCGACCGAACGGACGCCTTCGCTGGCAAGCCAGCTCCTACAGGGGAACGCGGTGATCGTGAAATCACCGCTTTCGTGCTTAGTCTTCCAGCAGCTCTTCAGCCTGACCCAGGATGTTTTCCAGGGTGAAGCCGAACTCTTCGAACAAGGCCGGCGCAGGGGCCGACTCGCCGTAGGTGGTCATGCCGATCACGCGGCCTTCCAGGCCCACGTACTTGTACCAGTAGTCCGCGTGAGCGGCCTCGATGGCGATACGGGCGCTGACCTGCAACGGCAGGACCGCTTGCTTGTAGCCGGCGTCCTGAGCATCGAACACGCTGGTGCAAGGCATGGAAACCACACGGACCTTGCGGCCCTGCTCGGTCAGTTTGTCGAAGGCTTGAACCGCCAGGCCGACTTCGGAACCTGTGGCGATCAGGATCAGCTCAGGCTCGCCTGCGCAGTCCTTGAGCACATAACCACCACGGCTGATGTCGGCGATCTGGCCGGCGTCACGGGTTTGGTGCTGCAGGTTCTGACGCGAGAAGATCAGGGCCGAAGGTCCGTCCTTGCGCTCCAGTGCGTACTTCCAGCACACCGCCGATTCCACCGCGTCACCTGGACGCCAGGTGTCGAGGTTCGGCGTGCAGCGCAGGCTGGCCAGTTGCTCGATTGGCTGGTGAGTCGGGCCGTCTTCGCCCAGACCAATGGAGTCGTGGGTGTAGACGTGGATCACGCGCTGCTTCATCAGCGCCGACATGCGGACCGCGTTGCGGGCGTATTCCATGAACATCAGGAAGGTTGCACCGTAAGGCACCAGGCCGCCGTGCAGGGCAACGCCGTTCATGATCGCGGTCATGCCGAACTCGCGCACGCCGTAGTACATGTAGTTGCCGCTGGCGTCTTCGGCGGTCACGCCTTTGCAGCCTTTCCACAGGGTCAGGTTGGAACCGGCCAGGTCCGCCGAACCGCCGAGGAACTCAGGCAGCAGTGGGCCGAACGCGTTCAGCGCGTTCTGGCTGGCTTTACGGCTGGCGATGGTTTCGCCCTTGGCCGCGACTTCGGCGATGTAGGCCGAGGCTTTTTCGCTGAAGTCAGCTGGCAGCTCACCGCTCAGGCGACGAATCAGCTCGTTGGCTTCGGTCGGGAATGCAGCGGAGTAGGCAGCAAAACGCTGGTCCCACTCGGCTTCGGCAGCACGACCTGCTTCCTTGGCGTCCCACTCGGCGTAGATGTCTGCCGGGATTTCGAACGGACCGTGGTTCCACTTCAGCGCAGCGCGGGTCAGGGCGATTTCCGCGTCACCCAGTGGGGCGCCGTGGCAGTCTTCCTTGCCCTGCTTGTTCGGCGAACCGAAACCGATGGTGGTCTTGCAGCAGATCAGGGTCGGCTGCGCGCTCTTGCGGGCAGTCTCGATGGCGGTCTTGATCTCTTCCGGATCGTGACCGTCAACGTTGCGGATCACTTGCCAGTTGTAGGCTTCGAAGCGCTTCGGGGTGTCGTCGGTGAACCAGCCTTCGACTTCGCCGTCGATGGAGATGCCATTGTCATCGTAGAAGGCGATCAGCTTGCCCAGGCCCAGGGTTCCGGCCAGGGAAGAGACTTCGTGGGAAATGCCTTCCATCATGCAGCCATCACCCAGGAACACATAGGTGTGGTGATCGACGATGTTGTGGCCGGGACGGTTGAACTGCGCCGCCATGACTTTTTCAGCCAGGGCGAAGCCCACGGCGTTGGCCAGGCCCTGGCCCAGTGGGCCGGTGGTGGTTTCCACGCCCGGGGTGTAGCCGAATTCCGGGTGGCCCGGGGTGCGGCTGTGCAGTTGACGGAACTGCTTGAGATCGTCAATCGACAGGTCGTAGCCGGTCAGGTGCAGCAGCGAGTAGATCAACATCGAGCCGTGGCCGTTGGACAGCACGAAGCGGTCACGGTCGGCGAACGATGGATTGCTCGGGTTGTGCTTCAGGTAGTCACGCCAAAGAACTTCGGCGATATCCGCCATACCCATGGGGGCACCTGGGTGGCCGCTGTTGGCTTTTTGCACGGCATCCATGCTGAGGGCACGAATGGCGTTGGCACGCTCACGACGGCTAGGCATCGCTGATCTCCTGGAGGTTCTGAATCAAGTGTGAATAAAACGAAACGGAAAAAAGGCGAGCATTTTCCCTCACCCGGTCGCCTCGGGGCAATGACAGATAGTCATCTGGAGGCGTTTTTCCAACGGATTACGGCGCTTTCAGTTGGTGAAACCTTTCCGCCGTTCGTTTGTAGAGTTAACCAGCCGGTGAGAAGTGCCATCTATCGAGCAATATCAAAACTTTTTGATATTGCCCTTGCGGTGCATCCGACCCGTGACTAGACTGCCGGCCTTATGAATTTACGCGTGCCCTCCATTCAACATGACGATTGCGATGAGCTGGCAGCCTTGTGCAAGGCTGGCGGCGATCCTCTGCGGCTGAATGTTTTGCGCGCACTGGCCAACGACTCGTTCGGCGTGCTGGAACTGGCGCAGATATTCGGCATCGGCCAGTCAGGCATGAGCCACCACCTCAAGGTCCTGGCCCAGGCTGAGTTGGTGGCGACGCGCCGCGAAGGCAACGCGATTTTCTACCGTCGCGCCCTGCCCCACACCGAGCTGCTGGGCGGCAAGCTGCATGCCGCGCTGCTCGACGAAGTGGACAACCTGGCGTTGCCGGCCGATGTACAGGCGCGCATCGGCCAGGTCCACGGGCAGCGTGCGGCGGCCAGCCAGGACTTTTTCTCACGGGTCGCGGAGAAATTTCGCGCCCAGCAAGACTTGATCGCCGGCCTGCCGCAATACCGCGAAAGCGTGGTGGCCCTGCTCGACAAGCTGAGCTTCGGCAAAGACGCCACGGCCATCGAAGTCGGCCCCGGTGACGGCGCCTTCCTGCCCGAACTGGCACGCCGCTTCTCGCAGGTCACGGCGCTGGACAACAGCACGGCGATGCTCGAACTGGCACGCCAGGTCTGCGAACGCGAACAGCTGACTAACGTTAGCCTGCAACTGGCCGATGCATTGAACGGCGTCAGCCTCAAGGCCGACTGCGTGGTACTGAACATGGTGCTGCACCATTTTGCCGCGCCAGCCGATGCGCTCAAGCACATGGCCCACTTGCTGCAACCAGGCGGTAGCCTGTTGGTGACAGAGTTATGTAGCCACAACCAGAGTTGGGCCAAGGAGGCCTGCGGTGATCTCTGGCTGGGGTTTGAACAGGACGATTTGGCCCGTTGGGCCACCGCTGCGGGACTCGCTCCCGGGGAAAGCCTCTACGTAGGCTTACGCAATGGTTTCCAGATCCAGGTCCGCCATTTTCAGCGACCGGCTGGCGACACTCACCATCGGTAAATTCAGGAAAACATCGAGATGAGCGAATACTCCCTCTTCACCTCCGAGTCCGTGTCTGAAGGGCATCCGGACAAAATCGCCGACCAGATTTCCGATGCGGTGCTGGACGCCATCATTGCCCAGGACAAACACGCTCGCGTAGCCGTGGAAACCCTGGTCAAGACCGGCGTGGCCATCGTTGCCGGTGAAGTGACCACCAGCGCCTGGGTCGACCTGGAGCAGATCGTTCGTGACGTGATCAGCGACATCGGCTACACCAGCTCCGACGTCGGCTTCGACGGCGCTACCTGCGGCGTGATGAACATCATCGGCAAGCAGTCCCCGGACATCAACCAAGGTGTCGACCGTGCCAAGCCTGAAGATCAGGGCGCCGGCGACCAGGGCCTGATGTTCGGCTACGCCAGCAACGAAACCGACGTGCTGATGCCTGCACCGATCACCTTCTCGCACCAACTCGTACAGCGCCAGGCCGAAGCCCGTAAATCCGGCCTGCTACCTTGGCTGCGTCCGGACGCCAAGTCCCAGGTCACCTGCCGTTACGAAGGTGGCAAGGTTGTCGGTATCGACGCCGTTGTCCTGTCGACCCAGCACAACCCTGAAGTGTCGTACAAAGACCTGCGCGAAGGCGTGATGGAGCTGATCGTCAAGCACGTACTGCCTGCCGAACTGCTGAGCAAAGACACCCAGTTCCACATCAACCCGACCGGCCAGTTCATCATTGGCGGCCCGGTAGGTGACTGCGGCCTGACCGGTCGCAAGATCATCGTCGACAGCTACGGCGGCATGGCCCGTCACGGCGGCGGCGCGTTCTCCGGCAAGGATCCATCGAAGGTTGACCGTTCGGCCGCCTACGCCGGGCGTTATGTGGCCAAGAACATCGTTGCCGCCGGCCTGGCCGAGCGCTGCGAGATTCAGGTGTCCTACGCCATCGGTGTCGCCCAGCCGACTTCCATCTCGCTGAACACCTTCGGCACCGGCAAGATCAGCGATGACAAGATCGTCAAACTGGTCCGCGAAGTGTTCGACCTGCGTCCATACGCGATCACCACCATGCTCGACCTGCTGCACCCGATGTATCAGGAAACGGCTGCGTACGGCCACTTCGGTCGCACCCCGCAGACCAAGACCGTTGGCGAAGACACCTTCACCACGTTCACCTGGGAAAAAACCGACCGCGCCGACGCCCTGCGTTCTGCTGCTGGCCTGTAAGACCCGCCCGCAACACCCGAAAGCCCCGCACGGTTTGCGCCCTGCGGGGCTTTTGTTGGCATGGCTTTACACCGTGTTGCGGCCTTCGCGAGCAAGCTCGCTCCTACAGGGCTGTGAACGAGTCAGAACACCACCGCCTACCGTAGGAGCTGGCTTGCCAGCGAAGAGGCCCGCCATGCCACCAGAAACACCCGGCAAAACACCCCCTCGTCGCGCCACCCCACACTGACCTAGCCTTCATGCATCCCCTTGAGCAAGGACGCTCACGATGCTCCCCAACCTGCGCCTGTTTTTCGCCCACCTACTGACCATTGCCTGCCTGACCGCCAACGCCGCCGAGTGCCCGAACTGGCCACCCGAGCAAGCCCTCAATGAAGTCGGTAACCTGCAAAAACAAATCGACCACTGGGACGACAGCTACCACCGCCAGGGTCGCTCGCTGGTCGCCGACGAACTCTACGACCAGTCCCGCAAGCGCCTCGCCCAATGGCAACAATGCTTCAACCTCGCGCCACCGGCAGACTCCTTGCGCATCGCGCGCGGAACGATCCCCCACCCCGTTGTCCACACCGGCCTGGACAAACTGCACGATCAGCCAGCGGTGGAAAAATGGCTGCGTGAGCGCGCCGACGTTTGGGCCCAACCAAAAGTCGACGGCGTGGCGGTCACGCTGGTTTACCAACGCGGCTTGCTGACTCAGGCCATCAGCCGCGGCGACGGCGTGAATGGCCAGGACTGGACGATTGCGGCGCGGCAGATTCCTGCCATCCCCCAACAACTGTCGCAGCCGCTGGATCTGCTCGTACAAGGTGAACTGTACTGGCGCTTGAGCGACCATGTGCAAGCCCGGTCCGGCAGCGTCAACGCCCGCGCGACCGTGGCCGGCCTGATGGCGCGCAAGGTTTTGAGCGCCGAGCAAACTGCCGGCATAGACCTGTTTGTCTGGGACTGGCCACAAGGCCCGGCCAGTCTGCCTGCCCGTGCTGCGGCACTGCGGATGCTGGGCTTCCCTGACACCACGGCCCACAGCCAGCCCGTCGGCAACATTGCCGACGCCGAGCGCTGGCGCGAACACTGGTATCGCTCGCCCCTGCCCTTTGCCAGCGATGGCATCGTCCTGCGCCAGAACCGCCGCCCGGCCGCCGAACGCTGGCAGGCCAAGCCACCCTATTGGGCCATCGCCTGGAAATACCCGTTCGCCCAGGCACTGGCCGAAGTCCGCCAGATTCACTTCAAGGTCGGCCGAACCGGGCGCATCACCCCGGTACTGGAATTGGTCCCGGTGAGGCTCGATGACCGGCAGATCAAACGGGTCAGCGTCAGCTCCCTGCAACGCTGGCAGGCGCTGGACATTCGTCCGGGGGATCAGGTCGCCATCAGTCTGGCCGGGCTGACCATTCCCAGGCTCGACAGCGTCGTACTGCGCAGCAGCGAACGCATCGAATTGAGCGAGCCACAGGTAGCAGACTTTCACTTTTTGAGCTGCTGGCAACCGAGCCCGGGCTGCGCAAGCCAGTTTCTCGCACGCCTGGCCTGGCTCAGCGGCAAGCAGGGATTGGCGATGCCGCACGTGGGGCCGGGCACCTGGGAAAAACTTCTTGCAACAGGTCGCTTGAACGACCTGCTGGATTGGTTGACCCTCGATGCCCAAGAGCTTGCTAACATTGACGGTTTCGGCGAGCGCAGTGCCGCTCGTGTTGCAGACAGTTTCAACCAGGCCCGGCAACGCCCGTTCGCGCACTGGCTCAAAGCCCTGGGATTGCCGCCGACCGGCCAGGCACCTCTCGGCGGCTCATGGCAGGCGCTGGCGCAGCGAGACATCGAACAATGGCAGGCCGAGACGGGTATCGGGCCGGGGCGCGCGGCACAGCTGAACGCTTTTTTCCGCGATCCGCACGTCCTGGCCTTGAGTGAAACACTACGTGATGCAGGGATTGACGGCTTTTAGCGGCCAGCCCTGCGCCCGACGGGAACCCCAACGGACCGTCGGGCTCCAACAAGCCATCGCCACACCGGCACGCTTGCTTTCCTACATGGAGCTTTTATGAAATTTCTTTCACCGCTCGTCCTGTTGACCCTTTGCAGCGTGCTGGCCACCCCGTTGATGGCCGACGAGGAAGCGCCGGGGCTGACCGGTTGCGCCGCCAAGAAGCAAGGCATCGTCAACCAGATCGAGCTGGCCAAGTCCCACGGCAACGCCGACCAGCAGGCGGGCCTGGAAAAAGCCCTGAGCGAAGTCGAAGCGAACTGCACCGACGCCTCGCTGAAGAAAGAACGGGAAAACAAGGTGCTCGACGCCAAGCACGAAGTCAGCAAGCGTCAGGCCGACCTCGACAAGGCCATGAGCAAAGGCGACCCCGACAAGATCAACAAGCGCAAAGACAAACTCGCCGAAGCCCGCAAGGAATTGCAGGATGCCCTGGATGAGCTGGATAAGTAATCTGCAGGAGCTGGCTTGCCAGCGAAAGGGGCCTGGAGGCCGCCAAGAGCTTCGCTGGCAAGCCAGCTCCTACACGATCTGCAGCTTCGCTCAATGATCCCGAAACGCCTTATGACACGCACTGCAAGCGTCTTCGACTTTCTGCACCGCCGGCCCCAGGTTGCTGGCCTTGTAGGGTTGAACCTGGCTGGCGATTACCAGTTCACCGGTGGCGGCTTCAAGGTCGCGAGCCATGCCCTGAAAGCGTGCCTGCTGTTCCCAGACGTCGCTCTTGGCGCTGGTGTGATCTTCCTCGCGCACCTGCGGGAAATGTTTCCACGGCTCATGGGCCAGCGCATCGAGTTTCACCGCACCCTCGGCAAACTTCGGGCCGTCGAACGGGATGCGTCCACGCAACATGCCGCCCAGGTCTTCGCCGGTCTTGAGCATCTGCTTGAAAATGGCCTTGCGCTGGCCGAGCGGCGAGTTGGGGTCGACACCGCCACACGCGGACAACGTCAGGCAGGCCAGCAATACAACAGAAAGTCTTTTAAGAGTCATGGTGGCTTCAGGTCACGGGAAACGGCGGCCAGTATCCTCGCGTCATCGGCAAAGACCAATCCCCCTACTATCAATACGGGTTGCTAATTACATGAAACTTTCAGGCAACCCAGAAAGGAACACTTTGATGAACAGCCGTTTCAAGGCATGGCGACAGCGCCTGGCCTGGACCCTGCCGATGGTAGCCCTGCTCGCAGGCTGCACCGGTGGCGAAAACAAGCAACCGAAAACCCACGCCCTGGCCACTTACGCCAGCGCCACGTGGGAAGCGCTGCCGGCGGTGTCCGACAGCGACCTCGTGGCCGGCTTCGGTTCGTGGCGCAGCGCCTGCACGCGCCTGAAGGCCGACCCGGTGTGGGGCGGTACCTGCGCGGCGGCGGCCAACGTGCCGCAAACCGCCGGCGACATCCGCGGCTTTCTCAAGCAGAACCTCGATGTCTATGGCCTGCGCGCCGCCAATGACAACCCGAACGGCCTGATCACCGGCTACTACGAACCGGTCTATCCCGGCAGCCTGACCCAGACCGACGTGGCGAACGTGCCGGTGTACGGCGTACCCGACGACATGATCATCGTTGCCCTCGACAGCCTTTACCCGGAACTCAAGGGCAAGCGCTTGCGCGGTCGTCTCGAAGGTCGCGTGCTCAAGCCGTACGACGACGCGGCCACCATCGAAAGCAAAGGGGTCAAGGCGCCGGTCGTGGCCTGGCTGACCGACCCGATGAACCTGCAATTCCTGCAGATCCAGGGCTCGGGTCGAATCCAGCTCGATAACGGTCGGCAGTTGCGCATCGCCTACGCCGACCAGAACGGCCACCCGTATCGGCCAATCGGCCGCTGGCTGGTGGAGCAAGGCGAGTTGAAAAAAGAAGACGTGACCATGGGTGCGATCAGCACCTGGGCCAAGGCCAATCCGTCGCGGATTCCCGAGCTGCTCGGCAGCAACCCGAGCTATGTGTTCTTCACCCGCAACCCCGACAGCAACGAAGGCCCACGCGGCTCGTTGAACGTGCCATTGACTGCCGGTTACAGCGCGGCGGTGGATCGCAAGGTGATTCCGTTGGGCAGCCTGCTGTGGCTATCCACCACCAAGCCGGACGGCACGGCACTGGTACGCCCCGTAGCGGCACAGGACACCGGTGGCGCGATTGCCGGCGAAGTGCGGGCGGATCTGTTCTGGGGCACTGGCGAGACGGCCGGGCAACTGGCCGGGGACATGAAACAGCAGGGGCAGATCTGGATGCTTTGGCCCAAAGGTGCGGCGTTGCCGCAAGTGCCTCAGGTGGCGGATGCCGTGAAAAACTGACGTATTTTGTAAGAGCCGGCTTGCTGGCGAAAGCGGTGTTTCAGTCGACACCGCCTTCGCCGGCAAGCCGGCTCCTACAGGTTTTGCGCAGTCCTTGCAGGAGCGAGCCTGCTCGCGATGGGGCCGGCAAAAACCCTGAGGATTTCTTAGACCGACACCACAAAGAAACTCGCAATCAACCCCATCCCCACGAACCATACCAGCGACCGCAATATGGCCCAGTCCGCCAGGTAGCAAATGATGTAGAGCAGGCGACTGGTGATGAACAACACCGCCAGCACATTGACCGTGACCAGTTCGGCATTGCCGGCCAGGTGCGCCACGATGACCGCCGCGGCGAACGCCGGGGTCACTTCGAAGCTGTTCAACTGCGCCGCATGCGCCCGCCGGCCCAAGCCTTCCAGGGAATCGAGAAAATCCCGGGGGTCATGATTGTCTTTGAGCCTGTACCCGCCACTGGCCTTGGCCACCCCCGTACACACGTACGGCAGGAAAATCGCGATCAAGATGCACCACAGAGCCACCGTCATAACACCGTCCTTTCTTTCAAGTTATAGAGAAACCCATTGCATCGGGGTGATCAAAATTTCATCACCAATATGCCGATCATTACCAGGCTACAGGCGAGCAACCGCGGCCCGCCAAAAGGTTCTTTCAAGTAGCGCATGCCAAACAGCACCACCAGAATCACACTGATCTCGCGCAGTGCCGCGGCTTCGGCAATCGACCCCATCTGCATCGCCCACAGCACCAGAGCGTAGCTGAACAACACGCAAAACCCGACCGCCAGGCCCAGTCGCCACTGCTCGCGCCAAAACAATTTGAAGGCCGCACGCTTGCTCACCCAGGCCAGCAACGGAAACGGCCAGGCACTGAGCAATGTAACCCAGACCAGGTAATCGAGCGGGTGCGACCAGCGCCGCAACGCCTGCCCGTCAATGTAGGTGTAGCTGCCGATGCACAGGCCGATCAGCGCCACCACCGGCAGCATCGACCACGGTAAACGCGCGCCGCCACCGCCCTGCCAGAGCAGGCACAACATGCCGAACGGGATCAGCAGGATTCCGAAAATCTGCTGGTGGGTCAGCACTTCCCCGGCAAAAATCAGGGTCAGCGCAAGCACCACCAGCGGTGACAGACCGCGCATCAATGGATAGACCAGCCCGAGGTCGCCGACCCGATAGGCCTGGATCAGCAAATAGCGATAGAGCAACTCGAACGCCGCGGACGCCAAAATCCATGGCCAGATTTCCAGCGGCGGCACGTTCAGGAACGGCACCATCAACGCGACAAACAGCAACGCCACGGTGTCCATGCAGGCTACCACCAGCAGCCGCTCGGCACTGAATTTGATCAGGGTATTCCACGCCGCGTGCAACAGCGCCGCCACCAACACTAACGCCGTCGCAAGCACGGCCCACTCCTTATTTTGTCCCGCCCCCTGTAGGAGCGAGCTTGCTCGCGAAGGTCGTCAACGATGACGCGCGCACCTTGGACAAACGCGTCATGTTTGAGTTTTTCGCGAGCAGGCTCACTCCTACAGGGTTCGGGTAGAGAATTGATTCGCCATATTTCAGTGGCTGTTTATACTGCAAGCGACCACGCCGCACTCAGTTGCGCACAGACTAATTCCAATAAAAATCCTGCCCGGCCCGCCCTCATCGAGAACGGTCGTCGGCCTGCGTATGCCTGATCACAGCGTCAAGACTACCGACAGAGACCTTGCGCATGCCACTCGCTTTGCTTGCACTGGCTGTTGCCGCCTTCGGCATCGGCACCACCGAATTCGTCATCATGGGCCTGTTGCCCGACGTCGCCCGCGACCTCAGCGTGAGCATTCCAGATGCCGGACTGCTGATCACCGGCTATGCCCTGGGCGTGGTGTTCGGCGCACCGATCCTCGCCATCGGCACCGCCAACATGCCGCGCAAAGCCACGCTGCTGGGCATGACGCTGATGTTCATCCTCGGCAACATGCTCTGCGCGCTGGCGCCAAACTACGCCACGCTGATGGCCGCGCGAGTGATCACCGCCCTGTGCCACGGCGCATTTTTCGGCATCGGTTCAGTCGTGGCCGCAGGCCTGGTCGCACCCAACAAACGGGCCCAGGCGATTGCCATGATGTTCACCGGTCTGACCCTGGCGAACGTGCTCGGCGTGCCATTGGGCACGGCACTTGGGCAATACGCCGGCTGGCGCTCGACCTTCTGGGCGGTGTCGGTGATCGGGGTACTCGCGGCGATGGCGCAGTGGGTCTGGCTGCCGAAGAACATCGCGATGGATAAAGCCAACCTGGCCAGCGAGTTCAAAGTACTGGGCAAGCTCAATGTGCTGCTGGCCCTGGGCATGAGCGTGTTGGCCTCGACCAGCCTGTTCAGCGTGTTCACTTATATCGCACCGATCCTGCAGGACATCACCGGCGTCAGCCCCCACGGCGTGACCCTTATGCTGCTGTTATTCGGCGTCGGCCTGACCGCCGGCAGCATGCTCGGTGGACGCCTGGCAGACAGCCGCTTGTTGCCGTCGCTGGTGGGCATGGCGCTGGCCGTACTGGTGGTGTTGGCAGCGTTCACGCAAACCAGCCATTCGGTCATTCCGGCAGCCATCACACTGGTGTTGTGGGGGACTTTCGCCTTTGCGTTGTGCCCGATCCTGCAACTGCTGATCATCGATCAGGCTCACGAGGCACCGAACCTGGGGTCGACCTTGAACCAGAGCGCCTTCAATCTCGGCAACGCGGCCGGGGCCTGGATCGGCGGCCTGGTGGTGGCCAGCGGTGCGGACCTGGCGGATTTGCCGTGGACCGGCGCGCTGGTCAGCGGGCTGACCGTGTTGACAGCGCTGTACTTCATTTATCGCCAGCGGCGCACCGCCGTCGCGCTGGACGTGGCGGGCTAAGCATCATTTGGGTTGTTTTTTGATCGCCTGCGGATCGGGCGCCTCGCCCTGATCCGCTGCCTCCTTCGGCGGACCGCTTTCGCTGCGAATCTGTGCATGGCTGATCAGGGCAAAAATAAAACTGCCACCGATGATGTTCCCCGCCAGTGTCGGCCCGGCGAACACCAGCCAGAAGTCCTTCCATGGCAACTCGCCGGCAAACACCAGGTACGACACTTCGGCCGAACCCACCACGATGTGCGTGAAATCTCCCAGCGCCATGAGGTAGGTGATCAGGATGATGGTCCACATCTTGGCGTTCTCCATGGACGGAATCATCCAGACCATGGTGGCGATCATCCACCCGGAAATGACGCCCTTGGCGAACATCTGGCTGGCGTGGTTTTCCATGACTTTGCGTCCGATATCGAGGAAGGCAATGTCGGTCTTGCTGTCGAAAATCGGCAGCTTCAGCATCACAT
Organism: Pseudomonas sp. NFX15; assembly: GCF_049132105.1. Taxonomy (NCBI): domain Bacteria; kingdom Pseudomonadati; phylum Pseudomonadota; class Gammaproteobacteria; order Pseudomonadales; family Pseudomonadaceae; genus Pseudomonas; species Pseudomonas sp. NFX15. Next base: position 101,393 of record NZ_JAFMPV010000004.1, read on the forward strand.
AGGCCACCAGCAAAGTGCCGCAGAGGTTGCCGACCAGCACCACCGTCCATAGCCGCAACAAGCGGCCGAAGTTGGCCAGCGTCGGCTTGGTCATCACCGGCAGTACGGCGGTCAGGGTGTTTTCGGTGAACAATTGCTGACGGGCGAGGATCACCGCGAGAAAACCGGCGCAGTAGCCGAAACTGGCGATCACCTTGAACCCTTCGCCCTGCGGCAAGCGCGAGTTGAGCAGCCCCATGGCCATCAGGGACAAGCCCATGGTCAACCCCGCCGCCAGCGCCGACCACCATAACGCGGCAATGCTGCGCTCCAGTTCCTGATCACCTTGGGTGCGGATGATTTCGTGCAGCACCGCGGCACGGTGCGGCTGGCTCTTTTCGACTTCGTGCTCTTCTTGCGCCGAAAGATTCGGGGTCTTGCCTTTTTGTGCCGAGTTCATGAGGTGCGCAACCGGTGGCGGGCTATTTAGCTACGACACGCGGGGTTCATGGCTGTTCATTTGTTGGGGTGAAACCGAGTCTTGCAGGAGCCGGCATGCCGGCGAAGGGCTCACCCTGGTTTAAAAGGTGACGCTGAGGACGCCTTCGCTGGCAAGCCAGCGCCTACAAGGGATCGCAGTCCAATGTGGGAGCGAGCCTGCTCGCGAAGGAAGAGCGGCGTGGTCAATCCTGGAACTGGTCCTTGACGTACTTGATCTCGGTCCGGCCGTGCGGTGCCGGCAGGCCGTCTTCACCGAGGTTCACGAAGACCATTTTTTCCACGGTGAGGATGCTCTTGCGGGTGATTTTGTTGCGCACCTCACAAGTCAGGGTGATCGAGGTGCGGCCGAACTCGGTGGCGGTGATGCCCAGTTCGATGATGTCGCCCTGGCGCGAGGCGCTGACGAAGTTTATTTCGGAAATGTACTTGGTGACGACGCGCTGGTTGCCCAACTGGACGATGGCGTAGATCGCCGCTTCTTCGTCGATCCAGCGCAACAGGCTGCCACCGAACAGCGTGCCGTTGGGGTTGAGGTCTTCGGGTTTTACCCATTTGCGGGTGTGGAAATTCATATGCACTCCTGACCATCTTGCCGATTGATGCCCGGCATCATGGCAGAGCCCGGGCTAGAGCTCTATTAAGCTTCGACTATGGTCTCGATTACCGTTCGGACATTGACTGACAGAAACGCTTTGGAAGATCAGCATAGCCCGCTATAATCGCCCCCGTTTCAAAACGGTCATCATCGCTTGATACCGTTTTCCCGCCACCTGTCCGAGGGGCGCTGCAGCAGGTTCGACCTGTCAGGCTCGGATGGGGCGTTGCCAGGCCTCAGGTTGGGCACTAAACGCACAACGGCGCCCATTCGCATACATTACGAATGGAGGCTCTTCATGAGCGCTGTCAACACGCCTGCAGATTTTACCGACTACAAAGTCGCCGACATGTCCCTGGCTGCCTGGGGTCGTCGCGAAACCATCATCGCCGAATCCGAAATGCCAGCCCTGATGGGTCTGCGCCGCAAGTACTCCGAAGAGCAACCGCTCAAGGGCGCGAAGATCCTCGGCTGCATCCACATGACCATTCAGACTGCCGTGCTGATCGAAACCCTGGTTGCCCTGGGTGCCGAAGTGCGCTGGTCGTCCTGCAACATTTTCTCGACTCAAGACCAGGCCGCTGCGTCCATCGCCGCTGCCGGCATCCCGGTTTTCGCCTGGAAAGGTGAAACCGAGCAAGAGTACGAGTGGTGCCTGGAGCAAACCATCCTGAAAGATGGCCAGCCATGGGACGCCAACATGATCCTCGACGACGGCGGCGACCTGACTCAGTTGCTGCACGACAAGTACCCACAGGTACTGGATCGCGTCCACGGTGTGACCGAAGAGACCACCACTGGCGTTCATCGCCTGCTGGACATGCTGGCCAAGGGCGAGCTGAAAATCCCGGCCATCAACGTCAACGACTCGGTGACCAAGAGCAAGAACGACAACAAGTACGGCTGCCGTCACAGCCTGAACGACGCGATCAAGCGCGGCACCGACCACCTGCTGTCCGGCAAGCAAGCGCTGGTCATTGGCTACGGCGACGTGGGCAAGGGTTCGGCCCAGTCCCTGCGTCAGGAAGGCATGATCGTTAAGGTTTCCGAAGTCGACCCGATCTGCGCCATGCAAGCCTGCATGGACGGTTTCGAACTGGTTTCGCCGTTCATCGACGGTATCAACACCGGCACTGAAGCCAGCATCGACAAGGCCCTGTTGGGCAAGATCGACCTGATCGTGACCACCACCGGTAACGTCAATGTTTGCGACGCAAACATGCTCAAGGCCCTGAAGAAGCGCGCTGTTGTCTGCAACATCGGCCACTTCGACAACGAAATCGACACCGCTTTCATGCGCAAGAACTGGGCATGGGAAGAAGTGAAGCCACAGGTGCACAAGATCCACCGCACCGGCGCTGGTGATTTCGACCCACAGAACGACGACTACCTGATCCTGCTGGCCGAAGGCCGCCTGGTTAACCTGGGCAACGCCACTGGCCACCCAAGTCGCATCATGGACGGTTCCTTCGCCAACCAGGTGTTGGCGCAGATCTTCCTGTTCGGCCAGAAGTACGCCGACCTGTCGCCAGCCCAGAAAGCCGAGCGCCTGACCGTTGAAGTACTGCCGAAGAAACTCGACGAAGAAGTGGCCCTGGAAATGGTCCGCGGCTTCGGCGGCGTCGTGACCCAGCTGACCAAGACCCAGGCCGAGTACATCGGCGTGACCGTAGAAGGTCCGTTCAAGCCGCACGCTTACCGCTACTGATACGCTGATCGGCAATAGCGGTGTTCTGATACACCGCGTTGCCTGCATCGCCAGCAAGCCGGCTCCTACAAGTGAGTAGTCGTACGCAACATGACGGTACGACGTAAATCCTGTAGGAGCCCGCTTGCTGGCGAATGCGGACAAACCGGCCCCTCAGGCTTACGCGTTTCCAAGGATCTGACCATGTCCCAAGATCGTCGCTACAGCTTCGAGTTCTTCCCGACGAAGACCGATGCTGGGCATGAAAAGCTGCTCGCCACTGCTCGCCAGTTGGCCACCTATAACCCCGATTTCTTCTCCTGCACCTACGGCGCCGGCGGTTCGACACGTGATCGCACGCTCAACACCGTGTTGCAGCTCGAGAGCGAAGTCAAAGTCCCTGCCGCGCCGCACTTGTCCTGCGTCGGCGACAGCAAGGACGACCTGCGCGGTCTGCTGGCCCAGTACAAGACCGCCGGCATCAAGCGCATCGTTGCCCTGCGCGGTGACCTGCCTTCGGGCATGGGCATGGCCAGCGGCGAAATGCGCCACGCCAATGACCTGGTGGAATTCATTCGTGAAGAAACCGGTGATCACTTCCACATCGAAGTCGCCGCCTACCCGGAAATGCACCCGCAAGCGCGCAACTTCGAAGACGATATCGCCAACTTCGTGCGCAAGGCCAACGCCGGCGCCGACAGCGCGATCACCCAGTACTTCTTCAACGCCGACTGCTACTTCTACTTCGTGGAACGCGTACGGGCGCTGGGCGTGAACATCCCGATCGTGCCGGGCATCATGCCGATCACCAACTACAGCAAGCTCGCGCGCTTCTCCGATGCCTGCGGTGCGCAAATCCCGCGCTGGATCCGCAAGCAACTGGAAGCCTACGGCGACGACACCCAGAGCATTCAACGCTTTGGTGAACAGGTCATCACCGAGATGTGCGAACAACTGCTGCAGGGCGGTGCGCCAGGGCTGCACTTCTACACACTGAACCAGGCTGACGCGAGCCTGGCGGTGTGGAACAACCTGAAGTTGCCGCGCTAAAAGTCGTAAAAGCACGATCAAAAGATCGCAGCCTGTGCCAGCTCCTACAGAGATTAAACATCCGCCTGTAGGCGCTTTCGCAGACTGCGATCTTTTGCTTTCAACGCACTATAAATGTGCGGCAATCCACGGAGTTAGAGCATCTGCGGTCAGTTTCTGGCTCTTTCCGGTTTCTCGTCGTAATCTCAAGCCCATGCCTTTGATCACGCAGTTAATCGCCGCGCTTGTCTGCACTTGCCTGAGCTTTGCCGCCTGGGGCGAGAAGCTGCGCATTGTCACGGAACCGTGGGCGCCCTACGTCTACGAAGACAACGGCAAAGCCCTGGGCCTGGACTATGAAACCACCGCGATTGTCTTCAAGCGCCTGGGCATCGAAGTGGAGTGGCAGTTCCTGCCCTGGAAACGCTGCCTGTCGATGCTTGAAACCGGCCAGGCCGACGGCGCGCTGGACATTTTTCACAGCGACGAGCGCGACGCAACCCTGCTCTACCCCGGCGAACCGCTGTCGGACGTGCAGTTCGTGATGTTCTACGCCAATGCCCACCCCCATCCGTTTCGCACCCTCGATGACTTGCGCGGCCTGACGGTCGGCACCTCGCCGGGTTACCTGTACAGCAAGGACTTCAGCCATTCGACGCTGTTTACCCGCGAGCCGGCGCCCACCCATGAAGCCAACTTCGGCAAGCTGCTGCGCGGGCGGATCGACCTGCTGATTACCGACCGCCGGGTGGGCCAGCATCTGCTCGATGAACTGGGCATCCGCGACAAGATCACCGAGAACCCCATTGTCATCAGCCAGCAAAGCCAATACCTCGCGGTGCGCCGCAATGCGGGCATGGACTTGCTGGTGCAGCGTTTCGGGGCCGAACTCAAGCGTTTCAAGCGCGAGCCCGCCTACGCCGAACTGAGCGCCCGCTACGGCGCGGAACCGGCCGCCAGCATGGCCGCCGAAAAAACCACGGCCTGGGCAGAAAAAACCGTTGAGCAGCAGGAAAGCAGCGCACAGTGATTGCTCTGTTATACTCCGGCCTTCCCGCCAGGCTCACGCCCGGACGCTCGGAATCGTTCAAGGCATCTCGACCCCGCTACTGCGCAGCTTTCAGCCCGCGCGAGCGCCGGCAGACGAGCCTTCGAAACCCAGCAGGACCGGACGGGATAGCGTCTCCTTAAACGCCATTCGCGCCAGGCAAGACTCCCATTGGGCCAAGCCCTAACTAAAACAGGATTTCTCATGTCCTTTGCTTCCCTCGGTCTCTCCGAGGCTTTAGTCCGCGCCATCGAGGCGGCGGGCTATACCGAGCCTACTCCGGTGCAACAGCGGGCCATTCCCGCCGTGTTGCAAGGTCGCGACCTGATGGTCGCGGCACAGACAGGTACTGGTAAAACCGGCGGTTTCGCCCTTCCGATCCTGGAGCGGTTGTTCCCCAACGGTCACCCGGACAAATCCCAGCGTCACGGCCCGCGCCAACCGCGCGTGCTGGTCCTGACCCCGACCCGCGAACTCGCAGCCCAAGTGCATGAAAGCTTCAAGGTCTATGCCCGTGACCTGAAGTTCGTCAGCGCCTGCATCTTCGGCGGTGTCGGCATGAACCCGCAGGTCCAGGCCATGTCCCGTGGCGTCGACGTGCTGGTGGCCTGCCCTGGCCGCCTGCTCGACCTCGCCGGCCAAGGCAGCGTCGACCTGTCCCACGTGGAAATCCTCGTGCTGGACGAAGCCGACCGCATGCTCGACATGGGTTTTGTCCATGACGTGAAGAAAGTGCTGGCACGCCTGCCGGCCAAGCGCCAGAACCTGCTGTTCTCGGCGACCTTCTCCAAGGACATCACCGACCTCGCCGGCAAGCTGCTGCACAACCCGGAACGCATCGAAGTCACGCCGCCGAACACCACGGTCGAGCGTATCGAACAACGCGTGTTCCGCCTGCCGGCCAGCCACAAGCGTTCGCTGCTGGCACACCTGATCACCGCCGGCGCCTGGGAACAGGTGCTGGTGTTCACCCGCACCAAGCACGGCGCCAACCGTCTGGCCGAGTACCTGGACAAGCACGGCCTGAGCGCCGTCGCGATCCACGGCAACAAGAGCCAGAACGCCCGCACCAAAGCCCTGGCGGACTTCAAGGCCGGCACCGTGCGCATCCTGGTCGCCACCGACATCGCCGCCCGCGGCTTGGACATCGACCAGTTGCCACACGTGGTCAACTTCGAACTGCCGAACGTCGATGAAGACTACGTGCACCGTATCGGTCGTACCGGCCGTGCCGGTCGCTCGGGCGAGGCGATTTCGTTGGTCGCCCCGGACGAAGAGAAACTGCTGAAAAGCATCGAGCGCATGACCAAGCAGAAAATCGCCGACGGCGACCTGATGGGCTTCGATGCCAGCGCCGTGGAAGCTGAAAAGCCTGAAGTGCGCGAGCGTCCGGACATGCGTAACCCGCGCAATCCACGTGGCCCACGCGGCGATGGCCCGAACGGTGGCGGTGGCGGCGGTGGTCGCAAGGACAAAGGCAAGGACAAGGGCAAGGAAAAACCGGCCGCCGAACGTGGCGAGCGCCCTGCCCGCCAGCAAAAGCCACGTGAAGGTACCCCGGCCCGCGAACAGCGTCCGAGCCAACCGCCACGCGCTGCCGCTGACCGTGCCCCGGACGAGTTCCTCGACGACGATGTGGATAACTTCGGTAACCGCGTCGACTACGTGCCGCAGCACAAGCCTGCCCAAGGCCGTGGTCGTCGTCCGGGTGCTCCGGCACAAGGCACGGCTGCCGGTTCAGGTGCACCGCGTGGCGGCAAGCCACAGGGTCGCCAGAGCGGTCCGCGCAGCAGCGATGGCGCCAGCACCGGCACCCCGCCGGCCAAGCGCAGCGGCCCGCGTAGCGGTGCACCGCGTGACGGCCAGGCCCGCCGCGAAGACTCACGCAACCGCCGCCCGGCCCGTGACGACCAGCCGCGCGCCGAGCCGGCCGTGCAGAACCCGCGCGGCCCAGCGCCGAAGATCATGCACAAGGAATCGAAGGCTGACCGCTTCCCGACGCCTGAGCAGCTCGATCAATTGCCGAGCCGTCCTCGTGGTGAAAAACCGGCATTGCTGACCCGCAATCGCTGAGTTATCCCCGCCACAAAAAAATGCCCCGGCTCGAAAGACCGGGGCATTTTTCATGGACCTACACAAACCCATGTAGGAGCCGGCTTGCCGGCGAAGGCGTCCGTACAGACAACATCGCCGCTAATTGTTCCGGCCCCTTCGCTGGCAAGCCAGCTTCTACAGGTTCAGCTGTATTCACGGATTTTGTGCACGACTCAGACACTGTGGGAGCCGGCTTGCCGGCGAAGGCGTCCGCACAGACAACATCGCCGCTAATTGTTCCGGCCCCTTCGCTGGCAAGCCAGCTCCTACAGGTTCAGCTGTGTTCACGGATTTTGTGCACGACTCAGACACTGTGGGAGCCGGCTTGCCGGCGAAGGCGTCCGTACAGACAACATCGCCGCTAATTGTTCCGGCCCCTTCGCTGGCAAGCCAGCTCCTACAGGTTCAGCTGTGCTCACGGATTTTGTGCACGACTCAGACACTGTGGGAGCCGGCTTGCCGGCGAAGGCTTACGCACAGACAACATCGCCGTTGAATGCGATGGCCTTTTCGCGAGCAGGCTCGCTCCTACAGGGGATTTGCGTTCAGCCATAAAAAAACGCCCCTGACCTTTCGATCAGGGGCGTTTTTGTGTCGGGGCGAAAATTACTTCGCCTGGACACCTTCAAACGTTACATACAGATCCACGGCGTCGGACTGTGGACCCAGGTCCATCATCTTGCCGAAATCAGAACGCTTGATGCTGGTGGTGCCTTCGAAGCCGGCACGGTAGCCGCCCCATGGATCCTTGCCTTCACCCAGGAAAGTAGCCTTGACCACAACCGGCTTGGTCACGCCAGCGATGGTCAGGTTGCCAGCCACGTCGGCAGTGACTTTACCGTCGGCGTTTTTGCCGGTGGTTTTAACGCTGGTCGACACGAAGGTGGCTTTAGGGAAGTCAGCCACTTTCAGGAAATCTTTGCTGGAGATGTGCTTGTCGCGCTCAGCATTGTTGGTGAAGACGCTGGCGGTGTTGACGTTGAACTCGATCTTGCTGTCTTCAGGCTTGGCCGCGTCGAAGCTGAACTTGCCGTCGATGTCCTTGAAAGTACCGGTGATGTAGCTGTAGCCCAGGTGGCTGATCTTGAAGTCGACGAAGGCGTGCTGGCCTGTTTTGTCGACGGTGTAGTCAGCAGCCATCACGTTGGCGGACAGCACGGCAGAGCCGATTGCCAGAGCGGCGAGAGTCTTTTTCAACATGCTTTGTTTTCCTTGGGAGTCGAGGTTGAACTTCAGGCTTTGCGACCGAGCATTCGCTTGAGGGTCACATCACGGTCGATAAAGTGGTGCTTCAATGCTGCCAACGCATGGAGGCCGGAAAAAATGACCAGCGCCCACGCCAGGTAGAGGTGAATCGCACCGGCGGTATCTGCCTGGTCCGGCAGTCCGGAGATCAGGGCAGGCACTTCAAACCAGTCAAACACCGGAATCCCGACACCCTCTGCGGTGGAAATCAGGTAACCGGCAATCATCACAGCGAACAGACAGAGATACAGAAAGGCATGGCCGAATTTTGCACCGAGACGCGTCATGCGGCTGTAGCTGTCCAGGGTGGGCGGCGGTGGGCTGATGAAGCGCCACAGCACACGAAACACCATGAACGCCAGCAACGTCAGGCCGATGCTCTTGTGCAGGTCCGGGCCCGCCTTGCGCCACGGGTCGTAGTAACCGAGATCAACCATCCACAGGCCCAGGGCGAACAGACCGAAGACGGCCAGCGCCACGCCCCAGTGCAGGAAGATGCTGACCCAGCCGTAGCGGGAGGTAGAGTTTCGTAGCTGCATTGCCTAGATCCCTGTAAGTGCTGGCCCAAGACTATCGAGTTATCTATCGAATTAAAGCGGAAAATTTCGCTTTGAAATATCGAAAAATACGATCAAGAGTCTGAAATGTGCGAGTTAAGAAAAGATTAAAGGCCAAATTTGTGTACAAGAATGTTGCCCAACTCATGAACACTTCCGGCAAACGCTTTATTCGACAAGTGATGCGGTTTTTCTTTGGGCATAAAAAAACGCGGCATTTCTGCCGCGTTTTTTTAGTTCTACGCCTTACTGCGCCTTGGCATCCGTTGCCGGTGCGTCAGCCGCTTTAGCCGCAGGTTTCTTGGCCGGCTCGGCTTTCTTGGCAGGCGCCTTGGCCGGGGCTTTTTTCGTCTCGGTCTTGGCGGCTGGCTTCTTCGCCGGGGCTTTCTTGGCTGGCTCGGTTTTGGCCGGTGCCGCCGCAGGCTTCGGTGCTTCGACCGGAGCCGGAGCAGCCACCGGGGCAGGTGCCGGCGCGGGTGGTGCTACCGGCTCTGGTGCCTTGACCGGCTCTGGCTTCTTCTCGTCATCCGAGCCACCGAACAGGTTGCTGAAGAAGTTGCCCTTCTTCGCCGCTGCTGCGCCAGCACCTGCTGCCGCGGCTGCCGGAAGCACTTTGGCCGGTTCAAACGACTTGCCCGCCGCCAGGTCTGCAACCTGGTTGGCCGCACGCTGACCGGTGCGCAGCGCACCTTCCAGAGTGCCTGGGTACAAGGTGTCGGTGTGTTCGCCCGCGAAGGTGACGCGCTGGATCGGACGTTCCCACAAGCGCCAGTATTTGCTGATCTGACCCGGGCCGTAGGCCAGGTAGGCGCCGCCGGTGGACGGATCGGTGCTGTAGCGACGGATTTCATAGCCGGTGAACGAACCGCGAGCCTGTGGAAAGAACGCGTGCAGGCGGATCAACACCTGGTCGACCATCTGCTTGTCACCGAACGCCTGCATCACCCGGGCGTTGTCGCCGGACAGGTTGATGACCACGTTGGCACCGCCCTTCAGGGCCGGTTCGATCCACAACATGCCCAGGCCGGCGTTGCTGAAGATTTCACCGGACATGCGCGCCTTCGGTTCCCATACCGGCGTCTTGAACTTGAGCATGATCTGGTCGCGCCAGCCGTAGTTGGTGCCCTTGATCGCCGCCAGGTGTTGGGCGTCCAGTGCCGGGGTCATCTGGATCTTGTTCAGTGCGCGCAACGGCACGGCCAGCACGACGTAGTCTGCCTGGTAGCCGACGTTGTCGACTTTGACGGTCACGCCGTCCTTGTCCTGGATAATCGCCGAGACCGGGGAACTGGTCTTGATGGTTTTCAGTTGTTTGACGAACGCCTGGGCCAGCACGGTGCTGCCACCGACCAGGCGCGAAGCGCGCAGGTCACGATCGGAGACGCCACGGTAAACGCGGCTTTGCTGTGCGTAGTACAGCAGCGACAGGCGCGAAGGTTCGTCGTAGTGAGTACGAATTTCCTGGTTGATCAACTGACGGGCGGTGGCCGGCAGGTTCTGCTTGTCGAGCCAGCTCGACACGTTGATCTGGTCCAGCGCGTGCAACGTGTTGTTGGCAGCTGGATTCTCTGGATCGTCGATCGAGCGTGCCAGGTCGTCCACGGTCTTGTCGAAGCGCTTGAGCGCCTCGGCGGTGGCCGGTTGCTTGGTTGCCAGGTCAGCGGCGGAAAAATACTCGCCATCGATCAGGTAGCCCGGGGTCCGCACGAACTCAGGGGCCGGCGTGGCGCTCAGCTTGAAGCTCGAAACGTATTTGTTCAGCACCGGCTGGGTCTTGTCGTTGCCGATCCACTCGCTGGTGGCCATGCCCGAGCGACCGCCCAGGCTCGACTTGGCTTCCAGCAGCGTGACCTGCCAGCCCTTGCTTTGCAGTTCGTAAGCGGCTGTCAGGCCCGACAGGCCGCCGCCGATCACGATCGCGGTTTTATCCTTGGCCAGCGCAGACACGCTGAACAGCCCCAACATTACCAGCGCACAGGCGCGCAGCCAACCGACAGACATTCAGCGAACTCCGGAATTACACGAGGAAAAACAGCAGTTTTTACGAGCCAGACGGCTCAAGAATCGCGAAGAATACGTCAGCCATCAAAACGCCGCCAGCGACGTCTATCGGCCTATACAAAGTAGCTCATTCCACACAATGGGTTGTTCCGGTGACACGCATTGCATAGGCTTGCGCGATTGTTAGTCCGCGCGCGTCACGGACCACCGCCAGGAGAGTGAAAATGGGCCTGAATAATCAGTGGATGCAGCGCGATCTCGCCGTGTTGTGGCACCCGTGCACCCAGATGAAAGATCACGAACAACTGCCGCTGATCCCGATCAAGCGCGGTGAAGGCGTGTGGCTGGAAGACTTCGAAGGCAAACGCTACCTCGATGCGGTCAGTTCCTGGTGGGTCAACGTGTTCGGCCACGCCAACCCGCGGATCAACCAGCGCATCAAGGATCAGGTCGATCAGTTGGAGCACGTGATCCTTGCCGGTTTCAGCCATCAACCAGTGATCGAGTTGTCCGAGCGCCTGGTGAAGATGACCCCGGAAGGCCTGACGCGATGCTTCTACGCCGATAACGGCTCGTCCTGCATCGAAGTCGCGCTGAAAATGAGCTTTCACTACTGGCTCAACCGCGGCCAACCGAACAAGAAGCGCTTCGTCACCCTGACCAACAGCTACCACGGCGAAACCATGGCGGCGATGTCGGTGGGCGACGTGCCGCTGTTCACCGAAACCTACAAAGCACTGTTGATGGACACCATCAAGGTGCCAAGCCCGGATTGCTACCTGCGGCCCGAGGGCGTGAGTTGGGAAGCACACTCGCGCACGATGTTCGCGGCCATGGAACAGACCCTGGCCGAACACCATGACACGGTGGCGGCGGTGATTGTCGAGCCGCTGATCCAGGGCGCCGGTGGCATGCGCATGTATCACCCGCTGTACCTCAAGCTGTTGCGCGAAGCCTGCGACCGCTACGGCGTGCACCTGATCCACGACGAAATCGCCGTCGGCTTCGGCCGTACCGGGACGATGTTCGCCTGCGAACAGGCCGGCATCCGCCCTGATTTCCTGTGCCTGTCCAAGGCCCTGACCGGCGGTTACCTGCCGCTGGCGGCGTGCATCACCACCGATGAGGTCTACAGCGCCTTCTACGACGACTATCCGACCCTGCGCGCCTTCCTGCATTCGCACAGCTACACCGGCAACCCGCTGGCCTGCGCGGCGGCCCTGGCGACCCTGGATATCTTCGAAGAAGACAACATCATCGAGAACAACAAGGCCCTGGCGCAGCGCATGGCTTCCTCCACCGCACACCTGGTCGATCACCCGAACGTGTCCGAAGTGCGCCAGACCGGCATGGTACTGGCCATCGAGATGGTCAAGGACAAGGCGAGCAAAGAGGCGTATCCGTGGCAGGAACGCCGTGGCCTGAAGGTGTTCCAGCATGCGCTGGAGCGCGGCGCCCTGCTGCGCCCGTTGGGCAGCGTGGTGTATTTCCTGCCGCCTTATGTGATCACGCCCGAGCAGATCGCCTTCCTGGCCGAAGTGGCCAGCGAAGGCATCGACATCGCGACCCGTGACAGCGTCAGCGTGGCGGTGCCGAAGGATTTCCACCCGGGGTTCCGTGATCCGGGCTGATTGATTTCAAGCTTAATCCTGTGGGATCTGGCCGATCGCTTTCGCTGGCAAGCCAGCGCCTACAGTGATTGGTGTTTGCCACAAATTTGTATGGGGTCCCTGACCTGTAGGAGCTGGCTTGCCAGCGAAGGCGCCCCAAAGACCTGCACAAGAATTACAGAGACCCAGCATGAGACTGTCCCGCTTCTTCGTCGACACCCCCCTGAGCACCGGCGAGCACGAGTTGCCCGAAGCCCAGGCCCACTACATCAGCCGCGTGCTGCGCATGGCCGAGGGCGATGCGTTGCAGTTGTTCGACGGTTCGGGGCATGAGTTTCTTGCTCGGCTGGTCGAGGTCGGCAAGAAGCGCGTGGTGGTGCAGGTCGACGAACAATTCGACGGCCAGGTCGAGTCGCCGTTGCAGATCCATCTCGGCCAGGGTTTGTCCCGGGGCGAACGCATGGACTGGGCGATCCAGAAAGCCACGGAACTGGGCGTGACTGAAATCACCCCGATCTTCAGCGACCGCTGTGAAGTGCGGCTCAAGGACGAACGCGCCGACAAACGCCTGCTGCACTGGCGCCAGGTGGCGATCAGCGCCTGCGAGCAGTGCGGGCGCTCACGGGTGCCGGTGATTCACCCGCCGCTGTTGCTGGCCGATTGGTTGAAGCAGACGCAGGCCGAGTTGAAGCTGGTGCTGCACCCGGTGGCCGAGCCGCTGGTGAGCCACGCCAAGCCTGCGACGCTGGCGTTCTTGATCGGGCCGGAGGGTGGACTGTCGGATGCCGAGGTGGATCAGGCCAAGGGCGCCGGTTTCCATGCGGCGCGACTGGGGCCGCGGGTGTTGCGCACCGAGACGGCGCCAGTTGTAGCGTTGGCGGTGGCCCAGCAGCTTTGGGGTGATTTCTAGTCCGCCTTCGCTGGCAAGCCAGCTCCTATAGAAGTTTCGCATTCCTTGTAGGAGCCGGCTTGCCGGCGAATCGGCCTACAAGACATAAAAAAATATCGCCACAAAGTGCAGCAAACTCCCGGCAATCACGAACAAATGCCAGATCCCGTGGGCATGGCGCAGGCGATGATCGAGGGCGAAAAAAATGATCCCCACGGTGTACATCACCCCGCCCGACGCCAGCCAGGCAAACCCGGCATTGCCCAGCGCCGCCCGCAACGGCTTGACCGCCACCAGCACGATCCAGCCCATCACCGCATAAATCACGATCGACAGGATCCGCGCTTCCGAGCGTGGCTTGATCTCCTGCAGGATGCCGATCAGCGCCAGCCCCCAGACGATCCCGAACAAGGTCCAACCCCACGGCCCGCGCAGAGTCACCAGGCAGAACGGCGTGTAGCTACCGGCGATCAGCAGGTAGATCGAAAAGTGATCGACTTTCTGCATGATCGCTTTCTTGCGCCCGCGCACGCTGTGATACACGGTCGACGCGCTGTAGAGCACCAGCAAGGTAAAGGCGTAGATCGCCATGCTGACTATTTTCCACGGACTGCCGTCGAGACTGGCCAGCACAATCAGCCACACCCCACCAACAAACGCCGCCGCTGCCCCGACCAAATGCGTCCAGGCGTTCAGTCTTTCCCCGTGATACATGTGTCGCTCACCTCGAATGTCATCAACGCACCGCGCAAGGCTCAGGCCTGAAGCGTAAAAGCGCAATGTTTCAGAACAAAAATGCCCCCTGTAGGCGCCGGCTTGCCGGCGAAGGGGTCATGGAGTTCAGCGTGGACTTATGGAATTAGGCACAATCGAGGCATTCGAATAAGAGCCCACCCCATGCTGATCGATGAAGAGTTGACCCTGAAAAAACTCGAGGTGTTCCTGGCCTTCATGCGCACCGGCAACCTGGCACGGGCCGCCGCCGAGTTGCAGACCAGCAACGTCAGCGTGCACCGCGCCATCCATTCCCTGGAAAGCGCCCTGCGCTGCCCGCTGTTCAAGCATGAAGGGCGCAACCTGACGCCGCTGGAAAGTGCATTCGTGCTCGAAGAACGGGCGCAGAAGCTGGTGCAGGACGTGGTCGAAAGCGTGCGCCTGACTCGCGAGGCCGCCGGGTTCTCCGCCGAGCGCTTCAAGCTGGGCTCGCTGTATTCGCTGACTGTGAAGACCGTGCCGCAATTGATCATGGGTTTGAAGATCCGCCGCAGCGAACTCAACATCGACCTGATCCTGGGCTCCAATATCGACTTGCTCTACAAGCTGAAAAACATGGAAGTCGACGCCATCCTGGTGTCGCTGGACGACAGCGTCAGCGACCCGGACTGCGAGCACATTGCGCTGTTCTCCGACGACATCTTCCTCGCCACGCCCGCCGACTCGACGTTCGCCCAGCGCCGCGAAGTCGACCTGGCCGAGGTCCGTGACGAGACCTTCATCACCCTGACCCAGGGCTTCGCCACCCACCAGGATGGCAAGCGCGTGTTCGAGCAGGCCGGGTTCGAGCCGAAGGTGGCGATGCAGGTCAACGACATTTTCACCCTGCTGAGCATGGTCAGCTCGGGCGTGGGTTATGCGTTACTGCCCGGGCGGATTGCGGCGGTGTACGAGAACCGGGTGAAACTGATCCCGTTGCAGGAAAAGTACCGTTTGCAGCAGCACATTGGCGTGGTGTTCCTCAAGGCCAAGGAGCGCGATCCGAATTTGCTGGCGTTGTTGGCGGAGTGCCGGATGTATGCCAATCGGCAGGTTTGAAACCTTGTGGCACCCTTCGCTGGCAAGCCAGCTCCTACGCTGTCCTTGTAGGAGCCGGCTTGCCGGCGAAGACGTCGGTACAGTCAACCCGAAACCAACGCCCTACCCCAACAACCCACGCATGATCAAAAACAACACCGATGGACCGAGCAGGCAGCCCAGCGCGGTATAGAACGCTGCGGTGAGGCAACCATAAGGCACCAGTTTCGGATCGGTCGCCGCCAGCCCGCCGGCAACACCACTGGAAGTGCCCATCAAACCGCCGAAGATCACCGCACTGCGCGGGTTGTTCAAACCGATCATCGGTGCCACGAACGGCGTCATGACCATCACCAGGATCGCCTTGATCAGCCCCGCCGCAATCGACAGTGCCATGACCTCGGAGCTGGCACCGATGGCGGCGCCGGTCACAGGGCCGACGATGTAGGTGACAGCGCCGGCACCGATGGTGGTCAGGCTCACGGCATCGGTGTAACCGAAGGCCATGGCCACGGCAACGCCGGCAACGAACGAAGTCCCCACGCCGACAAACAGTGCCAGCACGCCGACAAACCCGGCACGCTTGAGCTCCTCGATACTCACGCCAAACGCCGTCGCGACAATGGCGAAGTCCCGCAACATGGCGCCACCCAGCAATCCGATCCCGGACAACAACGGAATATCCACCACGCCCTTCTGGCCACCGGTCAGCGCACCGCCAACATAGGACAGCAGCAGCCCGAGAATAATGGCAATGGCCGAGCCGTGCAGGCGACCTTTGGTGAATGTATTGGAGATCCAGTAGGACACCCACATGGTCACGCCCACAATCAGAAAGCCGCTGATCAGGCCGTAACCGGTAATCGCCTTCATCATCGATTCGTACATGGCAATTACCCCAGTGTCTTCGCAGGATTGATCGGCGCCGGCGCTTTGTTACCGATACGCACCAGCACCGGTACCAGGGCAAACGCGATCACCACCGCCGCTGTCCCCGCCAGGATCGCCATTGGCCCACCCTTGAGGGCGCCATACACGTTCTGCTGTGCGGCCATGGCCACCACAATCGGGATATAGACCGCGCTCCAGAACTCCACGCCCTGCTCGGTCTTGCCCTTGAACCAACCGTTTTTATTCAGGTAGCTGCCGAGGCCGATCAACAGCAGCATCGCAATCCCGACACCACCGACGTTGGCCGGCACGCCAATCAACTTGCCGAGCAGCTCGCCGATGAAAATGCCCACCAGGGTACAAAAGGCGAGAAACGCCACACCGTAGATAATCATTGTTGTAGTCCTCATAGTGCATTTCGAATGTTGTTTTTGTTGTTCGAAGCCTGAGTCGGTGATTTAAGAGTGGCGGCTGCCCTCCTCACGCATCAGCGCCTGCAAGGTATCGATCCGAGCGCCGTCGAAAGCCATCACGGTGCCCTGCTCGAACACCCGGCGCGCCAGCCCGGTCAGCACCGCACCGGGCGGCAGTTCGATTTGTAGCCGTACGCCGCGCTCATAGGCGCTTTGAACCGTGCCTCGCCAATCGACGACGCGGCACATGTTGAAAGCCAGGTCGTCGCGCAAGGCTTCTGGTTTGAGCAGCGGACGTGCGCGGCTGCCACTCAGGTAGCCGATCTTCGGTGTCTGTATCGCTACGTTGGCGAAAGCGTCGGCGAGAGCGTGTGCAGGTGCCTCCAGCAACGGACAGTGCGAAGGCACGCTGACCGCCAGACGTTTCGCCAACCCGGCCCCGCACGCTTTTGCCAACTCGGCCACCGCTTGCATCGCCACATCGCTACCGGCAATCACCACTTGGTTATCGGCGTTGATGTTGGCCAGATAAACCGGCATTTCTGCGCAATGCACCTGCGCCAACAAAGACTCCACCGTGACCAGGTCCAGGCCGATGATTGCCGTCATGCCGTAGCCCTGTGGATAAGCCTGTTGCATCAACTCACCGCGCAAGCTGACCAGATGCAACGCATCGCTGAAGCTCAGGGCGCCAGCCACCACCGCTGCCGGGTAGGCACCAATCGACAAGCCGGCCACGTAGTCCGGGGCCATCACCAACTGGCGTGCAGCGGCGACACCGGCAATCAACAGGCACAGTTGAACGGCCCTCGTCGACTGCAATGCCTCGGCAGAATCAAGCAACCTCACCGCTTCACCGAGCAAATCGCTCGCCTCGTCCAGCGTTTCCCCAGGCGAGCGCTGGAGCATGCCCGGCTGCTGCGCGCCTTGTCCCGGAAACACC
The DNA here is from genome assembly GCF_049132105.1 of Pseudomonas sp. NFX15. Taxonomy (NCBI): domain Bacteria; kingdom Pseudomonadati; phylum Pseudomonadota; class Gammaproteobacteria; order Pseudomonadales; family Pseudomonadaceae; genus Pseudomonas; species Pseudomonas sp. NFX15. The sequence goes on from NZ_JAFMPV010000004.1 coordinate 118,666, forward strand.
AGCAAGCTGCTCACGCTGCTTGCTCCCGCGGGTCCCACGGATCCGTCACCAGGCAAGCTTCGACGGCATTTTTCAGCAACACGCGATGCGAACTGCCCGCCCACTCGCGCAAGGCAACCGCGCCCAGCGGTGTCTGCAATTGCATGTCCACCGCGCAAGGCGCCGCATCGAGCATCGCCACCAGTTCTCGCGCCTGCTCACGCGCCAGAAGCTGTGGCGTGCGCAGAATCAGGTCCAGGTCGCTGCCCTCATGCAGCGCGGCAAAGCCGCTGGCCAGTTCAAACCCGGCGCTGCCGCTGACCCCCCAGGTCCAGCCACCCGCATCGAGGACGGGGCGCAATTGAGCCAAGGCAGCCAGTGCCGGCAGATCGCGGGCGCTGTCGACATGGCAGAGTTCTTCCGGCGCGACGCGGCGGGAAATCGCTGCGATCGCCATCGAGGTCGCGAAGCGTTGCTCACGCAAACGACCCCGCACACCGACGGCGATCCGATCCGGCGCCGACACCGCGCGCCGTACCACCACCGGCTGCCCGGCGTCGAGCGACTCGACCGCCCAGGCAGGCGCATCCGCCGGCAGCTGCTGCGCGGTCATGCCCCACAGCAGGTCGTGGGCCAGCAGCCTATTCACCACTGCGCTCTCAGCAATTGGCGAACCTGGCTCGACGCCGCACGATTGCCGGCACCGAGGCGGCCGCTCAGATCACGAGCACCGGCGCCGACATCGGCGATCGCCTGAGCCAGGCACTCGGTCACCCGCGCCTGGTCCGCTGCTGTTGGCTGCTCGATCTGCTCCACCGACAAGGTTTCCCAGAGCAAGCCAAGGCTGGCATAGCTGTCGATGTCATAGGCCATCGGCGGCACGCTGGCCGCCAGGGCTTCGAGTTCTTCGACGCTGCGCAAGGTCACCCGCGCCGCCGAGGCCTTGCCCATGGCGTGCACCATCACCCCCGGATCGCGCAGGGCGATCAAGCGGTTGGACTGATAACCGTGGGCCAGAAACGCCCCGGACATCGCCTTGCCCACCAGTAAACCGATCACCGCATGACCGGCCAGGCGAGCACGAGCATAACTGTCCGCCGCCGCGGCCAGCGCCTGATGAATGCCGAGGGCTTCTTCGCGCCGGCCGTAAGCCTGGCTCGGCACGTCGACAATGGCGATCAACGCGCGCTTGTGCGCGTTGTCGGCATCGGCAGCGATCACCTCATCCACCGCTTTCGCCAGGCCCCAGCCTTCGAGCAGGCCGACCTCGCCATTGCGGGCACGGACAAAGCGGTTGTCCGGATCGGCCACCACTGCAATGAAACGCACCGGCTGGTCGCCCAGCACGCCATCGGCGACCTTCAGCGATGCGGGCAAACCTCCGACCGTTTTCGCCCCGGCACTCAAGGCGTTGAACCAGTGCAAGCCGCGCAGGGAATAGGCACTCATGGTCGTTCTCCTTGATACAGGTCGCGAACCACCGACGGCTCGATTTGCGGTTCGGCGTTCAGCCGGGCCAAGCGTTGCAGGAACACATCGACCTGACGGCTGCGCGGTTGTGCCGGCAAACCTTGCCCGAACAATTCGCCGACTTGCTGGCGAATCTGCGCCACGTCGTCGGCAACATAGCGATCCACCAGGCCACTGGCGAAACGCTGCTCGCCACCGGTCAGGCTCCAGATGAAGGGCCGGTCGCGGGAGTCGTATTCCTCAAGCCCGGCCTCCTGTTCGATCACCTGCGGGCCGTTCAGGCCGAGGCGCGCTTCCTGGGTCACCAACAGATAGCTGCACAAGCCGGCGGCAATCGACATGCCGCCAAAGCAACCGACGCTGCCCGCCACCACACCGACCACGGGTTGGTACTGCTGCAAATCGACAATCGCGGCGTGGATGTCGGCAATCGCCGCCAGGCCGAGGTTGGCTTCCTGCAGGCGCACGCCACCGGTTTCCAGCAGCAGCATGGCGCGGGTCGGGATGCCGTTGCGGTTGTCCTCGGCGGCCAGTTCCAGTGCACCGGCAATCTTTGCCCCGCCGACTTCACCAAGGCTGCCACCCTGGAATGCGCCTTCGATGGCCGCGATCACCACCGGCAACCCATCGAGGCTGCCCTTGGCGATCACCACGCCGTCGTCGGCTTGCGGCACCACGCCCTGACGCGAGAGCCACGGTGACATGATTCGTTGAAACGGGTCGAGCAACTCGCGAAAGGTGCCGGCGTCGAGCAAGGCCTTGGCCCGCTGCCGGGCACCGAGTTCGACGAAGCTGTGTTTGTTGAGCAAGGCTGCGCTATCAGTCATGGCCGATCTCCTCGAAGCCTTGTTCCAGGCGCAGGCGCACCACGCCGGGGGTGGCGCCGAAATCGTGGATGTCGATGGCCATGGCCGGGGGTGTTTGCCCGTCGAACATGCGTGCGAACAGATGCTGCCAGCGCTGTTCACTGCCGTTGACCGAGGTCTGCACGTTGATCGTCAGCTTGCCGGCCTTACCTGGCTCGATCAGCACTTCCAGGTCGCCTGAGCCGACACAGCCGACCAGGGTGCGTCCGCGTGGCGGCTGCCCGGCGGGGAATTCAAACGATAAGGTTTCCATCAAAAGGCTCCCTGAAGGATGCCGTCGCGCTCGATACGGTCGAGCAACAGGGTGGCGGCGAGCAAGTCGGCGGCACCACCGGGCGAGGCATTCAAAGCGATGAGTTGTTGATCCAGTTCATGCAGGCGGCGACGGCCCGCGAGGCTGGCACTGCCGCCCGCGTCGAGCACCGCGCGGGCGCCGGATTGCATGGCGTGCAGGCCATGCTCACCGGCGCGGTACAACACGCAGGTGTCGGCCAGCCCGGTCATGATCGCCAGCAAGGCATCGAGCCGGGCGTTCTGCTCGCCATGGCCGGCAGCACGGCTGCGCAGCAGTTGCGGCAACCCGCGCTGGGTGACCGCCGGGAAACCGAACTGCGCTTCTTCACGGGCACCGCGAGCGCCGTAGCGCTGGGCGACTTGCGCGCCGTGGCTGAGCGGGCGCGGTGCAAAACAGTCGTCGAGCAAGGCCAACCGTGCTGCACGCAACGTCACGCTGTTGGCGTCGCAGGCTTTCGGTTCCAACGCAGCGGCGGTGACCAGCAAGCCCAAGGCCCAGATCGCCCCGCGATGGGTGTTCACGCCGGCCGTGGTGTCGAGCATTGACTGCTCGCCTTCGCGGCCGATCCGCCCCAGCGCCTCGCGCAACGGCAAGCCGACTTCGCCGAACTCAGTGGCGGCTTCCACCATTTCCTTGAACGCCGGCCACAAGCTCAGTGCCGAAGCGTGCATCAGCCCCAGGTGCAAATCGGTGTGGGCGCCATTGCCACGACGGTCGACCAGCGCCGGTTTCGGCGACAAGTCAGCCTCGTCGATCAGCGCGTCCACCGCCAGGTCCGCCAGCCGCTCGGCCAGGCTCAGGGTTTTTGGTTGCAGGTTGAGTGCGTGCATTACCAGCTCCTGAACTTGGCGGGCGGGTTGTAGAGGCCACCGGACCATTCCACCAGGTCGGCCACGCTTTTCGCCGCGAGCAGTTCCCGGGTGGCGTCAGTGCGGCGGATGCCGAGGTCTTCGGGCAAGGCGATCAGGCCTTCGCGGCGCATACGTGCGGTGTCTTTCGGGTTGTGGCGCAGGCCGATGGCAGTCACCCCGGCGACGGCGGCGATCATCGCCTGGCGTTCTTGCAGCGAGCGGGCCTTGTACAGGTAGGCGATGCCTTCTTCGGTCAACAGGTGGGTCACGTCGTCGCCGTAGACCATGATCGGCGCCAGCGGCATGCCGCTTTTCTTCGCCACCTCCACCGCATCGAGGGTTTCGACGAAGGTCGGTTTGCCGCCCTCCTGGAAGGTCTCGACCATCTGCACCACCAGTTTCTTGCCGCGTTCGAGCATCGGCTCGGCGACGTCAGTATTGCGCATGTCGAGCCAGGCCGGCGTGCCGTGGCGACGACCGCGCGGGTCGTGGCCCATGTTCGGTGCGCCGCCGAAACCGGCCAGGCGCCCACGGGTCACGGTGGAAGAATGACCGTCGCCATCGACCTGCAGCGTCGCGCCGATGAACAGGTCCACGGCGTATTGACCGGCCAGTTGGCTGAACATTCGATTGGAACGCAGGGAGCCATCGCGCCCGGTGAAGAACACGTCCGGGCGCGCCGCAATGTAGTTCTCCATGCCCAATTCGGTGCCGAAGCAATGCACGCTTTCGACCCAGCCGCTTTCAATCGCCGGGATCAGCGTCGGGTGCGGGTTGAGGGTCCAGTTGCGGCAGATCTTGCCTTTGAGGCCGAGGGATTCGCCGTAGGTCGGCAGGATCAATTCGATGGCGGCGGTGTTGAAACCGATACCGTGGTTGAGCGACTGCACGTTGTGTTTTTCGTAGATGCCACGGATCGCCATCATCGCCATCAACACGTGCACCGGCTTGATGTGCCGTGGGTCACGGGTGAACAGCGGTTCGATGTAGAACGGCTTGTCGGCCACCACCACGAAGTCGACCCAGGAGGCGGGAATATCGACGCGTGGCAGATCGCTGACGTCGTCGACCAACTGGTTGACCTGGACGATGACGATGCCGTCGCTGAACGCCGCGGGTTCGATCAGCGCCGGAGTGTCTTCGGTGCTGGGACCTGTGTAGATATTGCCGGCGCGGTCGGCCATGAACCCGGCCGAGAGCACGACGTTGGGAATCAGGTCCACCACCAGCCGGGCGTAGAGTTCGATGTAGGTGTGGATGGCGCCGATTTCCAGCAGGCCGTCTTCGAGCAACTGGCTGATGCGCAGGCTCTGGGTGCCGGCAAAGGAAAAATCGAGCTTGCGGGCGATGCCGCGTTCGAACAGGTCCAGGTGCTCGGCGCGGCCGACACTGGGCATGATCATGTGCAGGTCATGCAGCTTCGCGGGGTCAGCCTTGGCCAGGGAGCGCGAGAGGAAATCCGCCTGCTTCTGGTTGTTGCCTTCGAGCACCACGCGGTCGCCGGGCAGGATCAACGCTTCAAGCGCCGCGACAATGTTGTCGGTGGGCAGCACCACTCCGTCGGCCAGGCCCCGCACCAGCTCGAGACGCCGTTGCTTTTCGCTGCGCCGCCGCGTCCATCGCGAGTCGGGGGATATTGTTGTTGTCATGACCACTCCACGGGTTCGCTGTCGTGGGGGTCACCTTAGGAGGGTTGAGTGGGGGCATCAATCAACCAGAGAGGTGGATCGTTACGCTTAGGGTAATGGTTGCCCGGGCTGACGCCTTCGCTGGCAAGCCAGCTCCTACAGGGTTTTGTGTCCACCGCAGGCCCACTGTAGGAGCTGGCTTGCCAGCGAAGAGGCCAGCACCCTCAACACAAAAGCAGGGATCAATCGACCAATCCGGCATCCACCAACAACGCCTCCAACGCCAACAAATCCGGCACCTTGGCCACCTGTTCCCCCACTTGCACCGCCGCCTGCTCCAGCGCACACAACGGCACGTCGACATAGCTCAATTGACTGTCGAGCTTGCAGGACCGCGGAATCCCCTGCACCAGTACGGCGATGAATTTCAGTTCGGGACGCCCGCCCAGGGCATTGAGGATGACGATCCGCGCACGCTCGCCGATGACGATTTTCTGCCCGCAGGCCGATTCGAAACTCAGCAGCGGAATCTGCCGGTCGCGCCATGTCACCAGGCCCAGGTACCACGGTGGCGTGTCGAGGTCGAAGGTCCCCGGTGGCTGGTAATCGATCAACTCGGCCACGGCGACGTTGGGCAGGATCAGGTTGCGGTCGGCCAACGGCAACAGCAGGCCAGTGAGGTTGCTGGTGCGGTGTTCAAGCATGGATCTTGCTCCACAAGGCGATGCTTTCGAGCAGCACCGATTCCTGGTACGGCTTGCCGAGGTAGTCGTTGACGCCGATGGCCATGGCGCGGTCGCGGTGTTTCTGCCCGGTGCGCGAGGTGATCATGATGATCGGCAGGTGTTGCAGGCGTTCATCGTTGCGCACCTGGGTCGCGACTTCGAAGCCGTCCATGCGCGGCATCTCGATGTCCAGCAGCATCAGGTCGGGTACGTGCTCTTCGAGCAGCAGCATGGCATCGACCCCGTCTTTGGCGGTCAGCACGTTCATGCCGTGGCGTTCGAGCAAACGGCTGGTGACCTTGCGCACGGTGACCGAGTCGTCGACTACCATCACCAGCAGCGGGCGCTGCGGCTCGGCCTCGACCTCTTGCCCCGCCGGACGCTGCGGCACACGGGCCTGCATGGCACGGATCGGCGCCAGCAAATCGACAATCAGCACCACCCGGCCATCGCCGAGAATCGTCGCCCCGGACACCCCCTGCACCGCCGCGAATTGAGGCCCGAGGCTCTTGACCACGATCTCGCGGGTGCCGGCCATCGCATCCACTTGCACCGCGATGTGCCGCTCGTTGCATTGCACCAGCAACACCGGCAACGGCAGGCTCTGGCCCAACAGTTTCGGACGTGGACTGGTTTTCAGCAGCTCACCCAGATAGCACAACTCGTAACATTGCCCGGCGTATTCGTACGTCGGCGGATCGAGACGGTAATGCCCTTCCAGCTCGTTGGGCAGCACGCGGACGATGCCGTCGATGGTATTGAGCGGGATCGCGTATTGGTCTTCACCGCAATGCACCATCAGCGCCCGGTTGACCGACACGGTAAACGGCAAGCGGATGCGAAAGTGCACGCCCTGCCCCGGCACCGAGTCGATGCTCATGGTGCCGCCCAGTTGCCGCACCTCTTCATGCACCACGTCCATGCCGACGCCGCGCCCGGAAATCTGGGTGACTTTCTCGGCGGTGGAAAAGCCCGGTTGCAAGATGAACTGCAACACGTCGTGATCGCTGATGATGCTGTCCGCGGCGAGCAAACCACGCTTGATCGCCTTGCGCCGCACCGCCTCCAGCGGCACACCGGCGCCGTCATCGCGGATGTCGAAAATAATGTCGCCGCCCTCGCGCAGCAGGTCGAGGGTGATCTTGCCCTTGGCCGGTTTTCCCGCTGCCAGTCGCGCCTCAACCGACTCCAGACCATGGTCGACGGCGTTGCGCAGCATGTGTTCGAGCGGCGCGGCCATGCGTTCGAGAACGTTGCGATCCATCTCGCCTTCGGCGTTGTCGACGATGAAATCCACGTCCTTGCCCAGCTCGCTGGACACCTGGCGAACGATGCGCTGCAAACGCGGGAGCATGCGTTCGAACGGCACCATGCGCGTGCGCATCAGGCCTTCTTGCAACTCGGTGTTGATGCGGCCCTGCTGCTGCAGCAGGTTTTGCGCATCGAGGTTGCGCCGGTCGAGGGTTTCCTTGAGGTCGAGCAAGTCGGAAGCCGATTCGAACAAGGCCCGGGACAGTTGCTGCAACTGTGAATGGCGATCCATTTCCAGCGGGTCGAATTCCTCGTAGCCGAGGCGTTCGGCATCGACTTGCTGCCGGCTGAGAATCCGCCCCTGGGTTTCGGTGTCGAGGCGACGCAACTGGTCGCGCATCCGCTCGATGGTGGTTTCCATCTCGCTCAGGGCCGTGTGCGCATCGTTGACCTGTTGTTCGATACGGCCACGGAAAATCGAGGTTTCGCCCGCCAGGTTGACCAGGTCGTCAAGCAACTCCGCCGAGACCTTGACCATGTCGGCGCCGGCCTCGGGCGCCGGCGCCAACGGTTCGGCCTTGATCGTGGGCGGTGCGGCGACCGGCGCGGGCGCCTCAGGTACGCCCGGGTGGCTGAAGTTCTTGATCGCATCGATCAAACGGTCGGCCGGTGGCATCGGCTCGCCGGCGCGGGCCGCGTCGAGCATCTGCGCCAGCCGGTCGTGGCTGCGTTGCAACAATTCGAACAACGGCGGTGTCGGTTGCAACACGCCGGCGGACAGGCCTTCGTAGAGGAATTCCAGTTCATGGGCCAGATCGCCAATCGCGGCGATTTCCACCATGCGCGCCCCGCCCTTGAGGGTGTGCAGGTCACGCAGGAGGGTTTCCACTTCCTGGCGATTCGACGGCTGCGCCTGCCAGCGCTCCAGCGCGGCGCCGGAGCTTTCGATGATGTCGAAGCCCTCCTCGAGGAAGATCTCGAGCAATTCCGGATCATGCCCCGCCGAGCCATTGTCGGTGCCTGGTTGGACAGCCTCGGCGATGCCCGCATGACCTTGGCGGTACGCACGAATCGCCTCGATCAGCTCATTGGCATCGTCCAGTGGCTGCTTGCGTTGCAATTGTTCGAGGTACAACGCCAGCCGCTCATGGCTTTGTTGCAGCAGCAACGCCAGTGGTTCACTGAACGCGTAGCGACGGTCCACCAGGCCCTGGTAAAGGATTTCCAGTTCATGGGCCAGGTCGCCGACCGGCCCCACTTCGGCCATCCGCGCACCGCCCTTGAGGGTGTGCAAATCCCGTTGCAGCGACGACAGCGGTGCGGCGTTGTCCGAATCGCGCATCCAGCGCTGCAAGGCCTGGCCGGCGCTTTCGAGGATATCCACCGCCTCTTCGAGGAAGATCGCGACGATCTCATCGTCCACGCCGACGACACGACTCTCTGTAGGAGCTGGCTTGCCAGCGATGGGCTCACCGGCGCCGCGTTTATCCAATGACAACGCGTCATCGTTAGCGTCCATCGCGAGCGGGCTCGCTCCTACAGGGGGTAGCGTGTGCGCTAGTTCGACGGTGGCGGCGCCCAGCTCGTGGATGCTCAGGGTGCGGCTGCCATCGCTGCGGATCAGGCCCATGGCCGACGGGTCGAGGCCCTCATCGAGCAGTTCGCGCAAGGCCCTGATCCGTTGCGGTTGCGGGCTGACTTCCTGGCCGGCGGCCAGTTCGTCGAGCATGTTGATCAGTGCTTCGTGGGCGCCCTGCGCCTCGTGGAAAAACCGCTCGCTGACCGCCAGGCTGCTTTCCTCCACGGCACCATAAAGATCGAGCAACGCCTCGCACAGTTCATCCACCGGGTGCAGGTCGGCCAGGTGTGCGCCTTCGCCGAGGGTGGTCAATTCGTCCAGCAGCGCACTGAGTTCCTGGCGTTCGCCAGGATGCTGCTGCCAACGCTGCAACAGGCTTTCGGCGTCCAGCAGGATGTCCATGCCCTGGGCGAGGAAGTTGTTGATCAGTTGCGGGTCGCGCTTGATGCGCAGCCCGGTATTCGGGGTGCTCAGCAGATGTTCCAGGCGTTCGGCCAGCAGCGCCTTGGCGCGTTCGATCAAAGCCAGCGCGCCGGGAATCTCGGCCAGCGGATCGCGCTTGAGCTGGCGCAAGCCGAGACGGAACAACCCCTCGGCCTCCAGCAGCAATTCGACTTCGTCCAGATCCAGTGCGATCAGGTGCGCCTTGTATTCCCGGGCCAGCTGATCCAGTGGCGCCGCCAGTTCGGCAATCGGCAACACGCCGGCCATGGAGGCACTGCCCTTGAGCGTATGCAGGGCACGCTGCAACTCGTCGCTGGCCTGCAACGGTACATGTTCAGCGGCCTGATCGAGAAAACGATTGAGACTGCCCAAATGGGTTTGCGCCTCTTTGCGGAAGATCTCCAGCAACAGCGGGTCGAGGGCCGAGACATCCCGCGTGTCCTCATCCGACACCGGCTCATCGCCCTTGGCCAAAGCATGGGCGCGGGCGGCCAACAGGTCGACATCGTTACGCTGACGCTGGGCATTGGCGGCGTATTCCGCCACCAGTTCGGGCAACAGGTGCAGCACGTCGCCGATCAGTTGCTGCACCGTGGCGCCCGGTTCCACGCTGTTTTCCAGGACGCGGTTGAGCAAGTTCTCCACGGCCCAGGCCAGCTCGCCCAGCACCAGGGCGCGCACCATGCGGCCACTGCCCTTGAGCGTGTGGAAGGCGCGACGCAGTTCACTCAGGGCCGATTGGTTGTCGGGGTTGATCGACCAGCGCGGCAAATACTCGCGCAGGATTTCCAGGACTTCGTCGGTCTCCTCAAGGAACACTTCGCGCAGTTCTTCATCCACCGGCTCTTCGCCAGTGGGCGGCGGCAACAGGCTACCGGGGGTGTTCAGCGCTGGCGGGTTCAGGGCCGAAACCGGGCTGGCCAACACATCGGCCAAGGTCTGGACGATCTGCGGATCATCCAGTTCCTGCATCAACTGCATGACCTGCGCTTCGTTCGGGCTCAGCACGTCCTCCAGCACCGGGACGTGTTGTTCGCTGGGGAAAAAACCCAGGGCCGCGAGGCTTTTTTCCGCGACGTCGAGCAGGTTTTCGCCCGGGGCCTCGGGGTCGTCGCTCAGGCGTTCAAGGTAATACTCGATGCTGGTGATCGCGTCGGCCAGGTTGTCGAGTTCCTGCCAGCCCGGTTGACCGGGTTCGAGCAACAGGTGCTCGCGGATGAAATGGTTGCAGGTCTCGACCAGGCTCGCCGCCCGGCCCAGCGGAATCATCGCCAGTGCACCGCGCACCTGGGTCAGCAAGGCCGGGAGTGCCTGCAAGTGCTGGCGGTCCCAGTCGGCGTCGATGTAGTCGACGATCATGTCCTTGGCCTGCTGCAAGCAGATGCGCGTTTCCTTGATCACGATCTGATGGATCTGCGTCAGGTCGGTGGTCGGCAGGCGGCTGTCTTCCTGGCTTTCCGGCTCGACGGTGCCGACCATCCCGGCCAGCGTCGCTTCGACGTACAGCAGGGCGCCGGCGACATCCATCAGGATCGCGTCGTTGGGTTCGCGCTGGCCCTGGGCGAGGCTGAGCACCACCGCCAGTTGGTCGATGATCACCTTGCGCGGCTGACCAAAACCCAGCACTGCCAGGGTGTCGGCGATTTGCCGCAGCGGCGCCAGCAGGCTGTCGAGGTCGGAGGTGTGTTGGCGATCGCTGCGCACGAACAGGTCCAGGCGTTCCTTGACCCGCACCAGTTCTTCGCACAGCGCCGCCAGTACCGAACGCATCGCGTCACGGTCAGGGCCGGCCAGCCGCGCACGTTCTTCATCGACCATCGCGCTGTCGGGCAACGCGTCGTCCAGTGAGTAGCGGTCTTTCATGGTCAGCATCTGCCCCGTGGGATGTTCGGCCTTGGCCATGTAGAACAGCAAACTCTTGAGCAGCTCCGGCGGTGCCGGTTGATTGATGCCGGGCATGCCCTGTTCGAGCAGGCGCTTGAGTTCCTTGTCGGCGTCCTTGAACAGACTGCGCAGCGCCGGGCTGTTGGCAATCGCGCCGCCCTGCATGCCTTCGACCAGCGCCGAGGCCACTTGCCACAACGGGCTCAAGGGCGCGTCGCCACACAGGGCTTCGAGGCGGGCGAAGACCTTGGCCAGGTAATCGAGGTTAGTGTCGCTGTCCTGTTCACGCAGGAACCCGACCAGCGCCATTTGCAGCATTTGCCGCAACTTGCGCAGCACATTCGGCAGTTCGGGTGGTTCCAGTTGCGCCAGGGTGGCGTCGTCCAGCGCTGGCAACACGGGTAGCTGAGGGCTGAACAGGCTGGTTTCCGAGAGCAGGCTTTCGCCACGGGCACTGCGCAGGTCATTGATCAGCGGCAACACCACCAACGGCAAATCACGGCGCGCGCCTTGCACCCGGTCGAGGTAGATCGGCAACTGCCCGAGGGCCTGCAGCAACAGGTGCAACGCTTCGTCGCGATGGCTGACACGGTTGTCTTGCAAGGCCAGGACCAGCTGTTCCATCTCCTCGGCGAGCAACGCCGCGCCGTAGAACTCGACCATCTGCAAACTGCCGTGGACCTGATGGATGCACGACAGGCACACGTCCAGCGCCTGCGTTGCCTGCGGGTCATCGAGCAGGTTTTCAATGGCGTGATGCGCCTGTTTCAGCGTTTCGGCAATTTCGCCCTTGACCCATTCGAGGGCCACGTAGTCGTGCCGATCACCCATAACCACTCCAGTTACCATTCATACACCTGTGGGCGGTTCAAGCCTTGTCCACAACCTGTGCCTTGGCGGCCGGCAAGGTGAAACCGGACACCGAGCGCCGCAACTGACTGGCCATTTTCGCCAGGTTACCGATGCTCTCGGCGGTGGCGGTGGAACCCGACGACGTCTGCGAGGTGATCTGCTGGATCACGTTCATCGTCAGGGAAATCTGCCCCGCCGACGAGGTCTGTTGCTGCGCTGCATTGGAAATGCTCTGGATCAGCGCCGCGAGGGTCTTGGAGACACCCTCGATTTCTTCCAGGGCCACACCGGCATCCTGCGCCAGGCGGGCGCCGCGCACCACTTCGGTGGTCGTCTGCTCCATGGAGATGACCGCTTCGTTGGTGTCGGTCTGGATCGCCCGCACCAGGGTTTCGATCTGTCGGGTGGCGGCGGAAGAACGCTCGGCCAGGCGCTGCACTTCATCGGCGACTACGGCGAAACCGCGACCGGCATCACCGGCCATGGACGCCTGGATCGCAGCATTGAGGGCGAGGATGTTGGTCTGGTCGGCGATGTCATCGATCAGGCTGACGATGTCGCCGATTTCCTGGGACGACTCACCCAAACGCTTGATGCGCTTGGCGGTGTCCTGGATCTGCTCGCGAATGTTGTCCATACCGTGGATGGTGTTGTGCACCACCTCGTTACCCTTGTTGGCGATTTCCACCGAACGCTCGGCCACCGCCGACGATTCTGCCGCGTTGGCCGAGACCTGGTCGATGGATTCGGCCATGTCGTTGATCGCCGTGGACGCTTCGCAAATCTGCTGGGCCTGATGCTCGGAGGCCTGGGCCAGGTGCATGGCCGTGGCCTGGGTTTCCTGCACGGCAGCGGCGACCTGGCCGGCGGTGAGGTTGATGGTCGCGACCAGGTCGCGCAGTTGGTCGACGGAGTAGTTGATCGAGTCGGCGATGGTGCCGGTGAAGTCTTCGGTCACCGAGGCAGTCACGGTCAGGTCGCCGTCGGCCAGGTCCTCGATTTCGTCGAGCAGGCGCATGATCGCGTTCTGGTTGCGTTCGTTTTTCTCGGCGGTTTCGCGTAACTGGCGATTGGTTTCGCGCACCATCACCATGCCGATCAGGATGATCGAGGCCAGCGCCAGCAAGCCCAGCACATAACCGCCAATGGTGTCGGTGGAACGACTGCCGACCAGGTTCTCGAAACCGTTGGCCAGGTGCGAGGCTTCGTCGAGCAGGGTTTGCGACAGGTTGAAGATGTTCGAGGCCGACTCGCGGACCTTGAACAGCTCCGGCGAGGTTTCGAGGATCTCGTCCACCGAGCCCGACACGAACTCGAACAGTTCGGAAATTTCCGCGAGACGCGCCCGAGCGTCGTGGTCTTCGACCTGGCTGACCTTGAGCGCCGCGTCGCCCTGGAGCATGCCGTTGAGCACCTTGCCGAACTGCGTGGCGTCACGTCCGAAGGCATCGGCGGCCTGCTGCGAATTTTCGTCGCCGGCCAATACCGTGTTGACCGCGCCGAGGATCCGCTCGGCCAGCAGCGATTGACGCTGGGCCATCGCCACCTGGGCCGCCGGAGCGCCGCGTTGCAGAAGGATCTCGACGACTTTTTCGTACTCGACTTGCAACTGCGGTACGGTTTCGGCCAGGGTCGCGGCCACCTGATGGAGCGACAGCACGGTTTGCTCGCTGGAGAGAATCGCGTCGGTGTTTTTCAGCAGGCGTTCCCAGTCCTGCTGCACAGCGTGCATTTCCGGGCGCACGGTGGCGGGCGCCGGTGGCAGGCCGGTGGCCGGGTCACCTTTTTTCAGGTAGCCCCAGCGCAAGGCAAAGTCGTTGCGCGCATCGCTGAGCAACTTGAACGCGGCGGCCTTGCCGGCAGCGGCTTCGGTGGCGTTCTTGGCAATGCGCTGGGACAGCACGCGCAATTCGCCCGCGTGGCCGATGTACTGTTTGTCGTAGGTCGCCTGGGTGTTGAGGTACGCGAAGTTGGCAAACAGCAGCATGATGAAGACAATCAGCGCGATGAACAGCACGATGATCTGCGACCGGCTGCGCGACCCTTCCATTGGCTTGCCTGTTTTTGCTTTTATCATCGGTCCTCGCCTGTTAACCAACACCCTGTTCAGTCTGCCTGAAAACCCTGTAGGAGCGAGCCTGCTCGCGATGAGGCCGTATCAGTCGACATCAATATCGCCTGACCCACCGCTATCGCGAGCAGGCTCGCTCCTACAAGGGTCCGCGGTTACACAGCGACGTTCATGAACCCCTGGGACTGCGCCAACGCAAACGGGCTGAACACCTGCCAGCACTGCTCGCGCTGGAACTGGCCGGTGACGAACGCCGCCACCGGCCCGTGCAACAGGTCTACCGCCACGGGCTCGAGGCTGTCCTGTGCAAAGTGCTGGAGGCCGAAGACTTCATCGACCAGCAACCCGGCAAATACCTCTTCATGCTCGACCACCAACACCCGCCGCTGGCGGCGTACCGGCGAGAGCTCGTGCCCGAAGAAGCCGCACAGGTCCATCACCGGCAACAAGCGCCCGCGCAGGTTGGCGACGCCCTTGACCCAGGGCTTGACCCCCGGCAGCTGGGTAAACCGCGGCTCGTGCAAGACTTCGCTGACTTCGCTCATGGGCGCCACATACCAGTGCTCGCCCAAGCGAAAGCCGATGCCGCTCCAGCTGTCGTGCCGCACCGGTTGCGACGGCAAGTCCGCCGCCAGCAAGCGACAGCGCTGGTCGATGTGCAGCAGCAGCTCAAACGCCGTCAGCGACTCGTTCATGACCTGACGATCAACCGGCCAGCACGTTGTTGAGGGTCTTGATCAGTGTCTCTTCATCGACCGGCTTGGTCAGGTAATCCTTGGCGCCCTGGCGCGTGCCCCAGACCTTGTCGGTTTCCTGATCCTTGGTGGTGATGATGATCACCGGGATGTGCCCGGTTTCCGGGTCCTTGGTCAGCTGGCGGGTGGCCTGGAAGCCATTGAGGCCGGGCATGACGATGTCCATCAGGACCGCGTCGGGTTTTTCCTGGCGGGCCAGGGCTACACCGTCGGCGCCGTTTTCGGCTTTCAACACTTCATGACCGTGCTTTTCCAGCATGCCGGTCAGTTTGTACATTTCGGTCGGCGAATCATCGACGATCAGAATACGAGCCATGGTCTTCCCCATTCTTGTCGACGCCGGGCCCGATGGCCGAGCGTCACTGTGCGTGTCCTACTGCGGCAATACGGCGGCGAAACCAGGCACATGGGCCTGGATCGCATCCAGCAATTCTTCCTTGCTGAAAGGCTTGGTCAAGAACTGGTCGGAGCCGACGATGCGCCCCTTGGCTTTGTCGAACAGGCCATCCTTGGAGGACAGCATAATCACCGGCGTCGACTTGAACGCACTGTTGCTCTTGATCAGGGCGCAGGTCTGGTAGCCGTCGAGGCGCGGCATCATGATGTCGACGAAGATGATGCCGGGGTGGTTGTCGACAATCTTGGCCAGGGCATCGAAGCCGTCGATGGCGGTAATGACCTCGCACCCGACGCTTTTCAACAACGTTTCGGCGGTGCGCCGAATTGTCTTCGAATCGTCGATCACCATGACCTTCAAGGCGCTGGGGTGCTGATCCATAAAATGCTCTACCGTCGCCTTTGCGAAACAATTTGTCCGTTTGCCGCCAAACGGCAGCTCGAAACCCTTGATGTTCAAGGGCCAGTACCACTTGGCAGCCTTTTTAGCACAGTCTCCAGAACCAATCTATCGGCCGACCGGGACGATGGTTTTTCCTTGACCGGGAACACACTCAGCGCCACTCTGACGCCACTTTTATACGGCCCTTTGGCCTGATCGTTTTTTGTGGGAGCGAGCCTGCTCGCTCCTACAGTAAATCGACATTCGGCCCCCCATTTTCGAGGAAAACCCAATGAGCGTTCGCGTCGGGATTGTCATGGACCCTATCGCCAGCATTTCCTATAAAAAGGATAGCTCGCTGGCCATGCTGCTGGCCGCACAGAAACGCGGCTGGGAGCTGTTCTATATGGAGCAGCGCGACCTGTACCAGGCTGAAGGCCAGGCGCGGGCGCGGATGCGTCCGTTGCAGGTGTTCGCCAACCCGGAAAAATGGTTCGAACTGGGCGCCGAAAGCGACGCGCTGCTGAGCGACCTGGACGTGATCCTGATGCGCAAGGATCCGCCGTTCGACATGGAATTCGTCTATTCCACCTACCTGCTGGAACAGGCCGAGCGCGCCGGCGTGCTGGTGGTCAACAAGCCGCAGAGCCTGCGCGACTGCAACGAAAAGCTGTTCGCCACGCTGTTCCCGCAGTGCACACCGCCGACCATTGTCAGCCGTCGCCCTGACGTGCTGCGCGAATTCGCCGACCATCATGGCGATGTGATCCTCAAGCCCCTGGACGGCATGGGCGGTTCTTCGATCTTCCGCCACACCGCCGGGCACCCGAACCTGTCAGTGATTCTCGAAACCCTGACCCTGCATGGTCAGCAGCAAATCATGATCCAGGGTTACCTGCCGGCCATCGTCGATGGCGACAAGCGCATCCTGATGATCGACGGCGAGCCTGTGGATTACTGCCTGGCGCGAATTCCCGCGGCGGGCGAAACCCGTGGCAACCTCGCTGCCGGTGGCCGTGGCGAAGCCCGCCCGCTGACCGACAAGGACCGCTGGATCGCCGCGCAAGTCGGCCCGACCCTGCGCGAAAAAGGCCTGCTATTTGTTGGCCTGGACGTGATCGGCGAGCACCTGACCGAGATCAACGTCACCAGCCCGACCTGCATTCGCGAAATTGACAACGCCTTTGGCACTGATATCGGCGGCCTGCTCATGGATGCCATCGATCAGAAGCTCAAGGCACGTTGATTTGCCAAACCAACATTGCGTTATCATGCGCGGCCTGTAAAAACGCGATGTTGGTTGCCTTGCCATGACACTCCCGTCCGATCTGCCTGCCGAACTCGCCCACCGTCGCGTGCGCCCGGCCGATCGTCTCGGTTTTACCCTGTTCCTGGCGGCGCTGATCCATTTGGCGCTGCTGTTGGGTGTCGGTTTTGCGGTGGTCGAGCCCAAGCAGATCAGCAAGACCCTGGAAATCACCCTCGCCACCTTCAAAAGCGAAAAGAAGCCCGAGAAGGCCGATTTCCTCGCCCAGGAGAACCAGCAAGGCAGCGGCACCCTGGATAAAAAGGCCGTTCCCAAGACCACCGAGGTCGCGCCGTTCCAGGACAACAAGGTGCAGAAAGTCACGCCACCGCCGGCCGCCAAGCCTGAAGTTCAGGAAGCCCCGCCGAAAGCCGCCGTGACCACCGTGGCGCCGAAACCGAAAAAAGCCCCGGCCAAGACCGAAGAACCCAAGGCCACGGTCAAGCCTCAGGTGCAGGCGCCGACGTTCGACAGTGAACAACTGTCCAGCGACATCGCCAGCCTCGAAGCGGAACTGGCCACCGAACAACAGCTCTACGCCAAGCGCCCGCGCATCCACCGCCTGAGTGCGGCCTCGACCATGCGCGACAAGGGTGCCTGGTACAAGGATGAATGGCGCAAGAAGGTCGAGCGTATCGGCAACCTCAACTACCCCGATGAAGCCCGGCGCAAGCAGATTTACGGCAATTTGCGCTTGATGGTGTCGATCAATAGCGACGGCTCATTGTATGAAGTGCTGGTGCTGGAATCTTCCGGCCAGCCGCTGCTGGATCAGGCTGCGCAACGTATCGTGCGCCTGGCGGCGCCGTTTGCACCGTTTACCGGCGACTTGTCGGACGTCGACCGCCTGGAAATCATCCGCACCTGGAAATTCGCCCGCGGCGACCGCCTCCAAAGCAATTGACCGCACTTGCCCCCTGTAGGAGCTGGCTTGCCAGCGAAGGCAATCTCAGGGACGCCTTCGCTGGCAAGCCAGCTCCTACAGGTGATCAAACTCAAGCAAACATCGCTTCCCCAGCTTGTCAGTTCGCCCCTCGAACGCCACACTAGCGCACATGAAAAACGTCAGCCCCAGCTACCTCAAGCATCAATTCCTGATCGCCATGCCACACATGGCCGACCCGAACTTTGCGCACACCTTGACCTACATCGTCGAGCACACGGCCAATGGGGCCATGGGGCTGGTGGTCAACCGCCCGCAAGAGCTGAGCCTGGCCGATATCCTTGAGCAATTACGCCCGGAGATCGAACCGCCAGCGCTGTGCCAGCATGTGCCGATCTTCATCGGCGGCCCGGTACAAACCGACCGCGGCTTCGTCCTGCATCCCAAAGGGCTGAGTTTCCAGGCGACCGTTGATCTGGAAGGCGACTTGTCGTTGTCGACCTCCCAGGACGTCCTGTTTGCCATCGCTGATGGCGTCGGCCCGGCGAAAAGCCTGATTGCCCTCGGTTATGCCGGGTGGGAAGCCGGGCAACTGGAGGCCGAACTGGCCGACAACGCCTGGCTGACCTGCCCGTTCGACGCCGACATCCTGTTCAACACCCGCAGCGAACTGCGCCTGGAAGCGGCGGCCAAACACCTGGGCGTCAACCTCAGCCTGTTGACTAGCCAGGCGGGGCACGCCTGATGGCCCTGCGGTTGATCCTCGGCTTCGACTACGGCACCAAACAGATCGGCGTAGCGGTCGGCCAGGTGATTACCGGCCAGGCCCGCGAGCTGTGCACCCTGAAGGCGCAGAACGGCATTCCCGACTGGGATCAGGTCGAAGCCTTGATCAGAGAGTGGAAGCCCGATGCCGTGGTGGTGGGCCTGCCGCTGAACATGGACGGCACGCCCAGCGACATGTGCGCCCGCGCGGAAAAATTCGCCCGGCGCCTGAACGGCCGCTTCAACCTGCCCTTCTACACCCACGATGAACGCCTGACCACCTACGAGGCCAAGGGCGAACGCCTGGCCCGTGGCGGCCAGAAAGGCAGTTACCGCGACAACCCGGTCGATGCCATCGCCGCCGCCCTGCTGCTGCAAGGCTGGCTCGACGAGAACGGCGCACTGTTCGAATCCTGAAGAGCCGCGATGCGTCTCTCTATCGCTACAACCCGAGCCACCTGCACCACGACCCGGCTCGGGCCCAAGAAGGAGCAACCATGAGCCTGCCCAATCCCGCCGAACTGATCAGCCAGATGGCCACGCGCCTCAAGGCCCATCTGGAACACCGTGGCATCACTGACCCGCGTTTCATCGGCATTCGCACTGGCGGTGTCTGGGTGGCCCAGGCGCTGCTCAAGGCACTGGGCAGCGATGAGCCCTTGGGCACCCTCGACGTGTCCTTCTACCGCGACGATTTCAGCCAGAACGGCCTGCACCCGCAGGTTCGTCCTTCGGCCTTGCCGTTCGAGATCGAAGGTCAGCACCTGGTGCTGATCGACGACGTACTGATGAGCGGCCGTACCATCCGCGCCGCCCTGAACGAACTGTTCGACTACGGCCGCCCGGCCAGCGTGACGCTGGTGTGCCTGCTGGACCTGGACGCCGGCGAGCTGCCGATCCGGCCGAACGTGGTCGGCGCGACCCTGTCGCTGGCAGCCCACGAACGGGTGAAGCTGTCCGGCCCGGAGCTGGCGCTCGAACTGCAAGACCTCGCCTTTTAATCCGCCCTATTGAGAGTCCCCATTGCGATGACGCCTCTAGACACCAAGCGCCCGCTGCAGCTCAATGACCAGGGCCAGCTGCGCCACTTCCTCTCGCTCGACGGCTTGCGCCGCGAGTTGCTGACGGAAATCCTCGACACCGCCGACTCCTTCCTCGAAGTCGGTGCCCGGGCCGTGAAGAAGGTCCCGTTGCTGCGCGGCAAGACCGTCTGCAACGTGTTCTTCGAGAACTCGACTCGCACCCGCACTACCTTCGAACTGGCAGCCCAGCGCCTGTCGGCGGACGTGATCACCCTCAACGTGTCGACGTCGTCGGCGAGCAAGGGCGAAACCCTGCTCGATACCCTGCGCAACCTGGAAGCCATGGCCGCCGACATGTTCGTGGTGCGCCACGGCGATTCCGGTGCCGCGCATTTCATCGCCGAGCATGTCTGCCCGCAGGTGGCGATCATCAACGGCGGCG
This sequence comes from Pseudomonas sp. NFX15, assembly GCF_049132105.1. Classification (NCBI taxonomy): domain Bacteria; kingdom Pseudomonadati; phylum Pseudomonadota; class Gammaproteobacteria; order Pseudomonadales; family Pseudomonadaceae; genus Pseudomonas; species Pseudomonas sp. NFX15. The sequence continues at coordinate 138,512 of NZ_JAFMPV010000004.1, forward strand.
ACGGCCGGCACGCGCACCCGACCCAGGGCATGCTCGACATGCTGACCATCCGCCGGCACAAGGGCGGTTTCGAAAACCTCTCGGTGGCCATCGTCGGTGACATCCTGCACTCGCGGGTGGCGCGCTCGAACATGCTGGCCCTGAAAACCCTCGGTTGCCCGGACATCCGCGTGATCGCGCCAAAAACCCTGTTGCCAATCGGCATCGAGCAATACGGCGTGAAGGTCTATACCGACATGACCGAAGGCCTGAAGGATGTCGACGTGGTGATCATGCTGCGCCTGCAACGGGAACGCATGACCGGCGGCCTGCTGCCGAGCGAGGGCGAGTTCTACCGCCTGTTCGGCCTGACCACCGCGCGCCTGGCCGGCGCCAAGCCGGACTGCATCGTCATGCACCCGGGGCCGATCAACCGCGGTGTGGAGATCGAGTCGGCGGTGGCCGACGGCCCGCACTCGGTGATCCTCAACCAGGTGACCTACGGGATCGCCATTCGTATGGCCGTGCTGTCCATGGCCATGAGCGGGCAGACAGCCCAGCGCCAATTCGAGCAGGAGAACGCCCAGTGAAGCTCAGCATTCTCGGCGCCCGCGTCATTGATCCGGCCAGCGGCCTGGATCAAGTCACCGATATCCACATCGAAGCCTGCAAGGTCGTCGCCCTTGGCGCGGCGCCTGCCGGTTTCGTCGCCGTCGACACGATCGACGCCAAGGGCCTGGTGGCCGCCCCGGGCCTGGTTGACCTCAACGTCGCCCTGCGCGAGCCGGGCTACAGTCGCAAAGGCTCGATTGTCAGCGAGACCCGCGCGGCAGCCGCCGGCGGCGTCACCAGCCTGTGCTGCCCGCCGAAGACCAAACCGGTGCTGGACACCTCGGCCGTGGCCGAACTGATCCTCGACCGCGCTCGTGAGGCCGGCAACACCAAGGTGTTCCCGATTGGCGCCCTGAGCAAAGGCCTGGACGGCGAACAGCTGGCCGAACTCGTGGCCCTGCGCGATGCCGGTTGCGTGGCCTTCGGCAACGGCCTGGAGAGTTTCCGCAACACCCGCACGCTGTGCCGGGCACTGGACTACGCCGCGACGTTCGACCTGACGGTGATTTTCAACTCCCAGGACTACGACCTGGCCGAGGGTGGCCTGGCCCACGAAGGCCCGACCGCCAGTTTCCTGGGCTTGCCGGGCATTCCGGAAAGTGCCGAGACCGTGGCCCTGGCGCGGGACCTGCTGCTGGTCGAACAGACTGGCGTGCGTGCGCACTTCAGCCAGCTGACCAGCGCCCGCGGCGTGGAACTGATCGCTCAGGCTCAGGCCCGCGGCTTGAAGGTGACCGCGGATGTGGCGCTGTACCAGTTGATCCTGACCGATGAAGCCCTGATCGGCTTTAGCAGCCTGTACCACGTCCAGCCGCCGCTGCGCACAGCCGCCGACCGCGATGGCCTGCGTGCAGCAGTTAAATCGGGGGTAATCTCGGCCATTTCCAGCCATCACCAACCCCACGAGCGTGACGCCAAGCTGGCACCGTTCGGCGCGACCGAGCCGGGCATCAGCAGCGTCGAACTGTTGTTGCCGCTGGCACTGACGCTGGTGGAAGACGGCTTGCTCGACTTGCCGACGCTGCTCGCACGCCTGGGCACCGGACCTGCCGAAGCTTTGCGCCTGCCGGCGGGCAAACTGGCGGTGGGCGGGGCGGCGGACATCGTGCTGTTCGACCCGGCGAGCTCGACCGTGGCAGGTGAAAGCTGGCTGTCGAAAGGCGAAAACTGCCCGTTCATTGGCCACAGCCTGCCGGGTGTGGTGCGTTATACGCTGGTGGATGGCCGGATCAGCCACCAGGCGTAAAACCGAGTAGCTGCCATTCGCTGGCAAGCCAGCTCCTACACGTCCCTGTAGGAGCCGGCTTGCCAGCGAAGCTTTTACTGGAATGCGCCGCGGTTCTGGGCGTTACGCACCGACACCTGGTCGTTCAGCGTCCAGAAGTCATACAGCACGCCAATAAAGAACAATCCACCCGTCAGCAGGTAGAGCAATCCGCTGATCCATTTCCCCTGATACATCCGGTGCACGCCGAACACCCCGAGAAACGTCAGCAGGATCCACGCCACGTTGTATTCGATGGGGCCAGCGGTAAAGCGCAAGTCAGCCTCACGATCCATGGCAGGGATCAGGAACACGTCGATCAGCCAGCCAATACCCAGCAATCCAAAGGTGAAGAACCAGATCGTCCCGGTCACCGGCTTGCCGTAATAGAACCGGTGAGCGCCGGTAAAACCGAAAATCCACAGCAGATAGCCGATCACCTTGCTGTGGGTGTCTTGATGCGGGAGTGCTTGTTGATAGGGGTTCATGAATGACCTCGATTCACACGATAGATAAATATTCTTTAATTCTTTGTGACTTTTTTACAGGCACCCGACGTATGGCAAATGCTACCTTCGCTCCCGTCAAAGCCTTATAGCACCTGACTTCTGTCCGACAATTGCGTCCATTTGCCGCTTGTTTGGTTCCGTTGACCTCCGGGTTGAATCGACCAACGGCCTCGGAAGGTCAAAAAAAGCTGTTATAAAGTTGCGCGCTAACTTATTAAGAGCCTTGCCTAATGCGTTCATTTTTCAAGACATGGCTAACCATTTGCCTTTTGATGCCACTGGCCGCCCACGCCACCAATCGTGAGCAACGTCTTCCAAACGTTAATGGTTACACCCCAAAATCCCACGTTTCTGCTCCTTCGAGCAAAAACAAGAAAAACGCCAAACACGCTCCAACCCTGGCTAGCAACAAAAGCGGCCTGGTACCACCGATGGGGCCCAAGGAAAGCAGCAACGTGCTCAGTCGCGCGGTGAACGTCCTCGGTACACCTTATCGTTGGGGCGGCAGCAGCCCAAGCAAAGGCTTCGACTGCAGCGGCCTGGTCAAGTACGCGTTCAACGATGCCACCTTCGACCTGCCACGCACCTCCAACGCCATGGCCAGCGGCCACGGGGAGAAAGTCGAGCGCGGCGACCTGAAGCCGGGCGACCTGATTTTCTTCAACATCAAGAGCCGTCGGGTCAATCATGTTGCCATTTACCTGGGTAACGACCGCTTCATCCACGCGCCACGTCGTGGCAAATCGGTGAGCATCGACACTCTGAAGAAACCGTACTGGGAAAGCCACTACGTGGTTGCCAAGCGGGTTCTGCCGAAAGAGCCGCATCAGATGCGTGTGGTACAGCGCTGATTGGCCTCACTCGGTCAATTGTGGCGAGGGGGCTTGCCCCCGTTCGGCTGCGGAGCAGACGCAAAGCAGGCAACACATTTAATCTGATCAGATTGATCTAGGGTCGCTACGCGACCCAACGGGGGCAAGCCCCCTCGCCACAGAGCCCCGCGCAACCTTTCAAATCCCCTCCGGCGACCGCGCCTTCTCCCGCGCATGCTCGCGGCTGATCACCCCCCTGTTCACCAGGCTTTTCAGGCTCATGTCCAGCGTCTGCATGCCCAGCGCTCCGCCCGACTGAATTGCCGAGTACATCTGCGCCACCTTGTCCTCGCGGATCAGGTTACGGATCGCCGCCGTCCCCAGCATGATTTCGTGGGCCGCGACGCGCCCGCCGCCCACCTTCTTCACCAGCGTTTGCGAGACCACTGCCAGTAGCGACTCGGAAAGCATCGAGCGCACCATCGATTTTTCATCTCCCGGGAACACGTCCACCACCCGGTCGATGGTCTTCGCCGCCGACGTGGTGTGCAGCGTGCCGAACACCAGATGGCCGGTTTCGGCAGCGGTCAGCGCCAGGCGAATGGTTTCCAGGTCACGCATCTCGCCCACCAGGATTACGTCCGGGTCTTCGCGCAGCGCCGAGCGCAGGGCCGTGGCGAAACTGCGGGTATCACGATGGACTTCACGCTGGTTGATCAGGCATTTGCGTGATTCGTGGACAAACTCGATGGGGTCTTCGATGGTGAGGATGTGGTGATGCCGATGGCTGTTGAGGTAATCGATCATCGCCGCCAGCGTGGTGGATTTACCGGAACCGGTCGGGCCGGTCACCAACACCAGGCCACGGGGCGCGTCGGTCACTTTGCGGAACACTTCACCCATGCCGAGTTCTTCCATGCGCTGCACGTTCGCCGGGATGGTGCGAAACACCGCGCCGGCGCCACGGTGCTGGTGGAAGGCATTGACGCGAAAACGCGCCAAGCCGGGCACTGCGAAGGAAAAGTCCGTTTCCAGCTGCGCCTCGAACCCCCTGCGCTGGGTGTCATTCATGACGGCATGGATCAGCGCCAGCACCTGCGTGTTATCAAGCGCTGGCAGATTGATCCGCCGCACATCGCCATCGACCCGGATCATCGGCGGCAGGCCGGCCGACAAGTGCAGGTCAGAGGCCCCCTGTTTAGCGCTGAATGACAGCAGTTCAGTGATATCCATAGCGCCTCTCAATTCCAGTAGAATGCCGCGAACCTTCTGACCGCTGGCGCCTCTTGATGTCCAACATAGCAGACAACATTCTTCAGCTTAGTTCGCGCATACATGCCGCAACACTTGCCGCCAACCGTGCAGAAAACAGCGTCCAGCTGCTGGCCGTGAGCAAGACAAAACCCGCCGCCGACCTGCGTGAAGCCTACGCTGCCGGCCTGCGCGACTTTGGCGAGAACTACCTGCAAGAAGCCCTGGGCAAACAGCTGGAACTGGCGGACCTGCCCTTGATCTGGCACTTCATCGGCCCCATTCAATCGAACAAGACTCGTGCCATCGCCGAGCACTTCGACTGGGTGCATTCCGTGGATCGCCTGAAAATCGCACAACGCTTGTCCGAGCAACGTCCTGCCGATTTGCCGCCCCTGAACATCTGCATCCAGGTCAACGTCAGCGGTGAAGCCAGCAAGTCCGGATGCACCCCGGCAGACCTGCCGGCCCTGGCCAATGCCATCAGCGCCCTGCCGCACTTGAAACTGCGTGGATTGATGGCGATCCCCGAGCCGACCGAAGATCGCGCCGCCCAGGATGCCGCGTTTGCTGCCGTGCAGCGCCTGCAAGCGAGCTTGAACCTGCCACTCGACACACTTTCCATGGGCATGAGCCATGACCTTGAGTCAGCCATTGCCCAGGGCGCCACTTGGGTGCGAATCGGTACGGCCCTGTTTGGCGCTCGCGGCTCTTCACAAATGCACGGTCAGCCATAACCCATGCTGACGCTCTTCTTTTATAAGGACCTGACATGAGCAAGACACGTATTGCCTTTATCGGTGCCGGCAACATGGCCGCCAGCCTGATCGGCGGCCTGCGGGCCAAGGGTCTGGAAGCCGCACAGATCCGCGCCAGCGATCCGGGCGAAGCAACCCGTGCCCGCGTAAGCGCCGAGCACGGCATCGAAACCTTCGCCGACAACGCCCAGGCCATTGACGGCGCCGACGTCGTCGTTCTCGCCGTCAAGCCACAAGCCATGAAAGCCGTGTGCGAAGCGATTCGTCCGAGCCTAAAGCCCCATCAACTGGTGGTTTCGATTGCCGCGGGCATTACCTGCGCCAGCATGCACAACTGGCTCGGCGCTCAACCGATCGTACGCTGTATGCCCAACACCCCGGCGTTGCTGCGTCAGGGCGTGAGCGGCTTGTTCGCCACCGCCGAAGTCAGCACCGAGCAACGCCAACAGGCCCAGGACCTGCTGTCGGCCGTCGGCATCGCTTTGTGGCTGAACGAGGAGCAGCAACTGGACGCGGTCACCGCGGTGTCAGGTTCCGGCCCGGCGTATTTCTTCCTGCTGATCGAAGCGATGACCGCCGCCGGGGTCAAACTTGGCCTGCCGGCCGACATCGCCGCGCAACTGACCCTGCAAACCGCCCTGGGCGCCGCGCACATGGCCGTCGCAAGCGATGTCGACGCTGCCGAGTTGCGCCGCCGCGTCACGTCGCCAGCGGGTACCACGGAAGCAGCCATCAAGTCGTTCCAGGCCAATGGTTTCGAAGCCCTGGTCGAAAAAGCACTCGGCGCTGCCGCGCACCGCTCGGCCGAGATGGCCGAACAACTGGGTCAATAAGGAGCTTTTCATGATTGGATTGAACACCGCAGCGGTCTATGTGCTGCAAACCCTCGGCAGCCTGTACCTGCTGATCGTGCTGATGCGCTTCGTGCTGCAACTGGTTCGGGCGAACTTCTACAACCCGCTCTGCCAGTTCATCGTCAAGGCCACCCAACCACTGCTCAAGCCACTGCGCCGGATCATCCCGAGCATCTTCGGCCTGGACATGTCCTCGCTGGTGCTGGCGATCATCGTGCAACTGGTGTTGATGGCCCTGACCCTGCTGTTGACCTACGGCACCACGGGCAATCCGCTGCAATTGCTGATCTGGTCGATCATCGGGGTGACGGCGCTGTTCCTGAAGATTTTCTTCTTCGCCCTGATCATCAGCGTGATCCTGTCGTGGGTCGCCCCGGGCAGCCACAACCCGGGTGCCGAACTGGTCAATGACGTCTGCGAACCGGCGCTGGCGCCGTTCCGCAAGATCCTGCCGAACCTGGGCGGCCTGGACATCTCGCCGATCCTGGCGTTCATGGTGCTCAAGCTGCTCGACATGCTGGTGATCAACAACCTCGCCGCCATGACCATGATGCCGGAGATCCTGCGCATCCTGATCTGACCTGTTCGGCAGGCTGGTCGCGTCACCGTTCTTCGCTGGCAAGCCAGCGCCTACAGGGGTATGCGATCCCTTGTAGGCGCTGGCTTGCCAGCGAAGGCGGCATGACTGACACACAGAGACGCCCTTCGCTTGCCGCTAACCCCAGCGGTCTTTAGACTTACGCCTCATTTCAATGAGAGCAGGGTCGATGCCAGCTGCCTTTCCCCCCGATTCTGTTGGTCTGGTGACGCCGCAAGTGGCGCACTTCAGCGAACCCCTGGCCCTGGCCTGCGGTCGCTCGCTCGCGGCCTATGACCTGATTTTCGAGACCTACGGCACGCTGAACGCCACGGCGAGCAACGCCGTGCTGATCTGCCACGCCTTGTCCGGGCACCACCACGCCGCCGGCTACCACAGCGCCGACGACCGCAAACCCGGTTGGTGGGACAGCTGCATCGGCCCCGGCAAGCCCATCGACACCCGCAAGTTCTTCGTGGTCAGCCTGAACAACCTTGGCGGCTGCAATGGCTCCACCGGCCCGAGCAGCATCAACCCGGACACCGGCAAGCCGTTCGGCGCCGACTTCCCGGTGTTGACCGTCGAGGATTGGGTGCACAGCCAGGCACGCCTGGCCGATCGTCTCGGCATCGCCCAGTTCGCAGCTGTGATCGGCGGCAGCCTCGGCGGCATGCAGGCGATGCAATGGAGCATCACCTACCCCGATCGCATCCGTCATTGCCTGGCCATCGCCTCGGCGCCCAAGCTGTCGGCGCAGAACATCGCGTTCAACGAAGTGGCGCGCCAGGCGATCCTCACCGACCCGGAATTCCACGGTGGTTCGTTCCAGGAACAGGGCGTGATCCCCAAGCGTGGATTGATGCTGGCGCGCATGGTCGGCCACATCACCTACCTGTCCGACGACTCCATGGGCGAGAAATTCGGCCGCGGCCTGAAGAGCGAAAAGCTCAACTACGACTTCCACAGCGTCGAGTTCCAGGTCGAAAGTTACCTGCGTTATCAGGGCGAAGAGTTCTCCGGGCGCTTCGATGCCAACACCTATCTGTTGATGACCAAGGCGCTCGATTACTTCGATCCGGCGGCGAACTTCGACGATAACCTGGCGAAAACCTTCGAAGGCGCCAAGGCCCAGTTCTGCGTGATGTCGTTCACCACCGACTGGCGCTTCTCCCCGGCCCGCTCGCGGGAACTGGTGGACGCGCTGATGGCGGCGCGCAAGGACGTCTGCTACCTCGAGATCGACGCACCGCAAGGCCACGACGCCTTCCTGATTCCGATCCCGCGCTACCTGCAGGCGTTCGGCAACTACATGAACCGCATTTCGTTGTGAGAAAGCCATGAGAGCTGATCTGGAAATCATCCAGGAATGGATCCCCGCCGGCAGCCGCGTGCTCGACCTTGGCTGCGGCGATGGCGAACTGCTGACCTGGCTGCGCGATAACAAGCAAGTCACCGGCTATGGCCTGGAAAACGACGCCGACAACATCGCCGAATGCGTGGCCAAGGGCATCAACGTCATCGAACAGGACCTGGACAAGGGCCTGGGCAACTTTGCCAGCAACAGCTTCGACATCGTCGTCATGACCCAGGCACTGCAAGCGGTGCACTACCCGGACAAGATCCTCGACGAGATGCTGCGCGTCGGGCGCCAGTGCATCATCACCTTCCCCAACTTCGGTCACTGGCGCTGCCGCTGGTACCTGGCGAGCAAGGGCCGGATGCCGGTGTCCGAGTTCCTGCCGTACACCTGGTACAACACGCCGAACATCCACTTCTGCACCTTCGCGGACTTTGAAGCGTTGTGTCGCGAACGTGAAGCGAAGGTCATTGATCGGCTGGCCGTGGATCAACAGCACCGCCACGGGTGGGCCAGCAAGCTATGGCCTAATCTGTTAGGTGAGATCGGCATCTACCGGGTCAGCAGCCCGGGACTTTCCGACCACAAGGTCGCAGTCTGATCCACCCTATTGCAAGGAGAACGATCATGGGTCGTCTAGCGTTGTTTCTACTCACCGCCTGCCTGAGCGTCAGCGCCATGGCGGCCGACGCCATCAAGAGCGAGCGCCAGGAAACCTTCGGCGACGTGACGGTGCACTACAACACCTTCAACTCCACCTACCTGCTGCCGGACGTGGCCAAGGCCGCCCAACTGACGCGCAGCAAGGAGCAGGGCGTGATCAACATTTCGGTGATCAAGGCCGGCACCCCCCTGGTGGCGGACGTCAGCGGCACCGTCAAGGACCTGACCAGCCAAAGCTACGTGCTGAACTTCAAGCAGGTCACCGAACAGGGCGCGGTCTACTACATCGCCCAATACCCGGTCCCGCAGCAGGAAGTGCGCACCTTCGAGATCAAGGTGCAGACCGGTGACAAGATCAACACCATTAATTTCAACCAAGAGCTTTTCCCCGGCGAATGATGAACCTTACCCAACTCGTACTGGCCAGCCATAACGCCGGCAAACTCAAGGAACTCCAGGCCATGCTCGGCGAATCGGTGCAACTGCGCTCGATCGGCGAGTTCAGCAACATTGAGCCTGAAGAAACCGGCCTGTCGTTCGTCGAGAACGCCATCCTCAAGGCGCGCAATGCCGCACGTATTTCCGGCTTGCCGGCGCTGGCCGACGATTCCGGGCTGGCAGTGGACTTCCTCGGCGGTGCGCCTGGCATTTATTCGGCGCGTTATGCCGACGGCAAGGGCGACGCGGCGAACAACGCCAAGTTGCTCGACGTGTTGAAAGATGTGCCGGAAGCTGAACGCGGCGCGCAGTTCGTGTGCGTGCTGGCACTGGTGCGCCACGCCGACGATCCACTGCCGATCCTTTGCGAAGGCTTGTGGCACGGGCGCATCCTGACCCAGGCCAGTGGCGAACACGGCTTTGGCTACGACCCGCTGTTTTGGGTGCCGGAGCGCGATTGCTCCAGCGCCGAGTTGAGCCCGGCCGACAAGAACCAGATCAGCCACCGCGCCCGTGCAATGGAACTGCTGCGCCAGCGTCTGGGCTTGAAATGACCGGTGAATCATCCGCGTCGCCGCTGATCTTCGGCGGCGACGCTCAATCACCTCGGGGGGCCCTGCCTGTATTGCCGCCCCTGGCGCTGTACATCCATATCCCGTGGTGCGTGCGCAAATGCCCGTATTGCGACTTCAACTCCCATACCGCCAGCCCGGTACTGCCGGAAGAAGAGTACGTCGACGCGTTGCTGGCCGATCTCGACCAGGACCTGCATGCCGTTTATGGGCGTGAACTGAGCTCGATCTTCTTTGGTGGCGGCACGCCCAGCCTGTTCAGCGCTGACGCGCTGGGTCGCCTGCTCAAAGGCGTCGAACAACGCATCCCGTTTGCCAGCGACATCGAAATCACCCTGGAAGCCAATCCGGGGACGTTCGAGCAAGACAAGTTCGTCGCCTACCGCAAGCTGGGGATCAATCGCCTGTCGATCGGCATCCAGAGCTTCCAGCAAGAAAAACTCCAGGCCCTGGGCCGTATCCACAACGGTGACGAAGCCGTGCGTGCCGCCGGCATGGCGCGCCAGGCCGGGTTCGATAACTTCAACCTGGACTTGATGCATGGCTTGCCGAACCAGTCCCTGGACGATGCCCTGGACGACCTGCGCACTGCCATTGCCCTGAAACCGACCCACTTGTCGTGGTATCAACTGACCCTTGAACCGAACACGGTGTTCTGGAACCAGCCGCCGACGCTGCCCGAAGACGACACGCTGTGGGACATTCAGGAGGCCGGGCAAGCACTGCTGGCCGAACACGGCTACGCGCAATACGAAGTCTCGGCCTATGCCCTGCCCGGTCGCCCGGCACGGCATAACCTCAATTACTGGAGTTTTGGCGACTTCATCGGCATCGGCGCCGGCGCCCACGGCAAGCTCAGTCACCCGGACGGGCGCATCGTGCGCACCTGGAAGACACGCTTGCCGAAGGACTACCTGAACCCGGCGAAAAGCTTCAAGGCCGGCGAAAAAGCGCTGGGCAACGACGAAATGCCGTTCGAGTTCCTGATGAACGCGCTGCGCCTGACGGCTGGGGTCGAATCGCGGCTGTATCCGGAACGTACCGGGCTCAGCCTGGAAAGCCTGGCTGAAGGTCGCCGTGAGGCCGAACAAAGCGGCCTGTTGCAGGTCGAACCGTCACGCCTGGCGGCCACCGAGCGCGGGCAGCTGTTTCTCAATGACTTGTTGCAGACTTTTCTGACCTAAGGAAATCGAATGGATCTGATACTCGACCTGCTGGCCACGGTATCGCGCTGGAGTCGCAGCAACCTCTCGGAAATCGCCCTGGCCCTGGTGGGCTGCCTGCTGGTGCTGTTTGGTGCGGATTTCAAAGGCTGGGTCGAGCAGCGCCTGGGCAGCATCGCCGGCGCCTTGCGCGTACCGCTGATGGCCCTGCTGTGCATGATCGGCAGCGGCGCGGCACTGATCTACGCCACACCCTGGGTGGTGCGCGGCTTGAGCCAATTCAACAACTACAGCCTGGCGCCGGTGTTGTTGGTGGTGCTGGTGCTGATTGGCGTCGTGGCCGACCGCCGCTGATTTCAGCCACCCCCTAAAACAACTGTAGGAGCCGGCTTGCCGGCGATGGAGTGTCAGTCAACATTGATGTGTCTGACACTCCATCGCCAGCAAGCCGGCTCCTACAAGCTTGTAGCGTTGCGGTTTAGGACTGCTTCTCGAACTTCAAATCCCACACGCCATGCCCAAGCCGTTCGCCACGACGTTCGAACTTGGTGATCGGCCGTTCGGCCGGGCGCGGTACGCACTTGCCGTCTTCGGCGAGGTTGCGGAAACCCGGCGCGACGTTCATCACTTCCAGCATGTACTCGGCATACGGTTCCCAGTCGGTGGCCATGTGCAGAATGCCGCCGACTTTCAACTTGCTGCGCACCAGCTCAGCGAAGGACGCCTGGACGATACGGCGCTTGTGGTGACGGCTCTTGTGCCACGGATCCGGGAAAAACAGCATCAGGCGATCAAGGCTGTTGTCGGCCACGCAGCGGTTGAGCACTTCGATCGCATCGCAATCGTAGACCCGCAGGTTGGTCAGGCCTTGCGTCAGCACGCCATTGAGCAACGCACCGACACCCGGACGGTGAACCTCGACGCCGATGAAATCCTGATCCGGCGAAGCCGCTGCCATTTCCAGCAGCGAATGGCCCATGCCGAAACCGATTTCCAGCGAACGCGGTGCCGAGCGACCGAACACCTGGTCGAAGTCCACCGGCGCATCGGCCAGCGGCAACACGAACAGCGGGGTGCCCTGCTCCAGGCCCTTTTGCTGGCCTTCGGTCATGCGCCCGGCGCGCATCACGAAACTCTTGATGCGGCGGTGTTGGCGCTCGTCGCCTTCTTCCGTCTGGATTGGCGTGTCGTTTGATTCAGTCATCAATGGCTCTTACTTGATCAGACCATCCAGCGGCGAAGAGGCGCTGGCATAGAGTTTTTTCGGCATACGGCCGGCGAGGTAGGCCAGGCGGCCTGCGACGATGGCGTGCTTCATGGCTTCGGCCATCATCACCGGCTGCTGGGCGTGAGCGATGGCCGAGTTCATCAGCACGGCGTCACAACCCAGCTCCATGGCGATGGTGGCGTCGGAAGCAGTACCGACACCGGCATCCACCAGCACCGGGATCTTGGCTTCCTCAAGAATGATCTGCAGGTTGTACGGGTTGCAGATCCCCAGACCAGAGCCGATCAGGCCAGCCAGCGGCATCACCGCGATGCAGCCGATTTCCGCCAACTGACGAGCAATGATCGGGTCATCACTGGTGTAGACCATCACGTCGAAGCCTTCCTTGACCAGCGTTTCAGCGGCCTTGAGGGTTTCGATCACGTTGGGGAACAGGGTTTTCTGGTCCGCCAGCACTTCCAGCTTCACCAGGTTGTGACCATCGAGCAGCTCACGGGCCAGGCGGCAGGTGCGCACGGCCTCGATAGCGTCGTAGCAACCGGCGGTGTTTGGCAGGAAGGTGTAGCGGTCTGGCGACAGGACTTCGAGCAGGTTCGGCTCGCCTTCCATCTGGCCCAGGTTGGTGCGGCGCACGGCGAAGGTGACGATCTCGGCACCCGAGGCCTCGATGGCCGAACGGGTTTCTTCCATGTCACGGTACTTGCCGGTACCGACCAGCAAACGCGACTGGTAAGTACGACCGGCCAGGACGAAAGGCTTGTCGCTACGAACGATGCTCATGGGGAATCCTCTGTAGGGGTGAGGGACTTGCAGAATTCTGTCGACCGCGGGGCCAGGCGACTAACCGCCGCCGATGGCGTGCACGACTTCGACGTTGTCGCCGTCGTTCAGCGTGGTGTCTGCATGCTGGCTGCGCGGGACGATATCCAGATTGAGTTCGACTGCCACCCGGCGCCCGGTAAGGTCCAGACGGGTGATCAGGGCCGCAACGGTTTCACCGTCGGGCAGTTCAAAGGATTCGCCGTTCAACTGAATGCGCATGCCGAATGCCGCCATCATTTTTTGGGGCTGGCATTCTAGCCCGATCATGACCTAAAGGTCAGCAACAAGCGTCAGGCGGTCATTGGCAAACGCCAGGCGGCGAGCCCCAGGCACAACCAGCCCAACAGGAAAGCCAGGCCACCGAACGGGGTGATGATGCCGAGTTTGCTGATGCCAGTCAGCGTCAGTCCATACAGGCTGCCGGAGAACAGCAGGATACCGATGGCGAACGAGGCGCCGGCCCAGGTAACGAGGCGACCGGGAATCTGCGTTGCCAGCAGCGCGACGCCCAGCAATGCCAGGGTGTGCACCAGTTGGTAGGTAACGCCGGTGTGGAAAATCGCCAGGTATTCGGGTGTCAGGCGGTTTTTCAAGCCGTGGGCGGCAAACGCGCCGAGGCCAACACCGGTAAAACCGAAAAAAGCGGCCAGCAACAGAAAGCCACGCAGCATGCAGAACTCCAGTCAGACTCGAACAACAGGGTCTGTATAATGGCCCGCTCAACGGGTTCGGCCAAGCCATCTATGCTGCGTATCTATTTCCGTCGTTTCACCAAGGCCGTGCTCTGGTTCATGGCTGGCAGCGTATTACTGGTGCTGATCTTTCGCGTGGTGCCGCCACCGGGGACGGCGTTGATGGTCGAGCGCAAGGTCCAATCCTGGTTCGATGGCGAACCGATTGACCTGCAACGCACCTGGAAACCCTGGGACGAGATCTCCGACGACCTGAAAGTGGCTGTGATTGCCGGTGAAGACCAGAAATTCTCCGAACACTGGGGCTTCGATATCGGCGCGATCCAGGCAGCGTTTGCCCACAACGAGCGCGGCGGTTCGATCCGTGGCGCCAGCACCCTGAGCCAGCAAGTGTCGAAAAACCTGTTCCTGTGGTCTGGCCGCAGCTACCTGCGCAAAGGCCTGGAAGCCTGGTTTACCGCGCTGATCGAAGTGTTCTGGCCCAAGCAGCGAATTCTCGAGGTGTACCTCAACAGCGTTGAGTGGGATGAGGGCGTGTTTGGCGCGGAAGCGGCGGCCCGGCATCACTTTGGTACCAGCGCGAAAAACCTCAGCCGCCAGCAATCGAGCCTTCTGGCCGCCGTACTGCCGAACCCGCGGGTCTGGAGTGCGAGCCATCCGACTTCCTACGTTTCACGGCGTGCGGGGTGGATTCGGCAGCAGATGAGCCAATTGGGAGGGGACAGTTATCTGGTGGGCCTCAACGATTCACGCCGTGCCCCGTGGAGAGACTGACCGGACTTCTGTAGGCGCTGGCTTGCCAGCGAAAGCGGTATGCCTGACACACCGAGTTGCCCGGTTCGCCGGCAAGCCAGCTCCTACAAAGACAGCATCGGCTTCAAGATGTGCACAAAAAAAACGCCCCGATCAATGATCGGGGCGTTTTTTATTGCCTGCTTGCCGGTTACGCGGCAATCGACAACTTGAGCTTGTTCATCGCGCTCTTCTCGAGCTGACGAATTCGCTCGGCTGACACGTTGTACTTCTGCGCCAGGTCATGCAGCGTGGCTTTTTCTTCTGCCAGCCAACGCTGGTAGAGGATGTCACGGCTGCGGTCGTCCAGCACTTCCAGCGCCTCGTGCAGGTTGTGGTTGGAGTTGTCGCTCCAGTCGGCGTCTTCCAGCTGACGGGCCGGGTCGTACCGGTGGTCTTCCAGATAGTTGGCCGGCGACTGGAATGCACTGTCGTCGTCCGCTTCGGCAGCCGGGTCGAAGGCCATGTCATGGCCGGTCAGGCGGCTTTCCATCTCGCGCACTTCCCGAGGCTCAACGCCCAGGCTTTCGGCTACGCGATGGACTTCCTCATTGTTCAACCAGGCCAGACGCTTCTTCTGGCTGCGCAGGTTGAAGAACAACTTGCGCTGGGCCTTGGTGGTCGCGACTTTCACGATGCGCCAGTTGCGCAGGATGAACTCGTGGATTTCCGCCTTGATCCAGTGCACGGCGAAGGACACCAGGCGCACGCCCATTTCCGGGTTGAAGCGCTTTACAGCCTTCATCAGGCCGACGTTGCCTTCCTGGATCAGGTCAGCCTGAGCCAGGCCGTAGCCGGAATAGCTACGGGCGATATGTACGACAAAACGCAGGTGGGCGAGCACCATCTGCCGAGCCGCCCCCAAATCCTGCTCATAATAGAGACTCTCGGCCAGTTCACGCTCCTGCTCCGGCGACAGCAATGGAATGCTGTTGACGGTGTGCACATAGGCTTCCAGGTTCGCACCCGGGACCAGCGCATAGGCAGGTTGCAAAGAATTGGTCATACGAAAAAACCTCCGACTTACAAACTCGTGCAGTTCAGCACTGCGAAAATTGACCGGAAACTGAAAGACAAGTTCCCTAAAACCCATAAACGCTGAAAGGTCAATACGAGCAAAATGATACTACTTAGGCGCAAGCTCCCTCAGGTGGCGTGCGACTGCAATCCATGCACCGATATACCCCAACAGCACCGCGCCAAGCAAGAGAGACAGACCGTCGGCAACTGGCACACCGGCCAGCGCAAAATTACTGCCATACAAACCGGCCAGCCCTACCACGGCATCGTTCAGCCAATCGAGGCCAAACGCCAGTACGCCCCAAGACAATATCCCCGCACCGAAGCCATACAGCGCGCCCATGTATAGAAAGGGCCTGCGTACATAGCTGTCCGTGCCGCCAACCAGTTTAATCACTTCTATCTCTGTGCGGCGGTTTTCAATATGAAGACGAATGGTATTGCCTATCACCAAAAGTAATGCAGAAACCAGCAGCACGGTCAGGCCAAAGACAAAACGGTCACCCAGCTTGAGGATGGCTGCCAGACGCTCGACCCAGACTAGATCAAGTTGCGCCTGTTGTACCTTGGGCAGCTCGGATAGTTTTTGTCTTAATGCTTCAAGCGCGGGCTTGTCGACTTCGTTCGGGGTCACCAGAACCACGCCCGGCAGCGGGTTCTCCGGCAACTCCTTGAGCGCCTCGCCCAGCCCGGACTGTTGCTGGAACTCTTCCAGCGCCTGTTCGCGGCTGACATATTCGGCGTCGGCGACGCCCGGCATGCCTTTGATCTGATCGCGCAGTGCTTCGCCTTCCGCCGGCTTGGCCTCAAGCTCCAGATACAAGGAAATCTGCGCCGCACGCTGCCAGGAACCGCCCAGGCGCTCGACGTTATTGAGCAAAAGTGACAGGCCCATCGGCAAGCTCAGGGCCACCGCCATCACCATGCAGGTGAAAAAGCTGCCGATGGGCTGCTTGCCCAGGCGGCGCAGGCTGTCGACCATGCTTGCGCGATGGCTTTCGATCCAGGCCCGGAACAACGTGGCGAAGTCCGGCCCATCGTCATCGTCGTGTTTTTTCTTCTTCGGCTGCGGGTCGGCGGCTTTCGGGGCCACGCGCTCGGAAACCTTGGGGCTACGTGTTGCGCTCATTCTGCAGCCTCCCCGTCGCCGATCAATCGACCGCGCTGCAGCGTCAACATGCGGTGGCGCATGCGGGCGATCAGGGCCAGGTCGTGACTGGCGATCAGCACGCTGGTGCCCAGCCGGTTGATGTCTTCGAATACGCCCATGATTTCAGCGGCCAGACGCGGGTCGAGGTTACCGGTCGGTTCGTCCGCCAGCAGCAAGGCCGGGCGATGGACGATGGCGCGGGCGATGCCGACGCGTTGTTGCTGACCGGTGGACAGGTCGCCCGGGTACAGATCGGTTTTATCCGACAGCGCCACACGCTCCAGGGCCGAATCCACGCGCTTGGCGATCTCGGCCTTGGACAGGCCGAGGATCTGCAACGGCAGCGCGACGTTATTGAATACGGTGCGATCGAACAGCAGCTGGTGATTCTGGAACACCACGCCAATCTGCCGGCGCAGGAAGGGAATCTGCGCGTTACTGATGGTGCTCAGGTCTTGCCCGGCGAGCAGCAATTTGCCGCTGGTTGGGCGCTCCATCGCCAGCAACAGGCGCAACAGAGTGGATTTACCGGCGCCGGAATGGCCGGTCACAAACAAGAACTCGCCACGACGGACTCGAAAGCTCAGCTCATGCAAGCCGACGTGACCGTTCGGGTAGCGTTTACCGACCTGTTCGAAACGAATCATGAACGCTCCCGCTCGGCAAACAAGGCCTGGACAAAGGGTTCTGCTTCAAAGGTACGCAAATCATCGATGCCTTCGCCGACACCGATGTAGCGGATCGGCAAGCCGAACTGCTTGGCCAGGGCGAAAATCACCCCGCCCTTGGCGGTGCCGTCGAGTTTAGTCAATGCCAGGCCGGTCAGTTCGACGGTCTGGTTGAATTGCTTGGCCTGGTTGATGGCGTTCTGGCCGGTACCGGCGTCGAGCACCAGTAACACTTCGTGTGGCGCGTCGGCATCGAGCTTGCCGATTACCCGGCGAACCTTTTTCAGTTCTTCCATCAGGTTGTCTTTGGTGTGCAGCCGACCGGCGGTGTCGGCGATCAGCACATCGATGCCACGCGCCTTGGCGGCTTGCACAGCGTCGAAGATCACCGAGGCCGAGTCGGCGCCAGTGTGCTGGGCGATCACCGGGATCTTGTTGCGCTCACCCCAGACCTGCAATTGCTCAACAGCGGCGGCGCGGAAGGTGTCGCCGGCGGCGAGCATGACTTTTTTGCCATCGAGCTGCAGCTTCTTAGCCAGTTTGCCGATGGTCGTGGTCTTGCCGGCGCCGTTGACGCCGACCACCAGAATCACGAACGGCTTGTTCTGCGAGTTGATTTTCAGCGGCTGCTCAACGGGCTTGAGCATCGCGGCCAGCTCGGCTTGCAAGGACTTGTACAACGCATCGGAATCGGCCAGCTCCTTGCGGGCGACCTTTTGCGTCAGGCGCTGAATGATCACCGACGTGGCTTCGACCCCGACGTCGGCGGTCAGCAAACGGGTTTCGAGGTCTTCGAGCAGTTCGTCATCGATGGCCTTCTTGCCCAGGAACAGGCTGGCCATGCCTTCGCCGATACTGGCGCTGGTTTTGGACAGGCCCTGCTTGAGGCGGGCGAAGAAACCGGCTTTGGTTTCTTCGCTGCGCACTGGCTCGACCGGGGTTTCGAGGGGAGTGACGACCGGTGCAGCAACAGGAGTGGGTACTGGCGCAGGTGCCTGGACCACGGGAGCAACCGGAGCAACCGGCTCAGGCTCGGCCACTACGACTGGCGCAACAACCGGCTCGACCGCTGGCACTTCAACCGGCCCAGGCGTAAACGCACTCGGTGCCGGAATCGCTGGCGTCACATGCGGCGCCAAATCGTTTTCGACCAGCGCCACCGGCTCTTCCGCGACCGGCAAGGTCAACCACGGCTCGCTCGCCGGGGTCAGCGGCTGCTCGGTGGCAACTTCAGCGACGGGTTCAGAAACAACTTCAGCTGTCGGTTGCAGTACCGGCTCGGCAATCGGCAGGACCACCGGCGCAGGCGCTTCTTCTATAACAGCTGCCGGCTCAGGCTCGGGAATCGGTTGTGGCTGTTCGACGGCGGGTTCCTGCGGTTTTTTGCGCAGCCATCCGAACAGGCTTTTTTTCTCGCCAGCCGCAGCTGGGGTCTTCTTGTCGTCGTTGGAACCAAACATGGAGGACGGCTATCTCACGGTAGCGACGCGCCAATGGCGCCCCGGCAAATAAATATTCGATGCAGAACAGACTGCGATTGACCCAGCTTGTTCACGCGCAACATTTTGTCGAGGTACTGCTGGTACCCCAAAGGTCGACTAATACGAAGGACTGGAACGGCATCGTCGGCGAAAACACAGAGTTTAGCTGACAAACTCAAAGCTTCTGCCGGTAACCCATGCAACCCGCAGGCCGATCAAAGGCCTGATAGGCGTGGCCGCCAGTAAAACGGATCAGTATCCTAGCACCTCCTCGCCCGCCTAGGCTAAGACCATGCGGACAGCCCCAAAGGTTTAAAAACGAATGAATGCTCTAGCCCGCCGCGCCGCAGGCCTGCTGCTCAGCACAGTTTGCCTGCCCCTTTCGGCCCTGGCTGCCGACCCGCAACCCACCCACGAATTCACCCTGGACAACGGTCTGAAGGTAATCGTGCGCGAAGACCATCGAGCGCCCGTGGTGGTGTCCCAGGTCTGGTACAAGGTCGGCTCCAGCTACGAAACGCCCGGCCAGACCGGCCTGTCCCACGCCCTGGAACACATGATGTTCAAGGGCAGCGAGAAAGTCGGCCCCGGCGAAGCGTCGTTGATCCTGCGCGACCTCGGCGCTGAAGAGAACGCCTTCACCAGCGATGACTTCACGGCTTATTACCAAGTGCTGGCCCGCGACCGCCTGGGCGTGGCCTTCGAACTGGAAGCCGACCGCATGGCCAGCCTGCGTCTGCCGGCCGACGAGTTCGCCAAGGAAATCGAAGTCATCAAGGAAGAACGGCGCCTGCGCACCGACGACAAGCCGATGTCCAAGGCCTACGAGCGCTTCAAGGCCATGGCCTACCCGGCCAGCGGCTACCACACGCCGACCATTGGCTGGATGGCAGACCTCGACCGGATGAGCGTCGAAGAGCTGCGTCACTGGTACCAGTCCTGGTACGTACCGAACAACGCCACGCTGGTGGTGGTCGGCGATGTCACCCCGGACGAAGTGAAATCCCTCGCCCAGCGCTATTTCGGGCCGATCCCGAAACGCGATGTGCCACCGGCGAAACAACCGTTGGAACTGGCCGAGCCCGGTGAACGCCAAATCACCCTGCACGTGCAGACCCAACTGCCGAGCCTGATGCTGGGCTTCAATGTGCCGAGCATTGCCACGGCTGATGACAAACGGCTGGTCAACGCCCTGCGCTTGATCTCGGCGCTGCTCGACGGCGGCTACAGCGGGCGTATTCCGACCCAGCTGGAGCGTGGCGAAGAGCTGGTGTCCGGCGGTTCGTCGAGCTACGACGCCTATACCCGTGGCGACAGCCTGTTCACCCTGTCGGCCTCGCCAAACTCGCAGAAGCACAAGACCATCGCCCAGGCCGAAGCCGGTTTGTGGAAGCTGCTCGACCAGTTGAAAACCACCGCCCCGACGGCCGAAGAACTCGAGCGGGTGCGGGCGCAGGTAATTGCTGGCCTGGTCTACGAGCGCGACTCGATCACCAGCCAGGCTACCGCCATTGGCCAACTGGAAACCGTCGGCCTGTCGTGGAAGCTGATGGACACCGAACTTGCTGACCTTGAAAGCGTGACCCCGGAAGATATTCAGAAAGCCGCCAAGCTGTATTTCACCCGCGAACGTCTCAGCGTCGCCCATGTACTGCCCCTGGAGACGCCTCATGAGTGAGCGTAAAAAATCCCGTCTGGCCGTGATCGGCCTGGTCGCCGTGGCCGTCTTCGGTTCTGCCGCGTTCTATCTGTCGCGCCCTGGCGAAACCAATGCCAGCGAAGCCCTCGACAAGGCCAAGGCCAGCCAGAAACTGCAATCGCTGGCCGAACTCAATGGCAAGGCACCGGACCATCGCAAACTGGATGTGCAAACCTGGAACACCGCTGACGGCACCAAAGTGCTGTTCGTCGAAGCCCATGAGTTGCCGATGTTCGACATGCGTCTGATCTTTGCCGCCGGTAGCAGCCAGGACGGCAATGCACCGGGCCTGGCCGTCCTGACCAACGCCATGCTCAATGAAGGCGTGGCCGGCAAGGATGTCGGCGCCATCGCCCAGGGCTTCGAAGGCCTGGGTGCGGATTTCGGTAACGGTGCCTACAAGGACATGGCCGTCGCTTCGCTGCGCAGCCTCAGCGCCAAGGACAAACGCGAACCGGCCCTGAAGCTGTTCGCCGAAGTCATCGGCAAGCCGACCTTCCCGGCCGACTCACTGGCCCGCATCAAGAACCAGATCCTCGCCGGTTTCGAATACCAGAAGCAGAACCCCGGAAAACTGGCGAGCCTGGAATTGATGAACCGCTTGTACGGCGATCACCCGTACGCGCACTCCAGCGAGGGTACGGCGAAAACCGTGCCGGCGATCACCGTGGCCCAGTTGCGTGCCTTTCACCAGAAAGCCTATGCCGCCGGCAACGTGGTGATCGCGCTGGTCGGCGACCTGTCCCGCGCAGAAGCCGAGGCGATTGCCGCTCAGGTTTCCAGCGCCCTGCCCAAAGGCCCGGCCTTGCCGAAGATCGCGCAACCGGTCGAGCCCAAGGCCAGCGTCGGCCACATCGAGTTCCCGTCCAAGCAGACCACCCTGATGCTTTCGCAATTGGGCATCGACCGCGACGACCCGGACTACGCGGCGCTGTCCATGGGCAACCAGATCCTCGGTGGCGGTGGTTTCGGCACCCGCTTGATGAGCGAAGTGCGCGAGAAACGTGGCCTGACCTACGGCGTGTATTCGGGCTTCACCCCGATGCAGGCGCGTGGCCCGTTCATGATCAACCTGCAAACCCGCGCCGAAATGAGCGAAGGCACGCTGAAACTGGTGCAGGATGTACTGGCCGACTACCTTAAAACCGGCCCGACCGAAAAAGAACTCGACGACGCCAAACGCGAACTGGCCGGCAGCTTCCCGCTGTCCACCGCCAGCAACGCCGACATCGTCGGGCAGCTCGGCGCCATCGGCTTCTACGATTTGCCGTTGAGCCACCTGGAAGACTTCATGCAGCAGTCCCAGGCCCTGACCGTCGAGCAGGTCAAAGCGGCGATGACCAAACACCTGAGCACGGACAAAATGGTCATCGTCAGCGCTGGCCCGACCGTGCCGCAAAAGCCGTTACCGGCCCCCACTGATAAACCTTCCGAGCAGCCGCTCGGGGTTCCGGAGCATTAATGGCCCACCCTAAAAAACCCGCCAAGAACGTCCATAACGGCGTCAACCAGTTGCGCATCATCGGCGGCGAATGGCGCAGCCGCAAGTTGAGCTTCCCCGACGCCCCGGGCCTGCGCCCGACGCCGGACCGGGTGCGCGAAACCCTGTTCAACTGGCTCGCGCCGTATGTGCCGGGCGCCAAGGTGCTCGACCCGTTCACCGGCAGCGGCGCACTGTTCCTCGAAGCCTTGTCCCGTGGCGCGGCCATGGGCCAGGCGCTGGACGCCAGCAGTATCGCGGTGTCCAGCCTGAAGGAACACCTGGGCACGCTGCGTTGCAGCAACGGCCAGGTGCAGACCGCCGATGCCCTGCGCTACCTGGAAACCCAGACCGCCACGGCCTACGACCTGGTGTTCCTCGACCCGCCGTTCAACCAGAACCTGCTGCCCGCCGTTTGCAAGTTGCTCGAAGAGCGCCAATGGCTGGCCGAAGATGCCTGGGTGTACACCGAAAGCGAGTCCGCGCCGTCGACCCTGGGACTGCCGCAGAACTGGCGCTTGCACCGCGAGCAGAAATCCGGGCGCGTCTACTACTCGTTGTGGCAACGTATGGCAGAGATCGCCGGGTAACCGTCCGGCCTGAACAAGGTGCGTACCCGCTACGCACCGCTGCCTCGAGAAAGAACGTGCCCCATCCGCCAGAACGCTTCACCCCCGCCTTCGGCCTCGGCAACCCGCACTTGCAAACCTTGTGGGGGCCGCTGTGGCGTAAAACCGTGCACATCGAGCGTGAACGCGAGCGCCTGTGGCTTGAAGATGGCGATTTTCTCGACCTCGACTGGCACGGCCCGCACAGCGCCGATGCACCCTTGGTGCTGGTGTTGCACGGGCTCACCGGATCGTCGAATTCGCCTTATGTCGCCGGCATGCAAAAAGCCTTGGCCGACCAAGGCTGGGCCAGTGTTGCGTTGAACTGGCGCGGTTGCTCGGGCGAACCCAACCTATTGCCGCGCAGCTACCACTCGGGCGCCAGCGAAGACCTGGCCGAAACCATCCGGCACCTGCGGGCCAAGCGCCCGCTCGCGCCGCTGTATGCCGTCGGCTACTCATTGGGCGGCAACGTCTTGCTCAAACACTTGGGCGAGACCGGCAACGACAGTGGCGTGACGGGCGCCGTGGCGGTGTCGGTGCCGTTTCGCCTGGACCAGTGCGCGGACCGCATCGGCCAAGGCTTCTCCAAGGTTTACCAGGCGCATTTCATGCGCGAGATGGTCGCCTACATCAAGAACAAGCAGCGCCAGTTCCAACACGATGGGCGCGAAGATGGCCTGGCCGCGCTGGCGGCCCTCGGCTCGCTGGAAAACATGCGCACCTTCTGGGACTTCGACGGTCGCGTCACCGCGCCGTTGCACGGCTTCGCCGATGCCGAGGACTATTACCGCCGCGCTTCCAGCCGTTACTTCCTCGGCGAAATTCGTACGCCGACCCTGATGATTCAGGCCGCCGACGACCCCTTTGTGTTTCCCCACAGCCTGCCGCAGGCCGATGAGTTGTCGGCCTGCACGCAATTCGAACTGCAAGCCAGGGGCGGGCATGTCGGCTTCGTCGACGGCACGCTCAGGCAACCGGGTTACTACCTGGAACGGCGCATCCCCGCATGGCTGGCCGCCGCAGGGCGTGTGTGAGTCATGAACACGCAGCCCGGCGAGTCGATCCATTTCTGGCAAACCCCGCCTCTGGCCGGGGTCGAATTGCTGTCTGCCCGCTACATCGATCAACGCTTCGCGCCCCACGTGCATGACGGCTATGTGATCGGCATGATCATGGCCGGCGCCCAACGTTATCGCTATCGCGGCGCTGAACATCTGGCGGGCAGCGGCACGCTGGTGTTGATCAATCCCGATGAATTGCACACCGGCCACAAAGGCACCGATGACGGCTGGCTGTACCGGGCGTTTTATCCGGACAGCGGACAAATCACCTCGCTGCTGGCCGAACTCGAACTGCCGACTCAGCACCTGCCGGCTTTCGGCGCCACGCTGTACCGCGATCACGATCTGGTGAACGGCTTCTGCCAACTCCACCGCCTGCTGGAAAGCCCGGCCACCGCTTTGCAGCAACAAACTGCATGGCGCGAACTGGTGCTGTCGCTATTGCAACGCCACGCCGCGGTGCCTGATGCGGGCAAACCCGGCAAGGAACACCGCGCCGTCGGTCTGGCCAAGGACTTGTTGCACGCGCAATTGGCCGCGCCGCCATCGCTGGAAGAACTGGCCGCTGCGGTGAATCTCTCGCCCTTTCATTTCGCCCGGGTGTTCCGCCACGCCACCGGCATGCCGCCGCACACATGGCTGATGCAACAGCGCATCGCCCGGGCGCGGGCGTTATTGCAGAGCGGTTGTCTGCCGCTGGAAGTGGCGATGCAACTGGGGTTTGCCGACCAGAGTCACCTGAGCCGGCAGTTCAAGCAGGTGTATGGCGTGGGGCCAGCGGCGTATCGCACGGCCCGGCAATCACCTGGATCCTGATAGCAACACCCCCCCTGTAGGAGCTGGCTTGCCAGCGAAGCGGTGGGTCAGCTACACGAGTGCTGACTGACACGGCCTCTTCGCTGGCAAGCCAGCTCCTACGGGGACTTGTGTTTATTCGCCGGTGGCGATGCCGTGTGCGGGGTCGTTGATCCACTCGCTCCACGAGCCGGCATACAACGAACCCAGCGGATAACCGGCCAGGCACAGCGCGAACAGGTTGTGGCACGCCGTCACGCCGGAGCCGCAGTACGCCACCAATTCAGTCGGCGAGCGCCCGCCCAATTTCGCGGCGAAACGCTGTTTGAGCTGATCGGCCGGCAGGAAGCGACCGTCTGCGCCCAGGTTGTCGGTAAACGCCGCACACTGGGCACCGGGAATGTGCCCGGCGACCGGATCAATTGGCTCGACTTCACCTTTGAAACGCGGCAGTGCACGCGCATCGAGCAGGGTCAGGTCTGGCCTGGCGAGGCGCTTTTGCAGTTGTTCGGCATCGATCAGCAATGCAGCGTCGGGTGTGCCGGTGAAGGTGCCACGGGCAATCGCCGGCGCATCCAGGCTCAGCGGCAAACCCGCCGCGTGCCAGGCCTTGAGCCCGCCATCAAGGATAGACACGCCGTCGCGCTTGCCCAGCCAGGCCAGCAACCACCACGCCCGCGCCGCAAAGGCACCCGGACCGTCGTCGTACAGCACCACTTCGCTGTCGGCGTCGATGCCCCAGGCTTGCAGGCGCTCGATCAACTGCGCCGGCTCAGGCAATGGATGACGCCCGGTCACACCCTTGACCACCGCGCCACTCAAGTCACGCTCAAGGTCGGCGTAGCGGGAGCCTGCGATGTGCCCTTCGGCGTAGCTGCGCTGGCCGTAATCCGGGTCCTCGAGGGCAAAACGACAATCCAGAATCACCAGCCCCGGCTGGTCCTTTTTCAGGTCCAGTGCTTGCGGGCTGATCAGTTGCGCAATGGGCATAACGGGCTCCTGTGATGGTTTTCGAATTCGATCCTACGACACTTCCTCGAGCGCCTGGGCCAAGGGCACGTAAAACTCTTCGAACAGGGCGTTGACCGCATCGCGGGCCTCATCGGTGACGAACCCGGCTTCCAGCACCAGCACCTGGTAAACCCCACGCTTGATGGCCTGCTCGCTGAGATGGTTGGAGTTCTCCCGCGTGGTGCACAGGAAACGTACCCAGGAGGTGAGGATGATCCAGGCATTGAGGGTCAGCGACTCGATCTGCACCTTGTCCATCTTCAGGATGCCGGCGGCGACAAAACCTTCGTAGATCGCCGCACCCTGGATCAGGCAACGCTGAGAAAATCGTCGATAACGGTCGGCCAGGACAGGGTCGCTGTCGAGCAAGTGTTCGAGGTCACGGTGCAGGAAGCGGTAGCGCCACATCGCCGCCAGCAGCTCCTTGAGGTAGAAGCGCTTGTCTTCGACCGTGGCGGCCCGACCCTGGGGCGGGCGCAGGAAGCTGTCCACCAGGCTTTCGTATTCGCTGAACAGCACGGCGATGATCGCCTGCTTGTTAGGGAAGTGGTAATACAGGTTGCCCGGGGAAATTTCCATGTGGGCAGCGATGTGGTTGGTGCTGATGCTGCGCTCGCCCTGTTGATTGAACAGCTCCAGGCTGTTCTGCACGATGCGCTCGCTGGTTTTGATCCGTGGGGCCATGGCTTGAGCTTTAATTCAGAGTGCGTTGACGGGCATCTTAGTTCTATCCGCGGGCGGATAAAACAAAGCTGTTGCTGGATGTCATTTGACTTTCTAGAGCATAGACTCTAAAAAGTGCCTCATTACAATAAATCCGGAGCCGACCATGACTGCTGACATTTCCTACCTGCAGAACCTTCAGCAGCCGCTGGAAGCGCTTCAGGCGCTGTTCGATGGCCAGCGCGCCGCGTACGCCGCCAACCCGATGCCGCCCGCTGCGCAGCGTCAACAATGGCTCAAGGCACTGAAGGACTTATTGAACAGAGAACGCCAGGCCCTGATCGATGCGATCAGCCAGGACTTCAGCCATCGCAGCGCCGATGAAACCCTGCTCGCCGAACTGATGCCCAGCCTGCATGGCATCCATTACGCCAGCAAACACCTCAATGGCTGGATGAAACCCTCCCGGCGCAAGGTCGGCGCAGCCTTCCAGCCGGCCTCGGCGAAAGTGGTGTATCAGCCACTGGGCGTGATCGGGGTCATCGTGCCGTGGAACTATCCGCTGTACCTGGCCATCGGGCCGTTGGTCGGCGCACTGTCGGCGGGCAACCGGGTGATGCTCAAGCTCAGCGAGTCGACCCCCGCGACCGGCCTGCTGATGAAGCGTCTGCTGGCGCAAGTCTTCCCCGAAGACCTGGTATGCGTAGTCCTGGGCGAGGCCGACATGGGCGTGGCGTTTTCACGCCTGCCGTTCGATCACCTGCTGTTCACCGGCGCCACCAGCATCGGCAAGCACGTGATGCGTGCCGCGGCAGAAAACCTGACCCCGGTGACCCTGGAACTGGGCGGCAAGTCCCCGGCCATCGTCTCCAACGATGTGCCGCTCAAGGACGCCGCCGAGCGCATCGCCTTCGGCAAGACCCTGAACGCCGGCCAGACCTGTGTGGCCCCGGACTATGTGCTGGTGCCGCAGGAGCGTGTCGGTGGTTTCGTCGAAGCCTATCGCA
Organism: Pseudomonas sp. NFX15; assembly: GCF_049132105.1. Lineage (NCBI taxonomy): Bacteria > Pseudomonadati > Pseudomonadota > Gammaproteobacteria > Pseudomonadales > Pseudomonadaceae > Pseudomonas > Pseudomonas sp. NFX15. Next base: position 165,501 of record NZ_JAFMPV010000004.1, read on the forward strand.
CCGCCGTCCGCAATTTTTATCCGACACTGGCCGATAACCCGGACTACACGGCGATCATCAACGAGCGACAACTGGCGCGTCTCAATGGCTATGTCAGCGACGCCACCAGCAAGGGTGCGCTGCTGATGCCGCTGTTCGAGCAGGGCCAGGGTCGCCGCATGAGCCATAGCCTTTTGCTCAATGTCACTGACGACATGACGGTGATGCAGGACGAGATCTTCGGGCCGCTGCTGCCGATCGTGCCGTACAAGGACCTCGACCAGGCGTTTGCCTACATCAACCAGCGCCCTCGCCCACTGGCGCTGTATTACTTCGGCTACGACAAGCGTGAACAACAACGCGTGTTGCACGAAACCCACTCCGGCGGCGTGTGCCTGAACGACACGCTGCTGCACGTGGCCCAGGACGACATGCCGTTCGGCGGCATCGGTGCCTCGGGTATGGGCCATTACCACGGCCACGAAGGCTTCCTGACCTTCAGCAAGGCCAAGGGTGTCCTGATCAAACAGCGGTTCAACGCGGCGAAACTGATTTATCCGCCGTATGGCAAATCGATCCAGAAGTTGATCCAGAAGCTGTTCATCCGCTAACGATCGTCACCGTCGGGTAATAACAATAATGAACCCCAGTCTGTCCGATACACCCGCGCTGTCACGGCGCGGGCTGCTCAAATTCAGCCTCGGCGCCAGCGCGTTTCTCGCCACCGCCGGGCTCGGGGCCAGCCTCAGCGGCTGTTCGTCGAGCGTCCCGGCCAACGGTTTCTCCGCGTTGCGCAGCGGCGATCTGGCGTTTCTGCGGGCGTTGATCCCGGTGATGCTCGACGGCGCCGTGGCCGCCGACCGCCTGCCTGCTGCCGTCGATGGCACGTTGAAAAGCCTGGACTACAACCTCGCTCACCTGTCGCCAGAAATGCTCAAGCTGACCCGGCAACTGTTCGATGTGCTGGGCATGGCCGTGACCCGCGGACCGTTGACCGGGATCTGGGGCAGCTGGGAAAACGCCAGCGCCAACGATATCCGGCTGTTTCTCAAGCGCTGGGAAAACAGCTCGTTGAGCCTGTTGCGTATGGGCCGTAGCTCATTGCTGCAACTGGTGATGATGGCCTGGTACGGGCGCAAGGAGTCGTGGGCGCATTGCGGGTATCCCGGACCGCCCACTGTCTGAGACCGCGCGCCCATCGCGGGCAAGCCACGCTCCCACAGGTTTGGGGTGGCCACCCTTTTTGTGAACGACTCGACCCTGTGGGAGCGTGGCTTGCCCGCGATGGTGTCAGCCGCCACAACACATTTCCAAAAATAAAAAGAGAACCTGAAGATGCCCGTACCCGATCCGTTCCGCGAAGGCATGGCCCGAGGCTGGAAAACCTACAACGGCTCGCAACTGACCCAGAACCTGATCCTCGAAGCGGACGTGGCGATCATCGGCAGCGGTGCCGGCGGTGGCACCACCGCCGAAATCCTCAGCGCGGCCGGCTACAAAGTGCTGCTTATCGAAGAGGGCCCGCTCAAGACCAGCAGCGACTTCAAGATGCTCGAAGACCAGGCCTACAGCAGCCTCTATCAGGAAGGCATCGGCCGCATGAGCAAGGACGGAGCGATCACCATCCTCCAGGGCCGAGCGGTGGGCGGCACCACGTTGATCAACTGGACGTCCAGTTTTCGTACCCCGGAGCCGACCCTGGAACACTGGGCCAAAGAGCACAACGTCAAGGGCCACAGCGCAGCGGAAATGGCGCCGTGGTTCGAGAAAATGGAGCAACGCCTGGGTGTCGCGCCGTGGAGGGTCCCGCCCAACGCCAACAACGACGTGATCCGCAAGGGTTGTGAAGCGCTGAATTACGCCTGGCACGTCATCCCGCGCAACGTCCGCGGCTGCTGGAACCTCGGCTACTGCGGCATGGGCTGCCCGACCAACGCCAAGCAATCGATGATGGTCACCACCATTCCGGCGACCCTGGAACAAGGTGGCGAGTTGCTGTACCTGGCCCGCGCCGAAAAACTCATGATCAGCGGCGACAAGATCACCGGCCTGCAATGCTCGGCGATGGATGAGCGCTGCGTCGCCCCCACCGGCCGCATCATCACGGTCAAGGCGCGGCATTTCGTGCTGGCTGGTGGCGGTATCAACAGCCCGGCATTGCTGATGCGTTCCGCTGCGCCTGACCCGCACAAGTGCCTGGGTAAACGCACGTTCCTGCACCCGGTGAACATGTCGGCGGCGCTATTCGACGAAGTGGTCAACCCGTTCTACGGCGCGCCGCAATCAATCTATTCCGACCATTTCCAATGGCAGGACGGCACCACCGGCAAGATGTCCTTCAAACTGGAAGTGCCGCCCCTGCACCCGGCACTCGCCACGACGCTGCTCGGCGGTTTCGGCCAGGAAAATTCGCAACACATGACCAACCTGCCGCATACCCACGCCATGCTGGCGTTGCTGCGCGACGGCTTTCACCCGGACAGCCCCGGTGGCAGCGTCGAGTTGCGCAGCGATGACACGCCGGTCTTGGACTACCAGCTCTCGCCGTACGCCTGGGATGGTTTGCGCCGGGCGTTCCACACCATGGCCGAGATCCAGTTTGCTGGCGGCGCCAAGGCTGTGATGCCGATGCATGCCGACGCCCGCTACGTGAAGAGCCTGGCCGAAGCGCGCACGCTGATCGACGGCCTGAGCCTGGAGCTGTATCGCACACGCCTGGGCAGTGCCCATGTGATGGGCGGTTGCGCCATGGGCGAAGACCCGACAAACGCGGTGACCGACAGCCTCGGCCGGCACCATCAACTGGGCAATTTGTCGATTCACGACGGCTCGCTGTTCCCTACCAGTATCGGCGCCAATCCGCAGTTGTCGGTCTACGGACTGACGGCACAATTGGCGACTTCCCTGGCCGAGCGTTTAAAAAACCCATGAACATGACGATTATTCCCGTCGTCTATAGTGCTTTCTTACCCAACAGGCGACTTGGCCGACCGGGAAGGCTGCGATACCATCCGACTCCCCAACGGATTCCCGCCAGGACGACGCGATGAACCGAGTGTTGTACCCAGGTACCTTCGACCCTATTACCAAGGGCCATGGCGATCTGGTCGAACGCGCCTCGCGCCTGTTCGATCACGTGATCATCGCCGTCGCCGCCAGCCCGAAGAAAAACCCGTTGTTTCCCCTGGAACAACGTGTGGAGCTGGCGCGCGAGGTCACTAAACATCTGCCCAACGTGGAAGTCGTCGGCTTCTCGACGCTGCTGGCGCACTTCGCCAAAGAGCAGAATGCCAATGTGTTCCTGCGTGGTTTGCGCGCGGTGTCGGACTTCGAATATGAATTCCAGCTGGCCAACATGAACCGCCAACTGGCACCGGACGTGGAAAGCCTGTTCCTGACCCCGTCCGAACGTTACTCATTCATATCTTCGACGCTGGTTCGTGAAATTGCAGCCCTGGGCGGCGATATCACCAAGTTCGTGCACCCTGCGGTGGCGGATGCCCTGACTGAGCGCTTCAAGAAGTAATACACGACTGTAGGAACCGGCTTGCTGGCGATCAATACAACGCGGTGCACCTGACACACCGCCATCGCCAGCAAGCCGGCTCCTACAGAACGTCGCGCCCGCGTGCATAGCGCCCACCAATGCGGCACAATTGCGCATTGATTTATTGCGCCCGGGCCTGCCGCCCCGGCTGGAGTTAGCATGTCCCTGATCATCACCGACGATTGCATCAACTGCGACGTCTGCGAACCCGAGTGCCCAAACGCCGCCATTTCCCAGGGTGAAGAGATCTACGTGATCGACCCGAACCTGTGCACCCAGTGCGTCGGCCACTACGACGAACCTCAGTGCCAGCAGGTTTGCCCGGTCGATTGCATTCCGTTGGACGAAGCCCATCCAGAGACTGAAGAGCAGTTGATGGAGAAGTACCGCAAGATTACCGGCAAGGCTTGAGCCCTTCAGCGCCTGTCAAGCCGCCATCGCTGGCAAGCCAGCGCCTACAGATGCTCGCGCCCCCTGTAGGAGCCGGCTTGCCGGCGAAGCCCTTCAGCGCTGACACCGCGGGCAAAAAACGCTGGCACGCTGCCCAAGCTTCACTTCCCGCAGCGCTGTGCCACAGACCTTGCAGGGCTCGCCCCCGCGCCCGTACACGAACAGTTCCTGCTGGAAATACCCAGGCTGCCCATCACCGCCGATAAAGTCGCGCAACGTGGTACCGCCGCGCTCGATGGCGGCCGCGAGGATGCGCTTGATCTCGACCGCCAGTTTCAAATACCGCGCCCGGGAAATGCTGTTGGCCTCGCGGCGTGGGTCGATCCCGGCGGCGAACAACGCTTCGGTCGCGTAGATATTGCCGACGCCCACCACCACCGCGTTGTCCATGATGAACGGCTTGACCGCCATCGAGCGGCCACGGGACAGCTGGAACAGGCGCTCGCCGTCGAACAGGTCGGTCAGCGGCTCCGGCCCCAGGCGAATCAACAGCTCGTGATTGAGCGGGTCGAGGCTCCAGAGCATCGCGCCAAAGCGTCTTGGGTCGGTGTAGCGCAACGCCAGTCCCGACTCCAACTCGATGTCCACATGCTCATGCTTGGCTGCCGGCAACCCGGCCTCCACCAGACGCAAATTGCCCGACATGCCCAAATGGCTGATCAAGGTACCGACTTCGGCGTTGATCAACAGGTATTTGGCGCGCCGCTCCACCAGCACGATACGCTGCCCCGACAACCGCACATCGAGGTCTTCGGGGATCGGCCAGCGCAAGCGCCGGTCACGCACAATCACCCGGCTGACACGCTGGCCTTCCAGGTGCGGCGCGATGCCGCGACGGGTGGTTTCGACTTCCGGCAGTTCAGGCATGGTGTTCTCGAATCAGGCCCGCGGCCTGGAAAGGTCCGACGCTCAGCGATGAGCGCCGAGGTCGCGAATCGTCTGCTTCAGCGTTTCGAAGTCATAGTCCGAGAGGCCGACATAATCGAGCACCAGCGGTGCGATGCTGTTCCACTCGCGATCTTCGCTCTGATTACCCAGCACCCGGTAGGACGCACAAATGTGCTCGGCCATCTTCAGGATCGCCAGCAAGTTCTTCAACGAACTGTTGCGCGAAGTCTCGTCGCTGAAAATCGCCAGCGCATTGTGGTGATTGGCAATCGCCGCGCTCACATGCTCCGGCAGGCGCCACGACTTGGCCGTGTAATAGCCCACCACCGAGTGATTGGTATTAAACGCCTGGTTTTCGGTGTCCGCCACCCGGCATTCGGCGCTGGCGTTGGCATAGGCCTGCTCCAGAACACCCATGTAGTCGGGGAACCGCTGGAGCATCAACGGCACGCCACAGTCGTGGAACAGGCCCAGGGCGTAGGCTTCGTCGCCATTTTCAACGCCGATGCGCTTGGCCAGGGTCAGGCAGGTCATGGCCACGTCCTGGGCGGTGTCCCAGAAACGGTTCAACGTGACGATGGTGTCGTCGTTCATTTCGCCCTTGATCGACTGCGCGTTGATCAGGTTGATGATCGAGCGGCTGCCCAGCAAATTCACCGCGCGCTGGATCGAGGCAATCTTGTTGCTCAGGCCGTAGTACGGGGAGTTGACGATTTTCAGCAAGGAACCGGAAAGGCCCGGGTCCTGGGAAATCAGCTTGGCAATGACTTCCAGATCCGGGTCGGGCATGTACTGCTCCATCTGCAAATCCACCATGATTTGCGGCTGGGCCGGTACGCTGATGCCCTGCAGGGCTTGTTGGATCTGTTCGGAAGTCAGCTCTTGGGACATAAGTACACACTCTGGGTCAGGCGGCGATTCTAACCTTTATAAAGTTGGATCCGACATCCCCAATCTCCAGAACAAGCCGTTGTGGCGAGGGGGCTTGCCCCCGTTGGACTGCGTAGCAGGCCCATTTGTGGCGCCGCTTCGTGCCCCAACGTGGGCAAGCCCCCTCGCCACATGTCCATTCGCAGGGCAATCCGGGGGCTCAACACGCTATACTCCCGCTCTTTTTTCCGGAGCGACGACATGTCCCTGCCTAGCCTGCGCCTCAAAGCCAACGCCGACCGTCGTCTGCGCAACGGTCACTTGTGGGTCTACAGCAACGAAATCGATGTAGCCGCCACACCTTTGCACGGTTTCAAGGCCGGCGACCAGGCGATCCTGGAAGCCGCCGGCGGCAAGCCGCTGGGCATCGTTGCCATGAGCCCGAACAACCTGATCTGCGCCCGCGTGCTGTCGCGCGACATCAAGTTGCCGCTGGACAAGTCGCTACTGGTACACCGCCTGAACGTCGCCCTGTCGCTGCGTGATCGACTGTTCGACAAGCCGTTCTATCGCCTGGTCTACGGCGATTCCGACCTGCTGCCAGGCCTGGTGGTCGACCGCTTCGGCGACATCCTGGTGGTGCAGATCGCCTCGGCGACCATGGAAGCTCATAAAGAAGACGTGATCGCGGCGCTGACACAAGTGCTCAAGCCAAGCGGCATCCTGTTCAAGAACGACTCCGCCGCCCGTGACGCCGAAGGCCTCACCCGCTACGTCGAAACCGTGTTCGGCCTGGTGCCGGAGTGGGTTGCGCTGGAAGAGAACGGCGTGAAGTTCGAAGCCCCGGTCATTCAGGGCCAGAAAACCGGCTGGTTCTACGACCACCGCATGAACCGCGCACGCCTGGCGCCCTACGCCAAGGGCAAACGCGTCCTCGACCTGTACAGCTACATCGGCGGCTGGGGTGTACAAGCCGCTGCATTCGGCGCCAGCGAAGTGTTCTGCGTCGACGCCTCGGCCTTCGCCCTCGACGGTGTTGAGCGCAACGCCGCGCTGAACGGTTTCGCCGAGAAAATGACCTGCATCGAAGGCGACGTGTTCGAAGCCCTCAAAGAGCTGAAAGCCAGCGAAGAGCGTTTCGACGTGATCGTGGCCGACCCGCCGGCGTTCATCAAACGCAAAAAGGACATGAAAAACGGCGAAGGCGCCTACCGCCGCCTGAACGAGCAAGCCATGCGCCTGCTGACCAAGGACGGCATTCTGTTCAGCGCCTCCTGCTCGATGCACCTGCCGGAAGACGACCTGCAAAACATCCTGCTGACCAGCGCCCGCCACCTGGACCGCAATATCCAGATGCTGGAGCGCGGCGGCCAGGGCCCGGATCACCCGGTGCATCCAGCGATTGCTGAAACCCGCTACATCAAGAGCATTACTTGCCGGTTGCTGCCTAACAGCTAACCCCTTGTAGGAGCGAGCTCGCTCGCGATGGTCGTCAACGATAACCTGCGTGTCTGGTTATTCGTCGCGCCCTCAGGCTCATCGCGAGCAAGCTCGCTCCTACAGTAAATCGCTCTGTGATGTGCCGCAGGCCTGGCCGCACGTCTTGTGAATCCTGCCTCCACGCTTGCAGCCATTCCCTCCAGCCGCCAGCCGTGTAGAATCGCGAACATTCATCGCCAGTCATCCCCGGCGGGTTTATGAGCTCAAGCTGAAGCGCGCGGCGATCCCGCAAAGTTATCGGCAACTTCCGGACACCCGGCTATTTCTGAGTGTTCCAGACGTCAATAGAAGCTCACTTCCCTTTTGATACCTGATTAGCCGCCCGGAGTGCTTCATGCCTGATTACCGTTCGAAAACATCCACCCACGGCCGCAACATGGCCGGTGCCCGCGCACTGTGGCGCGCCACGGGGATGAAAGATGACGACTTCAAAAAGCCGATCATCGCCATTGCCAACTCGTTCACCCAGTTCGTACCGGGCCACGTGCACCTCAAGGACCTGGGCCAACTGGTCGCCCGCGAGATCGAACGCGCCGGTGGCGTGGCAAAAGAATTCAACACCATCGCGGTCGACGACGGCATCGCCATGGGCCATGACGGCATGCTGTATTCGCTGCCGAGCCGCGAGATCATCGCCGACTCCGTCGAGTACATGGTCAACGCCCACTGCGCCGACGCCATCGTCTGCATTTCCAACTGCGACAAGATCACCCCGGGCATGCTGATGGCATCCCTGCGCCTGAACATCCCGGTGATCTTCGTCTCCGGCGGCCCGATGGAAGCCGGCAAGACCAAACTCGCTTCCCACGGCCTCGACCTGGTCGACGCCATGGTGATCGCCGCCGACGCCAGCGCTTCTGACGAGAAAGTCGCCGAGTACGAGCGCAGCGCCTGCCCGACCTGCGGTTCGTGCTCCGGCATGTTCACCGCCAACTCGATGAACTGCCTGGTTGAAGCCCTGGGCCTGGCATTGCCGGGCAACGGTTCGACCCTGGCCACCCACAGCGACCGCGAACAGCTGTTCCTGCAGGCTGGCCGCACCATCGTCGAGCTGTGCAAGCGTTACTACGGCGACAACGATGAGTCGGTGTTGCCGCGCAACATCGCCAACTTCCAGGCGTTCGAGAACGCGATGACCCTGGACATCGCCATGGGCGGTTCCACCAACACCATCCTGCACCTGCTGGCCGCTGCCCAGGAAGCCGAGATCGATTTCGACCTGCGCGACATCGACCGTCTGTCCCGGCACGTGCCGCAACTGTGCAAGGTCGCGCCGAACATCCAGAAGTACCACATGGAAGACGTGCACCGCGCCGGCGGGATCTTCAGCATCCTCGGCTCGCTGGCCCGCGGCGGTTTGCTGCACACCCAACTGCCGACCGTGCACAGCCGCAGCATGGAAGAAGCCATCGCCAAGTGGGACATCACCCAGACCACCGACGAAGCCGTGCACCACTTCTTCAAGGCCGGTCCTGCAGGCATCCCGACGCAAACTGCATTCAGCCAGTCGACCCGTTGGGAAACCCTGGACGACGATCGTGAAAACGGCTGCATCCGCAGTGTCGAGCACGCGTACTCGCAAGAAGGCGGCCTGGCCGTGCTCTACGGCAACATCGCCCTGGACGGTTGCGTGGTGAAAACCGCCGGCGTCGACGAGTCGATCCACGTGTTCGAAGGCAACGCGAAGATCTTCGAAAGCCAGGACAGCGCCGTGCGCGGCATCCTCGCCGACGAAGTGAAGGAAGGCGACATCGTCATCATTCGCTACGAAGGCCCGAAAGGCGGCCCGGGCATGCAAGAGATGCTCTACCCGACCTCGTACCTGAAATCCAAAGGCCTGGGCAAAGCCTGCGCCCTGCTCACCGACGGCCGTTTCTCCGGAGGCACCTCGGGCCTGTCCATCGGCCACGCTTCGCCTGAAGCGGCTGCCGGTGGTGCAATCGGCCTGGTGCAGGACGGCGACAAGGTGTTGATCGACATCCCGAACCGCTCGATCAATCTGTTGGTCAGCGATGAAGAACTGGCCGTACGCCGGGTCGAGCAGGACAAGAAAGGCTGGAAACCGGTGGAAGTGCGTCCACGTAAAGTGACCACCGCGCTGAAAGCCTACGCCCTGCTGGCGACCAGCGCCGACAAGGGAGCTGTGCGTGACAAGGCGATGCTTGACGGTCTGTAAGCGTCAATCACCGACATAAAAATGCCCCGCCATGTGCGGGGCATTTTTTTGACCGCTCCGCTTCCTGTAGGAGCTGGCTTGCCAGCGATTGGAGCGCCTCGGTGTTACTGGATTTCTTCAGGCTTGACGATCACCCAGTTCTTGTCGGCCGTCACCGTCAACCCTTCCTTGGCCTGGGCTGCGGCGTTCTTGGCCATCATGCCCTGGAGCTGGGTCATGTATTTGTCCTTGCGGTTGACCCACAGGTGGATGCCGCCCTTGGCCACGTCAACGCTGTGGAACAACATGTAGCCGTCGCTGCTCGGGGTGTCGCCGCCGACCAGCACCGGTTTTTTCCACTCATCGATGTAGGTCAGGATCGCCGCTTGCTTGCCGGCCATCCAGGTGGCCGGGGTCCACAGGTACGGAGTCAGTTCGAGGCCGAGGTTGGCCTTCTCGTCATATTTGCCGGCGGTGATCTGCTTGCGTGCGGTGGTCAGCTCGCCGGTCTTCGGGTCCTTGAGCAGCAGCGAGACGCCGATCACGTTTTGCGGCTTGACGTTGTAGCCGTACTTCGGATCCGCCGCGACCATGCGCACCAGTTCTTCGGAGGCGGCGGTCATCACGTAGACCTCGATGCCGTTCTCCATCAACTTGTTGTACAGCTCTTGCTGGCCAGTGAAAAGCTTCGGCGGGTTGACGTCGAGTTTCTTGACCACATCGCCTTCGTAATACGTGGCCGGTACCGGTTTGCCGGACGCCATCATTTCGTCGACGTAGCCTTTGAGTTCCTTGAGCGTGAAGCCGGAAAACACCTGGGCGACCCATGGATAACAAACCATGTCGTCGACTTCGCAGAGGCGGTAGTAGTAGCTGAACAGGCTTTCCTTGTGGTCGGCGGTGTCCTTGAACGGCATCAGTTTCAGGGAGGGATCAAGCTTCTCGCGGGTGATCAGGCCCTTGTTCTCCATGTATGGCAGCAACGACTCTTCGAGGTCGTAGCGGTAACTGGTGTTGTCCATGTCGAACACCGCGTAGTTACCCTTGTTGGCGTTGGCGGCGATCATCGCGTCCAGCGCCTTGGCCTGGTCGGCCGGCCAGTGTTTCAGATCCGTTGCGAGAGCCTGGCCGGCAAGGCCGAGGCAAATGGCTGCAGCCAGAAATTTCGGTGCGAACTTCATGTGCATATCTCCCTGAATGAAAGACATCGACGCTAACAAATAAGTGTGACAGTCCTCGTCTGTCAGCGACCGCTGACGTACCTATCGCGCCAAGTGCATTACCGACAGCGACATCCGCTTATTCCAAAAACGACAGTCACCATGCGTTTTCGATATTAATTCATTACTTTTCAAGCTGTTAGGCTTGCCGGTTCGCGGTTGCCCCAGGGTGCAACCAGCACAAGTCTTATCGGAGTCTTCATGAATCTGCCGCTGATCCTCAATCTGCTGGTGTTCCTCGCCCTGCTCGTCGCGCTGGCACAAACCCGCCGCACCACCTGGAGCCTGGCGAAAAAAGTCCTGCTCGCGCTGGTGCTGGGCGTGGCATTTGGTGTGGCGTTGCACGCTGTTTACGGTGCCGGTGATCCGGTACTGAAAGCCTCGATCGGCTGGTTCGATCTGGTGGGCAACGGGTACGTGCAACTGCTGCAAATGATCGTGATCCCGCTGGTGTTCGCCTCGATCCTCAGCGCGGTGGCCCGCCTGCACAATGCTTCGTCGCTGGGCAAGATCAGCTTCTTGACCATCGGCACGCTGCTGTTCACCACGGCCATCGCCGCGTTGATCGGTATTGGCCTGACCAATCTGTTCGGCCTGACTGCCGAAGGCCTGGTGGCCGGCACCCAGGAATTGGCCCGGCTGCAAACCATCCAGACTGACTACGCCGGCAAGGTCGCCGACCTGAATGTGCCGCAGCTGTTGCTGTCGTTCATCCCACAGAATCCATTCGCCGACCTGGCACGGGCCAAGCCGACGTCGATCATCAGCGTGGTGATTTTCGCCGCGTTCCTCGGTGTCGCGGCGCTGCAGCTGCTCAAGGATGATGCCGAAAAAGGTCAGAAAGTGATAAACGCCATCGACACCCTGCAAGCCTGGGTGATGCGTTTGGTGCGCCTGGTAATGAAGCTGACCCCGTACGGCGTGCTGGCACTGATGACCAAAGTGGTCGCCGGCTCCAACCTGCAAGACATTATCAAGCTCGGCAGTTTCGTGGTGGTGTCCTACATCGGCCTGGGCCTGATGTTCGTGGTGCATGGCGTGCTGGTGTCGGCCGCCGGGATCAATCCGCTGCGCTTCTTCCGCAAGGTCTGGCCAGTGCTGACGTTTGCCTTCACCAGCCGCTCCAGCGCGGCGACTATTCCTTTAAGCATCGAAGCGCAGACCAGCCGCTTGGGCATCCCGCAATCCATCGCCAGTTTCGCCGCCTCGTTCGGCGCGACCATTGGCCAGAATGGCTGTGCCGGTCTATACCCGGCGATGTTGGCGGTGATGGTCGCGCCGACCGTGGGCATCAACCCGCTGGACCCACTGTGGATTGCAACGCTGGTGGCGATTGTCACGCTGAGTTCGGCCGGTGTGGCCGGGGTCGGTGGTGGCGCGACGTTTGCCGCCTTGATCGTGCTGCCGGCGATGGGCTTGCCGGTGTCACTGGTGGCGTTGCTGATTTCGGTCGAGCCGCTGATTGATATGGGGCGTACGGCGTTGAACGTCAGTGGTTCGATGACGGCCGGGGCGATCACCAGCCAGGTGATGCAGCAGACCGACAAGGCGCTGCTGGAGGCCGACGAGCATTCGGAGCTGGCTCACGCTTAAATTCTTTAGCGTCTGATCTGGCCTCTTCGCTGGCAAGCCAGCTCCTACAAGGGTTGAGTTGTACCCAACCTGTAGGAGCTGGCTTGCCAGCGAAGCTCTTAAACCTTCTCCCACACCTCAAAGTTGTACGCTGGCTTGTCGCCTTCCGCCGGGTTCGGCACATTCGACACCCGTTTCCATTGATTCAAATCAAACTCGGGAAACCACGCATCCCCTTCCGGGCTCAGCGCCACGCGGGTCAGGTACAAGCGATCGGCCTGGGCCAGCCCTTGCGTATACAACTGCGCGCCGCCAATCAGCATCAGCTCATCAACGCCCTGCTCTTTCGCCCAGGCTTGGGCGCGAACGATGGCCGCTTCCAGCGACGGATAGACTTCCGCGCCTTCGAGCTGTAAATCCGCCTGGCGGCTGACCACGATGTTCAAGCGCCCTGGCAACGGGCGACCGAGGGAATCCCAGGTCTTGCGACCCATGATGATCGGCTTGCCCAAGGTGGTGGCCTTGAAGTATTTGAAGTCCCCCGGCAGGTGCCAGGGCATGCTGTTGTCGACGCCGATCACACGGTTTTCACCGAGGGCTGCGATCAGGCTGAGGGGGAGTGATTTAGTCATGCGGGCGAGGATACCAGAGCCGTGCTTTCGCCGATAAGCGCCACAGCGGTTATGCTCACAGCTCAATTGAGCGACGGGATGCCGCGTGACTGAACTGAATAACCTCTGGCTGACAGAAACCATCCGCCTGCGCGAAGAACATGCCGGCCCCCTGGAAGACCTGGAAGCCAACCGACTGGCCCGCAGCGCTGGCGGCGATTTGCCGACGCGCATTCAACGCCGAGCCCTGTGGCTGGCGGAACGCGATGGCCTGGCCACCGCCCTCAACCACTGGCTGCAAGGCGCACGCCTGGCGCTGCTGGTGTTGGCGATATTGGCCGTCATCAGCGGCGCCGGCCTGGCGTTCGCCGCATTGAACGACGGGCAAACGCCGGTGAATGTGTTCTGGGCCTTGGGCAGCCTGCTCGGGCTCAATCTGATTCTGCTGCTCAGTTGGGCGCTGGGCCTGGTGTTTGCCGGCGAACACGGGGCCAGCCTCGGGCGCCTGTGGCTATGGCTCAGTGAAAAACTCGCCCGCGACGCCAAAGCCGCGCAACTGGCGCCCGCCCTGCTGTTGCTGCTGCAACGCCGGAAACTCAATCGTTGGGCCATCGGTGTGCTGGTCAACAGCCTGTGGTTGCTGGCGATGCTCAGCGCGCTGGTGATCCTGCTGATGTTGATGGCGACCCGGCGCTACGGCTTCGTCTGGGAAACCACCATTCTCAGCGCCGATACCTTCATTACCGTGACCCAGGCCCTCGGCGCGGTGCCAGCTCTGCTCGGCTTCAGCGTGCCGACGGTGGAGATGATCCGCGCCAGCGGCGATGCCGCGCTGAACATCGAAAGTGCCCGCCAGGCCTGGGCGGCTTGGCTGGTGGGTGTGCTGCTGGTCTATGGCGTTGTGCCGCGCCTGTTGCTGGCGCTGTTTTGCCTGTGGCGCTGGAAGACCGGGCGAACAGCACTGCGTCTGGATTTGAACCTGCCCGGTTACGCGCAACTGCGCGAACGTCTGATGCCCACCAGCGAACGCCTCGGCGTCAGCGATGCCGCGCCGGCACAACTGCATCGCGTGGAAAGCGGCGTCAGCGAGCATCAAAGCGACGGCGCGCTGCTGGTCGCCATCGAACTGGACGGCGACCGCCCATGGCCGCCGCCATTGCCGAAAAACGTCAGCAACGCCGGCGTCCTCGACAGCCGCGAATCGCGGCACAAACTCCTCGAACAACTGAGCCGCTTCCCGCCTGCACGCCTGGCTATCGCCTGCGACCCAAGGCGCTCGCCGGATCGCGGCAGCCTGGCCTTGATCGCCGAACTGGCCCGCAGCGCCAGCGCCACCCGCGTGTGGTTATTGCAGGCACCACCCGGTGAAGCGCTGGACGCCGAACGCCTCGGCGACTGGCACGTGGCGCTGCAACAGCTGGAGTTGCCGTTCGCCGATTGCGCGCCGATGAACTGGCTGGAGACGGGTCATGACTGACGTTCGCAAACCGCCGCTGAAACTCGCCGTGGTCGGCCACACCAACGTCGGTAAAACCTCGTTGCTGCGCACCCTTACCCGTGACGTGGGTTTCGGCGAAGTGTCCCATCGTCCCAGCACCACGCGGCATGTCGAGGGTGCACGGTTGTCGGTGGACGGCGAGCCCTTACTTGATCTCTACGATACGCCGGGGCTGGAAGACGCCATCGCCCTGCTCGACTACCTCGAACGCCTGGAGCGCCCCGGCGAACGCCTCGACGGGCCGGCGCGCCTGGCGCGTTTCCTGGAGGGCAGCGAAGCCCGGCAACGCTTCGAACAGGAAGCCAAGGTCCTGCGCCAGTTGCTCGCGTCGGACGCCGGACTCTATGTGATCGACGCCCGGGAACCGGTGCTGGCCAAGTATCGCGACGAGCTGGAAGTACTGGCCAGTTGCGGCAAACCCTTGCTGCCGGTGCTGAACTTCGTCAGCAGCGCCAACCACCGCGAGCTCGCCTGGCGGGAAGCGCTGGCGCGGCTGGGTTTGCACGCCCTGGTGCGCTTCGACAGTGTCGCGCCGCCGGAGGATGGCGAGCGTCGACTCTATGAAAGTCTCGCCCTGTTGCTGGAAACTGCCCGACCGCAACTTGAACGGCTGATCGCCGATCAGCAAGCCCAGCGCCTGGCTCGCCAACAAAGCGGCCAGCGATTGATTGCCGAATTGCTGATCGATTGCGCGGCTTGTCGGCGCAGCGTGGTCAGTGAAGCCGAGCAGGAACAACAGGCGACCAGCGAACTGCGCAAGTCCGTGCGGCAACGTGAACAACGTTGCGTCGAAGCCTTGCTCAAGCTCTACGCCTTCCACCCACAGGATGCCGCGGCCAGTGATTTGCCGTTGCTCGATGGCCGTTGGGGCGATGACCTGTTCAACCCGGAAACCCTCAAGCAACTGGGCGTGCGCGTCGGTGGTGGTATCGCCGCAGGCGCGGCTGCCGGAGCCGGGGTCGATTTGCTCGTGGGTGGGATTACGCTGGGTGCGGCGGCACTGGCCGGTGCCATCGCCGGCGGCGCGCTGCAAACCGCGCGCAGCTATGGCAGCCGCTTGCTCGGCAAGATCAAGGGCCAGCGTGAACTGACGGTGGACGACAATGTGCTGCGCCTGTTGGCACTGCGCCAGCGGCAATTGTTACAAGCGCTGAACACCCGAGGGCATGCAGCGATGGACGGCATTCAGGTGGCCACGCCCCAGGACAAGAGCTGGTGCGAAGGCAAACTGCCCGAGGCTTTGAACAAGGCGCGGGCGCATCCGCAGTGGTCGTCGCTCAATCCTCATCCCAAATTGAATCAGGCGGAGCGGCAGGAACAGGTTGAGGGTTTGGCGCAGCAACTTTGATGCGCTTTATCGTCAGCGCCATTTGAATTTCAGGTAAGTAGTGCTCAGCAGCGAAACCAGTTTCTGGTCCACCGCATCCTGATCACCGTCGTTGTCCATATCGAAATGGATCAACCAGTCCAGTTTGCCGTCATTGTTGGTGTCGTAAGCCGAAGCGGTGTAAACGATGGTTTCATCCTGCGGCTTACCGACGCCTTCATGAAAATGCAGACGTACGGTGTCTGGCGAACCGTCCTTGGCAAAGTCTTCGACGAATATTTTCAGATAGCGTGCCCAGGTGTTCTCGCAATTGAACCAGTTGAGCCGCAAAAAGGCATCCGCAAACGACTTGAGCAAACGCTCGTCCTTGGTGTTTTCCTTGCCGTCGTTGTTTACATCGCCGACCTGGAAATCGACCTTGCCATCGGCGGTGATATCCAGCGCGTAAGCCTTGTGGATGAGCGTGTCTTCGCAGCCGCTGGATTCCTCGAAAAAATGCAGGAGTACTGTATCGGCCCGGCCGTTCGCGCTCCGGTCTTGTGCGGTGACTTTCAAATAACGCATGGGGATAGCTCTCCTCAGTTAGGGGCCGATCAAGCTATCCCGTCTCGCTGAAACACTCTGCGCGAATAGTCTCTATTTCTCGTAGGGTGTTTCATCTGCGCTGGTCGTTTAAGCCGTATGGGGCAAAAGGGCTAAAGCCTTGCTCTTCAGAATGTGGAGATCCAGAAGCGGTACGTTCATTTCCTTGGCCAACTCATCCCACTGGCGCATGCGCAAACTCACCGCGCACAACGGGTCCTTTTCGAACGCCTCAGCCTCGGCCTCGGCCTCGGTCATCACCCCGCCCTGATATTCCAGGGTGCGGCGGCTGGCTTCGCTCAAGCGCTCGTAGTACCCCGGCTCTTTCAACGTCAGGTAACGCTTGGCCTGAACGTGGTATTCCACCAGCCGCGCCATGCGCTCGCTGAAACCGGCGCGACGCAGGTAGTCGGCACCGAGGCGTTCGTGGCTGACCACGCCGAAGCCGCCCATGTTCTCGCCGCTGTCGGCGCAGATATGCCCGATGTCGTGAAAGAACGCCGCCAGCACCACTTCATCGTCGAAGCCTTCGGCCATGGCCAATTCCGCGGCCTGGGACATGTGCTCGATCTGCGACACCGGCTCGCCGATGTAATCGCTGTCGCCAAAGCGTTCGTACAGGCCGAACACCTCGGCAATCACTTGCTCATTGCGCTGCATCAGATTTCCTCCAGTACGGTGGCGACGTTGTGCTCGGCCATCGCCGGGCCGACGCTCATGCCGACGCCGGTGTGCATCAACGCCACGCTCAGGCCTTTTGCCGGGCGCAGGAACGAGAACGGTCCCGGCCCCCGTGAACCATAGACACCCTGCCAGCGTTCGACCACTTGCACCTTGCAACCGAGGGTCTGCTCGGCCAGTTCGATCATCCAGTCATCGATCTGTTCGGCATTGAACGGCGACGGATCGCTGCCGTAATGGTGCGAGTCGCCGATGATCAACTCGCCATAGGGTGTCGGGCTGATCAGCAGGTGGATGCCGTTTTCGTGCAGGTGCGGTGCGTGCTGCAGGATCTCTTCCTGCACCGCAGCCGCCTCGGGCAAGTCGGCGAAAGCACCGTAATGCACGCAACTCAAACCGGTGAGCAACGCGTGTTGCAGGTTGAGGTTGATTTGCGGTCGGGCACGCAACATTTGCAGGCGACAGATTTGCGGGTCGAGTTCGGCGATCTGCTCGGCCAGCAAGGTCTGGTAGTCGTGGCCGGAGCAGACGATGATCTGCTCGGCACTGAAGCTGCCGGCGGTGCTGTACAAGCGACCTGGCTCAATGTCGCGCACCAGCGTGGAGAAGTGAAACTCGACGCCGAGGTCGCGGCGCAGGAAGTCGATCAGCGCCGGAATCGCTTCGCGCGAATACAGCTGCTGATCGTCCATGCCATGCAACGCGGCGCGGTGATGGCGGAACTGGCCGCCGTACAAGTCGCGCAATGCAGCACCGCGCAGCAGGTCGACGTGGTAGTCGTGTTCAATCGCACGGCCCGCGCAAAAGGCTTCAAGCAATTGTTCCTCTGCTTCGGTGCGGGCGAACAGGTACGAGCCATTGCGCTTGAGTTGCAGGCCGGCGAGTTGCGCCCAGTCACCCCAGATGCCGCGACTGGCACGGGCCAGTTCCAGCATCGGCCCTGGCGGCTGGCCGGTGACCAGGGCCTGGCCGAAATTACGCACCGAAGCGCCGACCGGCGTTGCGCTGCGTTCGAAAACGGTGACCTTGAGACCGCGCTTGGCAGCGGCATACGCGTGGGACAAACCCAGGATGCCGGCGCCGACGATCAGCATGTCGTTGTGTTGTGTCATTAAGTTTTGTCCTGCATTCGAGACCGCCTTCGCCGGCAAGCCGGCACCTACAGGGTTCGCGTCGCACTTGTAGGAGCTGGCTTGCCAGCGAAGAGGCCCTTTCAGCCGATAAAGATCTTACTTAGCCACGACTTTCTCGGACTTGCCGTCATAGCGCTTGCGCCATTCGGTCAGGATCTCGTCGCGGTTCTTCGACGCCCAGGCAAAGTCGTTCTTGATCAGGCGCTGCTCGTAGTCCGCCGGCAGCTCGGTCTGTGGCTTGGCGATGCCAGGCTGGGCCAGCACGGCGAAGTTTTCTTTGTACAGTTCCATCGCTTCAGGGCTGGCAGAGAAGTCAGCCAGTTTCTTCGCGGCTTCTTCGTGGGCGGTGCCCTTGATCACGGCAGTCGCTTCGATTTCCCAGCCCAGGCCTTCCTTCGGCAGGATGATGTCCAGCGGTGCGCCCTGGCGTTTCAACTGGACGGCCGGGTATTCAAAGGAAATACCGATCGGGAATTCGCCAGCGGCCGCCAGTTTGCAAGGCTTGGAACCGGAGTGAACGTACTGGCCGATGTTCTGGTGCAGTGCGTCCATGTAGGCCCAGCCCTGCTTCTCGCCGAAGGTTTGCAGCCAGGCGCTGACGTCGAGGAAACCGGTGCCGGACGAGGCCGGGTTCGGCATGACGATCTTGCCTTTGTATTCAGGCTTGGTCAGGTCTTGCCAGCTCACGGGCTTGGTCAGGCCCTGCTTCTCGGCTTCGACGGTGTTGAAGCAAATGGTCGCGGCCCAGACATCCATGCCGACCCAGGCTGGCGGGTTGGCGGCGTCGCGGTAGTTGCCGCCGATCTTGCCCAGGTCCTTCGGCGCGTAGCTTTGCAGCATGCCTTGCTGGTCGAGGATCGCCAGGCTGGAAGCCGCCAGGCCCCACACCGCGTCAGCCTGCGGACGGGCTTTTTCGGCCAGCAGCTTGGCGGTGATGATGCCGGTGGAATCGCGCACCCACTTGATTTCAACGTCCGGGTTGGTCTTTTCGAACGCGGCCTTGTAGGCGGTCAGCTGTTCGGCTTCGAGGGCGGTGTACACCGTCAACTCGGTTTTCGCCGCATAGGCGTTCAGGCTGAAAGCGGTGAGGACAGCAGCGGCCAGGGCCATAGGCTTGAACATGATCTTTTC
This sequence comes from Pseudomonas sp. NFX15, assembly GCF_049132105.1. NCBI lineage: Bacteria > Pseudomonadati > Pseudomonadota > Gammaproteobacteria > Pseudomonadales > Pseudomonadaceae > Pseudomonas > Pseudomonas sp. NFX15. Next base: position 184,645 of record NZ_JAFMPV010000004.1, read on the forward strand.
CTGTTGTTGAGTTGAGGGTTGGGCACAATCAATGACCGGGCGCGGTCTGCCGCCAGGCTTGGGAGCGGCGCAGCAAACCACGCGAAGCCCAGGCCAGCAGCAGGGACACGCCCGCCGAGGTGAACAGAATCAGGGTCGACATCGCCGCCGCGCCGCCGACGTTGCCGGCGTCATCCATGTTCAGCACCGCCACCGCCGCAAGGATGGTGTCGGGGCTGTAGAGGAAGATCGCCGCCGAGACGGTGGTCATCGCCGAGACGAACAGGTAGCGCACGATGTCCAGCAGCGCAGGCAGGCAGATCGGCACGGTGACGCGCAGGTAGTGGCGGTACAGCGGCGCCTTGAGCGACAGCGCGGCGGCTTCGAACTCGGCATCGAGCTGGCGCAGCGCGGTGGTGGCGGTCATTTGCGCGGTGGTCAGATAGTGCGCAATGGTGCAGACGATGAGCAGCGTCATGGTCCCGTAGAGCACATGCAGCGGGTTGCCGGTGAGGTTGAAGAAGAAGACGTAACCCAGCCCCAGCACCAGGCCGGGCACCGCCATCGGCACGAAGCTGAGCATGCGCAAGGTCAGGTTCAGCCCGCGCTGGCCCTTGGTTTTTTCCATCAGGTAGGCGCCGGTGAAGATCAGCATGGAACCGACCAACGCCGTGCCCAAGGCCATTTTCAGGCTGTTGCTGTAGGCCAGCCAGCCACCGCCGGCGGTTTCGTTGAACTGGTAGTGGTTGAGCGACAGCGACAGGTTGTACGGCCAGAACTTCACCAGGGACGAGTACACGGCCATGCCGAACACCAACAGCAACGCGGCGCTGATCAACAACACGATGACCAGGTAGCAACCATCGCGCCGTTTCGACGGCGCCGGCTTGAACACCTGGGCTCGACCGCTCATGGAATCGCCGTGACGACGACGTAACCAGGCATCGACGCCGAAGCTGAACAGCGCTGGCAGCAACAGCACCATGCCGATCAAGGCACCGCGACCGAATTGCTGCTGACCGACCACCGCCTTGTAGGCTTCGAGCGCCAGCACTTGATAGTCGCCACCGACCACCACCGGCACACCAAAGTCAGTGATGGTCAGGGTGAACACCAGGCAGAACGCGGCAAACACAGCTTGGCGGGTCGCCGGCCAGGTGATGCTGCGGAAGGCTTTCGCCGGGCTAGCGCCCATGCTGGACGCGGCATCGAACAGCCGCGCATCCGCCAGGGACAGTGCCGACAACAAAATCATCAAGGCATGCGGGAAGGTGTAGATCACCTCACCCAGCACAATGCCCCAGAAGCCGTAGATGTTGTCCGAGAGCAGGCCACGCAACATGCCCTGGTTGCCGAACAGATAAACCAATGCGATGCCGGGCAACATCGACGGCGCCATCAAGGGCAGCAGCGAGATGCCGCGCCAGATGCCCTTGGCCGGAATCAACGTGCGTTGCAGGGCGTAGGCAAACAGGTAGGCCAGCGGTACGACAATCGCCGCGACGCTCAGGGAAACTTTCAGGCTGTTACCGAGCAACCAGTGGAAGTTCTCGCTGGTCACCAACTCCTTTGCTGCGACCCAACCACCGCCCTGCCCGGCTTCGGCACTGAAACCGCGCCAGAAAATCGCCAACAGCGGCATCAGCACGGCGACGGCCAACAACACCAGCAAAAAGACTTTGCCGCCGACCACGAACAGTCGGTCACCGATTTCTGCACGGGAGGTCTGCCGAGCCTGCTTGTGCGGTATCGGCAGCGCGATGTTCACGCTCATCAGGCGAACACCTGCAGGCTGCGCGGTGGCAAGGCGACCATGATCTGCTGGGCGCCGAGGCGCGGCATGGCTTCCGGCGCCAGCTCTGCCAACAACGCGTGGCCCGGCAGTTGATCGAGTTCGAAACTCATGCGGCAGCGGTTGCCGAGGAAGGTGATTTCACGAACCCTGGCCGGAAACAGGTTTTCCTCGTGCACCGGCGGGTTGACGTTGATCGCTTCCGGACGACAAAACAAACGGCCCGACGCGGTCTTGGCGCCGCCATCGGCCAGGCGCATGCTCAGGCCGCCAACCTGGGCGTGGCTGTCGCTGCTGCGCTGGAACGGCAACCAGTTGCCCTGGCCGACGAACTCCGCCACGAACGGCGTGGCCGGGCGGTTGTAGATTTCCTGCGGCGTGGCGTACTGCTCGACCTTGCCGTTGTTCATCACGGCGATACGGTCGGCCATCAGCATGGCCTCGTCCTGGTTGTGGGTGACCATCAGGGTGGTGATGCCGAGGCTGCGTTGCAGCTGGCGCAGTTCGGTGCACAGATGCTCGCGCACCCGGGCATCGAGCGCCGACATCGGCTCGTCGAGCAGCAACAGCGAAGGCGCCGGGGCCAGGGCTCGAGCCAATGCCACACGTTGCTGCTGGCCGCCGGACAATTGGCCGGGGTACTTTTTTTCGCTGCCGGTCAGGCCAACCAGTTCCAGCATCTGACCGACACGACGGCGCACTTCGTCACGACCACTGCCGGCGAGGCCGTAGGCAATGTTCGCTTCGACGGTGAGATTAGGGAACAACGCGTAGGACTGGAACAGGATTCCGTAGTCCCGGGCCTGGGGTGCCAGGTGGGAAACGTCGCGGTCACCCAGGTACAACTCGCCGCTGTCCTGCTTCTCCAGGCCGGCGATGCAGCGCAGCAAGGTGGTCTTGCCACAGCCCGACGGGCCAAGCAAGCACACCAGCTCACCGGCCGCCACGTCGAGGGAAACGTTATCCAGCGCCGTGAACGCGCCAAAGCGTTTCTGTACGCCGCGCACTTTCATCGGGGCGCCGGGGTGGGTCAGCGCAGTTGCGATCGAGTTGTTCATGGACAGGCCTCATCAAGCAGATGGGGCCATCCTAAAGTTGTAATGCGTCCGTCATGTGGCAGTGAGGCAAAAACTGCCGATAGTGGTATTCGAGGATTTTGGTTCAGGTGATGTGTTGTCAGGGCTGACGCCTTCGCTGGCAAGCCAGCTCCTACAAGGTTTCGCATTCCTCTGTAGGAGCTGGCTTGCCAGCGAAGAGGCCCGAACAGTCACCGCAGCGCTCAGACCGGCGCCATTTCCTGCGCCACGCCAAGGAACGCCGCCGGCAACCGGGCACCCTTGCGCTCCTTGAGGCAATACAGGTACTCGGGGATCTGCGGCGCATTCTCGAGGGTCAGCACCCGCAGCTGCGGATCGTGGGGCACTTCCTGACGGGCAATGATGCTGATACCGATGTTGCGCAGCACCGCTTCACGGATCGACTCACGGCTACCGATCTCCAGCAGCGGGCCGAAACTCACGCCGGCGCTGGCCAGCAGCTCTTCGGTCAGGCGACGGGTGGTCGAGCCCGGTTCGCGCATCAACAGGGTATGCCCGGCCAATGCACTCAGCGGAACATGATCGTGAACCGCCAGCGGATGGTGGCGATGCACCGCCAGCACCAGCGGGTCGCTGCCGAGCACCCGGCGAACCAGCCGAGCATCTTCGAGCAACTGCGACGACGCCGCGACATCCACCCGGTATTCCTCCAGCGCTTCAAGCACTTGCTGGGAGTTGCCGATCTCTACCGACACTTCCACCTGCGGCAGGCGTGCGCGAAAGGTCTTAACAAGGTCGAGGATGTAGTAAGGCGCCGTGGCCGCGATGCGCAAGGTGCCCTGGACCTGGCCGCAATTGCGCAGGAAAAACTCGATATCGGCTTCCTGCTGCATCAGCACCTTGACCATCGGCAACAACCGCGCGCCCTCTTCGCTGACGCTCAGTCGCCGGCCGCCACGGTAGAACAGCTCGACCGAATACTGGCTTTCGAGGTTGCGGATCTGCGTCGTCACCGTCGGCTGGCTCAGGCCGAGCTTTTTTGCAGCCTGGGTGATGCTGCCCAGGCGGGCCACCATGTAAAACGCCTTCAGCTCGGCACTCAGCACAACCGTCCCTCATTCTTACTTGCGCAGCAGGCGCAAACCGTTGAACACCACCAGCAGACTGACGCCCATGTCGGCGAATACCGCCATCCACATGGTAGCGAGCCCGGCGAAGGTTACCCCAAGAAAGATCGCCTTGATGACCAATGCCAGCGCAATGTTCTGCTTGAGGATGCTCGACGTTTGTCGCGACAGGCGAATGAACGCCGGAATCTTGCGCAGATCGTCGTCCATCAGGGCGACATCGGCGGTCTCGATGGCGGTATCGGTGCCCGCGGCGGCCATGGCAAAACCGATCTCGGAACGCGCCAGCGCCGGGGCATCGTTGATACCGTCGCCCACCATGCCGACCCGATGGCCTTGGGTATACAGGGCCTCGATAGACTGCAATTTATCACCCGGCAACAGGTCGCCCTTGGCCTCGTCGATGCCGACCTGCGCGGCAATGGCTTGGGCGGTGTGGACGTTATCGCCGGTGAGCATCAGGGTCTTGATGCCCAGTTCGTGCAACTGCTCAATGGCTTCGCGGCTGGATTCCTTGACCGTGTCCGCCACGGCAAACAGCGCCAGCGGGCCGGACTGATCGAGCAACAGCACCACTGATTTGCCCTGTTTTTCCAGGGCGAAGAGTTTCTCTTCCAGCGCAGGCGAGCACAGGCCCAATTCTTCAACGAGGCGATGGTTGCCCAAGTGATACAGCTGGCCGTTCACCTCGCCCCGCACGCCACGCCCGCCCAACGCTGCGAAGTTATCCACAGTCAGCGACGGGTAATCCTTATCCACAGCCGCGTTGGCAATGGCCAGCGACACCGGGTGATCGGAGCGGCCAGCCAGCGCCGCGGCAATGGCCGGGGCCGACGCGTCGGCGGTCGGGTCCAGCGACAGGTAATCGGTCTGCACCGGCTTGCCGTGGGTGAGGGTGCCGGTCTTGTCCAGCGCCAGGTAATCGAGCTTGTAACCGCCCTCCAGGTACACACCACCCTTGACCAGGATCCCTTTGCGCGCCGCCGCCGCGAGGCCGCTGACGATGGTCACCGGCGTGGAAATCACCAGCGCACACGGGCAGGCCACCACCAGCAACACCAGCGCTCGGTAGATCCAGTCGAACCACACGGCGCCCATGAACAACGGCGGGATCACGGCCACGGCCACGGCCAGCGCGAATACCGCCGGGGTGTAGATTTTCGAGAACTGATCAACGAACCGCTGGGTCGGCGCCCGCGCGCCCTGGGCCTGCTCGACGGCATGGATGATGCGGGCCAGGGTCGAGTTATCCGCCGCCGCCGTCACCGCGTATTCCAGGGAGCCGGCCTGGTTGATGGTGCCGGCAAACACTTTGTCGCCGACGGTTTTCTCCACCGGCAGGCTTTCGCCGGTAATCGGCGCCTGGTCGAGGGTCGAGCGACCGGACAGCACTTCGCCGTCCAGGCCAATACGCTCGCCGGGACGCACCCGCACCCGCGCGCCGAGCGCGACGGTTTTGACATCCTGCTCCAGCCAGCTGCCGTCGGCCTGCAACACGGTTGCCGTGTCCGGGGTCATCTGCATCAGGCCGCCGATGGCATTGCGTGCGCGGTCCAGGGATTTGGCCTCGATCAATTCGGCCACGGTGAACAGGAACATCACCATCGCCGCTTCCGGCCACTGCCCGATCAGCACCGCGCCGGTCACGGCAATGCTCATCAGCGCATTGATGTTCAGGTTGCGGTTTTTAAGGGCGATCCAGCCTTTTTTGTAAGTGCCCAGGCCGCCGCTGAGAATGGAGACCAGCGCGATAACCGCCACCACCGCGTTCGGTGCGGCGCCGGTGAAGTGGATGACTTCGGCCAGCAATGCACCAACACCGGACAGCGCCAGGGGCCACCATGACTTTTTCTGGGGCAAAGGCGCTGTGGCATCGGTGTCTTGATCCAGCGGTTCAGCGTGCATGCCGAGGGATTTGATCGCTTCGACAATCGGTTCCACACCCGGCAAGTCGTGGGTCACGCCGAGCACCCGGTTAATCAAATTGAACTCCAGCTGCTGTACGCCGGTCAGCTTGCTTAGCTTGTTCTGGATGAGCGTCTGCTCGGTCGGGCAATCCATCGCCTCAATGCGAAAACGGCTCAGTCGGGCCGCGGCCGTTGGCCCATCGCTCAGTTTGACCAGGACTGGCGTCGCTGTTTCGGTCCCGCAGCAGGTACCGCCGTGACCATGATGGTCATGCTTTTGCACGGGTTTGAGCGTGTGGCTGTGCTCATGCTCAGCCCCGGGTTTGTGGGAGTGCAGGGAATCGCTCATTGGTTGCGTCCATAAGAGTGCCTGTTGCCAAGTAAAGACCCTGTAGCCACTATAGGGTCAAGCACCCATTTTGGAGTTTTGGAGATTGTCGTCATGAAGATTGGTGAATTGGCGAAACTCACGGACTGCGCCGTGGAGACGATCCGCTATTACGAGCGCGAAAATCTGCTGCCAGAACCGGCCCGCAGCGACGGCAATTACCGGGTCTACACCCAGGCCCACGCCGAGCGCCTGACCTTCATCCGCAACTGTCGCACCCTCGACATGACCCTCGAGGAAATCCGCAGCCTGCTGGCGTTTCGCGACAGCCCGCAGGACCAGTGCGAGAGCGTCAACACGCTGATCGACGAACACATCCACCACGTCAAGGCACGGATCGACGGCTTGCTGGCCTTGCAGACACAACTGCTCGACCTGCGCCAACGTTGCGGCGAGGGGCCGGGAATCGATCAATGCGCGATTTTGCAGCGGTTGGAAGTGAGTGGTGGGGTGGTGGCGACGGAGGTTGAGCATTCCCACGTGGGCCGTAGTCACGGCCACTGAGCGCGTCTTCGCTGGCAAGCCAGCTCCTACAGGTTATCGCATCCCTTTGTAGGAGCTGGCTTGCCAGCGAACACCGCGAAGCGGTGTCGGATTCAGACCGCCATCGGCGCGGTCATTGGCGCGTGGTGTTGGTAGCCTTCGAGCGAGAAATCGCTCGGCTCGACCAACTCCAGCCACTCTGGCTGATACACACCCGTCTCGGCAAACGCCGGCACGCGGTCGGAAATCACCAGTTTCGGCATCGGGAACGGCTCGCGCTTGAGCTGTTCGTTGAGCATGTCCAGGTGGTTTTCGTAGACGTGGGCGTCACCGATGAAATAGGTGAACCAGCGCGGCGTGTAGCCAGTCAGGCGGCCGATCAGGCTCAGTAGCGCCGCGCCTTCGGTCAGGTTGAACGGCGTGCCCAGCCCCAAATCATTGGAACGAATGTAGAGCGTCAGGGAAATTTCCCTGGTCTGGACGTTCGGGTGGAACTGATACAGCAAGTGGCACGGCGGCAAGGCCATTTCATCGAGCTGGGCGCAGTTCCAGCCGTGGAACAGGATGCGACGGCTGCCCGGGTCCTTGATGATGGTGTCGACGCATTGGCGAACCTGGTCGATGGCCTTGTACAGCACCACATAGGCCTGGCCGTCTTCCTCGCCCTGAGCGATTTGCTTGTAGCCCTGGCTCAGCGTCTGCTCGATGGCGGCCGGATTGCTCAACGGGATCTGCTTGTACGCCGGCCATTTGCGCCATTGCACACCGTAGATTTCGCCGAGGTCGTCGTCGCCCTGACGGAACGGGTTGGCCAGCCACTGCGCGTTTTCGTTGGCGTTCTGGTCCCAGACCTTGCAACCCAATGCGCGGAATTGGGCAGCGTTGTTCACCCCACGCAGGAAACCGCACATTTCGCCGATGGCCGACTTGAAGGCCATCTTGCGGGTGGTGATCGCCGGGAAACCTTCCTGCAGGTCATAACGCAGCATCGCACCGGGAAAGCTGATGGTGTTCACGCCGGTACGGTTGGCCTGCTTGGTGCCGTTCTTGATGACGTGGGCGACCAGTTCGAGATATTGCTTCATGAGTTACCTGTGTCCTTGAGCCCCGCAACCATCGCTGCGGGGTTCGAATGTTATACGGCTGCCGCTGGCGTCGCCGGGGCGCGATGATAGGCCAGCCAGATCAGGAACAGCCCGCCGACGATCATCGGCACGCACAACACCTGGCCCATGGTCAGCCAGTTCCAGGCCAGATAGCCCAGTTGCGCGTCCGGTACACGGACGAATTCGACGATGAAACGGAAGATGCCGTAGAACAGCGCGAACATGCCCGAGACCGCCATGGTTGGCCGCGGCTTGCGCGAGAACAGCCACAAGATCAGGAACAGCGCCACGCCTTCGAGGGCGAACTGGTACAGCTGCGACGGGTGACGCGGCAACTGCGCCGGGTCGCTGAACGGCGGGAAGATCATCGCCCACGGCACGTCGGTCGGCTTGCCCCACAACTCGGCGTTGATGAAGTTGCCGATACGCCCGGCACCCAGGCCGATCGGTACCATCGGCGCGACGAAATCCATCAGTTGGAAGAACGACTTGTTGTTCTTCTTTCCGAACCACAACGCCGCCAGCATTACGCCAATGAATCCGCCGTGGAAGGACATGCCGCCCTTCCACACCTCGAAAATCAGCGTCGGGTTGGCCAGGTAAGCGCTCAGATCGTAGAACAGCACATAACCGAGTCGTCCGCCGACGATCACCCCCATCGACATCCAGAACACCATGTCGGAGAGTTTCTCCTTGGTCCAGGTCGGGTCGAAGCGGTTCAAGCGGCGGGACGCCAGCAGCCAGGCGCCGCCGATGCCGATCAGGTACATCAGACCGTACCAGTGGATTTTCAGCGGACCGATGGCCAGGGCCACCGGATCGATCTGCGGGTAAGGCAGCATTGCGACTCCTCGTTAGCGTTGAAACTTGAAAAATTCCCGGGTGACGCTGCCACCTCAGGATTAAGCCAGGATTGCGCTGTGCGTCAGAGCAGGAAGTTCAGGCCGACGCAGAACAGCAAAGCGGCAAACAGTCTTTTCAGCAACCTGGGCGACAGCTTGTGGGCCAGCCGTGCGCCGATCCGGGCGAAAAACATGCTGGTCAGGGCAATGCCCAGCAGCGCCGGCAAATAAAGAAAGCCGAGACTATGGGCCGGAAGCAACGGATCGTGCCAGCCCAGAATCATGAAACTTAATGCGCTGGCCACGGCAATCGGCAGGCCGCACGCCGATGACGTGGCCACGGCTTGTTGCATCGGCACGCTGCGCCAGGTCAGGAACGGCACGGTCAGCGAACCGCCGCCAATCCCGAAAATCGCCGAGGCCCAGCCAATCACGCTTCCCGCCGCCGTCAGACCGAGTTTGCCCGGTACAGTTCGGCTGGCCTTGGGTTTGACCTCCAGTGCCAACTGCGCGGCGATCACCAGGGCGAACACACCAATGAGTTTTTGCAGGTTCGGGCCGGAGATCGCTTCTGCCGTCATCGCACCAAACCCGGCGCCGATCAGGATACCGACGGTCATCCACATGAAAATCGGCCAGCGCACCGCACCCCGGCGGTGATGCTCGCGCACCGCATTGACCGAGGTAAAGATGATGGTCGCCAGGGACGTGCCCACCGCCAGGTGCGTGAGAATCGACGGATCGAAGCCCTGCGCCTTGAAACTGAACACCAGCACCGGGACGATGATGATCCCGCCGCCCACCCCGAACAGCCCGGCCAGCACGCCTGCGCAGGAGCCCAGCGCCAGATAGAGCAGAAATTCCATGGTGCATCCCCAATTGAGAGCGGCATGGTAACGGAAGCAGGCCCCAAGGCTCCACTGTGCAAGGCGATGGATCGATGAGCGATGTCTGCGTAGAGTGGGCAAAAAACACACAAGGACCGCCTTATGTGCCTGATTGTTTTTGCCTGGCGTCCAGGTCACGCCCAGCCGCTGATCGTCGCGGCCAACCGCGATGAGTTCTACGCCCGCCCCAGCCTGCCGCTGGCGCAGTGGCCCGATGCACCGCATGTGCATGCCGGCCGCGACCTGGAGGCTGGCGGCACCTGGCTCGGCCTCGGCGCCAATGGTCGCTTCGCCGCCCTCACCAATATTCGCGACCCTCATCAGCCGCCGGCCAGAAAATCCCGGGGCGAACTGGTGGCCGGTTTTCTCTGTGCAAGCGCGTCAATTGATGACTATTTGACCGACGTTGTCGCACGTTCACCGGAATACGCCGGGTTCAACCTGCTGTTGGGTAACAGCCACGAGCTGTGGCACTTCAATGCCCGTGAGTCACAAGCCGTGATGCTTCAACCGGGGGTTTATGGCCTGTCGAATGCCAGCCTGGATACGCCCTGGCCGAAATTGCTCAAAGCCAAGGCGGCGTTGAGTGAAGTGCTGGCAGATCCGCAGCCGCAGGCGCTGCTGGCGTTATTGGGCGATGCGCAGGCGGCGCCGTTTGCCGACTTGCCGGATACCGGGGTTGGGTTGGCGACCGAGACGTTGTTGTCGAGTGTGTTCATTGCCAGCCAGAGTTATGGAACGCGGGCGAGTACCGCGCTAATTGTGCAGGCGGACGGGACGCGGCAGATGGTCGAGCGCAGTTTCGGGCCGTTTGGGGGGCATTTGGGGGAAGTGGAGATCAGGCTTTAGTTTTGTGTTGCCTGGATAGGCATCTTTGCGAGCAGGCTCGCTCCTACAAGGGATCTGCATTGTCCATAGATCACCTGTAGGAGCGAGCCTGCTCGCGATTGGAGCGACGCAGATCTAAAGGGTTTTGACTGAAGCCGGATTGATCATCCGCGCCAACCCGAGGTTCTTCAGCGCCAGTTGCAGCGAGCTGTGGATAACTTGCGGGTTGTCGATGGTCATCAACTCCGCCAACAACTCCTTGGCCTTGCTCAGGTTGATCTGACGCAGCATCCACTTCACCTTCGGCAAGTTGGTGGCGTTCATCGACAGGCTGTCGAAGCCCATCGCCATCAACAGCACCGCCGCTGCCGGGTCACCGGCCATTTCACCGCAGATGCTCACCGGCTTGCCTTCGGCATGGGCGTCACGCACTACGTTTTGCAACGCCTGAAGCACCGCCGGGTGCAGGTAGTCGTAGAGGTCGGCGACCCGCGGGTTGTTGCGGTCCACCGCCAGCAGGTACTGGGTCAGGTCGTTGGAGCCGACCGACAGGAAGTCCACTTGCCGTGCCAGTTCCCTGGTCTGATAAACAGCGGCCGGAATTTCGATCATCACGCCAATCGGCGGCATCGGCACGTCGGTGCCTTCGTCGCGCACTTCGCCCCAGGCACGATGGATCAAGTGCAGGGCTTCTTCGAGTTCGTGGGTGCCGGAAATCATCGGCAGCAGGATGCGCAGGTTGTTCAGGCCTTCGCTGGCCTTGAGCATGGCGCGGGTCTGCACCAGGAAGATTTCCGGGTGGTCGAGGGTGACGCGGATACCGCGCCAGCCGAGGAATGGGTTGTCTTCCTTGATCGGGAAGTACGACAGCGCCTTGTCGCCGCCGATGTCCAGGCTGCGCATGGTCACCGGTTGCGGGTGGAACGCGGCCAGTTGCTCGCGGTAGATCGCCAGTTGTTCCTTTTCGCTCGGGAACCGCTGGTTGATCATGAACGGCACTTCGGTGCGGTACAGGCCAACGCCTTCGGCACCGCGCTTCTGCGCACGGGCCACGTCCGCCAGCAGGCCGGTGTTGACCCACAGCGGCATGCGGTGGCCATCGACCGTCACGCACGGCAGGTCGCGCAACGCATCCAGCCCGAGGGCCAGTTGTTTCTCTTCCTCGACCACCTCGGCGAACTGCTTGCGCAGCACGTCGCTGGGGTTGGTATAGACCTCGCCATGGTAGCCGTCGACGATCATCTGGATGCCGTCGACCTTGGAGTACGGCAGGTCGACCAGGCCCATCACCGTCGGGATACCCATGGCCCGGGCCAGGATGGCGACGTGGGAGTTACCCGAACCGAGTACCGACACCAGGCCGACCAGCTTGCCTTCCGGCACCTCGCCGAGCATCGCCGGCGTCAGTTCTTCGCTGACCAGAATGGTGTTGTCGGGGTAGACCAGGGTTTGCTGGCGCTCCTCCTGCAAGTAAGCCAGCAGGCGTCGGCCAAGGTCCTTGACGTCCGAGGCACGCTCACGCAGGTAGGCGTCGTCCATCAATTCGAAACGATTTACGTGATCGGTGACCACCTGGCGCAACGCGCCCTGGGCCCATTGGCCGGTCTTGATCACGGTGGTGACTTCGCTGCCCAGCGCGGCATCGTCGAGCATCATCAGGTAGACGTCGAACAAGGCCCGCTCTTCCGGGCGCAGCTGGGTAGCAAGCTTGGCCGAGAGGGTCCGCATGTCGGCGCGCACGCCTTCGATGGCGGTCTTGAACAGCCCCAGCTCAGCGTCGATGTCGGTGATGGTCTTGTCCGGCACCACATCCAGGTCCGCCGGTGGCAGCATGACCACCGCCGTACCGACCGCCGCACCCGGTGAACCCGGCACGCCGACGAACTTGGCTTCCTGGATGCCCTTGCCCTGACGACCGAGGCCGCGGATCGAGCCAGTGGCTTCGGCGTGAGCGATAACGCCGGCCAGCTGCGCGCTCATGGTCACGAGAAAGGCTTCTTCACCTTCATCGAACTGGCGACGCTCTTTTTGCTGGATGACCAATACGCCGACGACGCGGCGGTGGTGAATGATCGGTGCCCCGAGGAATGACGCGAAGCGCTCTTCACCGGTTTCGGCGAAGTAGCGGTAGCGCGGGTGATCCGCCGCGTTTTCGAGGTTCAGGGGTTCTTCGCGCGTACCGACCAGGCCAACCAGACCTTCGTTGGGCGCCATGCTGACTTTGCCGATCGAGCGCTTGTTCAAGCCCTCGGTGGCCATCAGCACGAAGCGGTTGGTCTCGGGGTCAAGCAGGTAGACCGAGCAGACCTGGCTGCCCATGGCCTCTTTGACGCGCAACACAATAATCCCCAACGCCGCCTTGAGATCCTTGGCGGAGTTAACTTCCTGGACGATCTTGCGCAGCGTATTGAGCATGGCTCGGGGTCGAACTCCGTCGTCAGTCGCGCGCTAAAAGGCGCGGGGCAAGCTCTTTGAGAGCGCGTCGATACACCTCGCGCTTGAATGTCACCACCTGGCCCAACGGATACCAATAGCTGACCCAGCGCCAGCCATCGAACTCCGGTTTACCGGTCAAATCCATCCGCACCCGCTGCTCGTTGGAGATCAGGCGCAGGAGAAACCATTTCTGTTTCTGGCCGATGCACAGCGGTTGGCTGTGGGTACGCACCAGACGTTGCGGCAAACGATAGCGCAACCAGCCCCGGGTGCAGGCCAGAATTTCAACATCTTCGCGCTCAAGGCCAACTTCTTCGTTCAGCTCGCGGTACAAGGCGTCTTCCGGCGTCTCTTCGGGGTTGATTCCCCCCTGCGGAAACTGCCAGGCATCTTGATTGATTCGGCGAGCCCATAGCACCTGGCCGGCGTCATTCGTCAGAATGATCCCGACATTGGGGCGAAAACCATCGGGGTCGATCACGGCAACAACCTCGCAAACGCATGTCGCCGCATTGTTCCACAAAGGTTGGGAGGGCGGCAACGAAGGTTCCTACCTTATGTGCACTCTTGTGAAAAGACCGTATTCTTGTCGCCTTTTTACTGACTTTTCAGCGGGTAACTGCAATGCGCCTGGCTCTATTCGATTTGGACAACACCCTTCTGGGCGGTGACAGCGATCACGCTTGGGGCGACTACCTGTGCGAACGCGGCTTGCTCGACGCCGTCGCCTACAAGACACGCAACGATGCGTTCTACCAGGATTACCTGACCGGCAAACTGGATAACGCGGCCTACCTGAACTTCTGCCTGGAAGTACTCGGTCGCACCGAAATGGCCACGCTGGATCAGTGGCACAGCGACTACATGCGCGACTGCATCGAACCGATCTTGCTGCCCAAGGCCATCGAGCTGCTGGCCAAACACCGCGCGGCCGGCGACAAACTGGTGATCATCACCGCGACCAACCGCTTCGTCACCGCACCGATTGCCGTGCGCCTGGGCGTCGAGACCCTGATCGCCACCGAGTGCGAGATGGTCGACGGCCGCTACACCGGGCGCAGCACCGACGTGCCGTGCTTCCGTGAAGGCAAGGTGACGCGCCTGAATCGCTGGCTGGTGGAAACCGGGTATTCGCTGCAAGACAGCTACTTCTATAGCGACTCGATGAATGACTTGCCGCTGCTGGAACAGGTGACCCATGCGGTGGCGGTCGACCCGGACCCGAATCTGCGGGCCGAGGCCGAGAAGCGGGGTTGGCCGGTGATTTCGTTGCGCGACTGATGACGCCTTCGCTGGCAAGCCAGCGCCTACAGGTCGTGCGCTGACTTTGTAGGAGCTGGCTTGCCAGCGAAGGGTCCAGCTCGGTTTCAAGCCCTAAACAGGCTTGGCGCCCATCAAACCGGCAATGGCGATAAAACAGACAAAACTGAACAGCGCCAGGGCAATGGTGATCTTGCCCACGCCGCCCGGCGCCTTGCGTACCTTGTTAAGCCGTACCAGCAACCAGAACCACGCCAGCGCCGCGACGGTGTACAGCACACTGGAGGCCAGCAGCCAGGTCTGCCCCAGTGGCCAGCCCACCAGATGCACCATCCACCAGCCGGTGAACGGCATGCTCAGCAACGCCAGGCCCATCAACAACCACACGAACACCCGTGGCCGTTGCAGGGTGCGACTGGCCGCCGTCGCATCACCCTTGCGCCGCGCCAGCAACACCCAGACGCCCAGCCCCAGCGCAGACAGCAGCAGTACAACCGTTGCCACCATGTGCGCCGTTTTCAGGGCAGTTAACGTTTCCATTGTCAGATTTCCTTATGGCCTGCCCATCAGCGTAGCCGTTCAGCCTAGAAACAGTTGATAGGCCGGGTTGTCGCTTTCATCCCAGTACGGGTAGCCGATTTCTTCCAGCGCCGCCGGCACCAGGTGGCGTTCGTCGTGAGGCACTTGCAGGCCCGCGACCACTCGGCCATCGGCCGCGCCATGGTTGCGGTAGTGGAACATCGAGATGTTCCAGCGCCCGCCGAGTTTGTTGAGGAAGTTGAACAGCGCGCCCGGACGCTCCGGGAACTCGAAGCGCAGGATCACTTCGTCGACCACGTGCGCGGCGCGACCACCGACCATGTGGCGGATGTGCAACTTGGCCAGTTCGTTGTCGGTCAGGTCCAGCACCGGGAAACCTTGCTCGCCCAGGCTGGCGATCAGCGTGCTGCGCGGGTCGTTTTCCGGGTGCGTTTGTACCCCGACGAAGATGTGCGCTTCGCTGCCGGTGTTGTAGCGGTAGTTGAATTCGGTGATCTGGCGCTTGCCGATGGCTTCGCAGAACGCCTTGAAGCTGCCCGGTTTCTCGGGAATGGTCACGGCGATGATCGCTTCACGGCCCTCGCCCAGTTCGGCACGCTCGGCGACGTGGCGCAGGCGGTCGAAATTGACGTTGGCACCGGAGTCGATGGCGACGAAGGTCTGGCCGCTGACACCGCGCTGCTCGACGTACTTCTTGATCCCGGCCACGCCCAACGCGCCGGCAGGTTCGGTGATCGAGCGGGTATCGTCGTAGATATCCTTGATCGCGGCGCAGATTTCGTCGGTGCTGACGGTGATCACCTCATCGACGTAGTCTTTGCAGATGTCGAACGTGTGCTGGCCGATCTGGGCCACCGCGACGCCGTCGGCGAAAATGCCCACGGTCGGCAACACCACGCGCTCACCGGCAGCCATGGCGGCTTGCAGGCAGTTGGAGTCGTCCGGCTCGACGCCGATGACCTTGATGTCCGGGCGCAGGTACTTCACGTACGCCGCGATGCCGGCAATCAGGCCGCCGCCGCCCACTGGGACGAAAATCGCGTCCAGGGGTTGCGGGTGCTGGCGCAGGATCTCCATCGCCACGGTGCCCTGCCCGGCAATGGTGTGGGGATCGTCATAGGGGTGAATGTAGACGTAGCCTTTTTCGTCGACCAGTTTCAGCGAGTAGGCCAGGGCTTCCGGGAAGGAATCGCCGTGCAGCACCACTTTGCCGCCACGCGAGCGCACGCCTTCGACCTTGATCTCGGGGGTGGTCTTGGGCATGACGATGGTCGCTTTCACGCCCAACACCTTGGCCGCCAGGGCCAGGCCTTGCGCATGGTTGCCCGCTGATGCGGTGACCACGCCGCGAGCGCGCTCTTCGTCGCTCAGCTGGGTCAGCTTGTTGTAGGCACCGCGAATCTTGAACGAGAACACCGGCTGCAAGTCTTCGCGCTTGAGCCAAATGCTGTTGCCCAGCCGCTCGGAGAGCTGGCGAGCAGACTGCAACGGGGTTTCTACGGCAACGTCATAAACGCGCGAGGTGAGGATCTTTTTGACGTACTGTTCAAGCATCGGAAAGCATCACTGAGCGGGTTGGGCAGGACCACGGAGTCTAACCCGGCTTTTGGCCGTACGACCACCTGTTGTAGGAGCGAGCTTGCTCGCGAAAAACGCAATGACGCCACTGAACACCTGTTTTTACGCGTTATCGTTAACGACCATCGCGAGCAAGCTCGCTCCTACAATGACCTGGGATGCCAACCCGCCAATCGGGCAATGACCTTCCCCGCCCCGAAGCCTATAATGCCGGCCTTTGTTTCCCTCCTCGGCACCCCGGAGCCCGCATGAACCAGGATCAACTCAAACAGGCAGTGGCTCAGGCCGCCGTCGACTTCATCCTTCCGAAACTCGACGACAAGAGCATCGTCGGGGTCGGCACCGGCTCCACCGCCAACTGCTTCATCGATGCCCTGGCCAAGCACAAGGGCGCATTCGATGGCGCCGTCGCCAGCTCCGAAGCCACCGCCGCACGCCTCAAGGGCCATGGCATTCCGGTGTACGAACTCAACACCGTCAGCGACCTTGAGTTCTACGTCGACGGCGCCGATGAAAGCGACGCGCACCTGAACCTGATCAAGGGCGGCGGCGCAGCCCTGACCCGCGAGAAGATTGTCGCGGCCGTGGCCAAGACCTTCATCTGCATCGCCGACGCCAGCAAGCTGGTACCGGTCCTCGGCAACTTCCCATTGCCGGTTGAAGTGATCCCGATGGCCCGCAGCCACGTGGCCCGCGAGCTGGTGAAGCTCGGCGGCGACCCGGTGTACCGCGAAGGCGTGTTGACCGACAACGGCAACATCATCCTCGACGTGTTCAACATGCAGATCACCAACCCGGTGGAACTGGAGACGCAGATCAATGCGATTGTCGGCGTGGTCACCAACGGCTTGTTCGCGGCGCGTCCGGCGGATCTGCTGTTGCTGGGTACGAGCGAAGGCGTGAAGACCCTGCGCGCCGAGTAAGGCACACACCCTGCAGGGACTGGCTTTTGTAGGAGCTGGCTTGCCAGCGAAAGCGGTGTAAGAGGCAACATCAATGTTGAATGTTACGGCCTATTCGCTGGCAAGCCAGTTCCTACAAAAAGCCAGTCGGAATCAGGGTTGTGCCGGTTTCTTGAACACGTAGAACAGGTTCGGCTCGCTCACCAGGTACAGCGTACCGTCGTCGCCCATGGCGATCCCTTCTGCTTGCGGCACGGCTTTTTGCAGGCCCTGGCGCCCCTTGTCCAGCGACAGGGTACTCAGCGGACGCCCGTCCACATCCAGCTCCAGAATCAGCCGCGACTCATCCGACAACGCCAGCAAATGCCCGCTGCGCTCGTCGTATTGCAGGCTCGACAGGTCGCGCACGAACATCCCGGCATCACGTTTGGGGTCGTTGATCACGTGTACCGAGTAGGATTCTTCAGGATTGAACCGGGGAAAACCGTGCACTTCGTAGATCAGCATCGGGTTGCGTTCCTTGGCGACAAACAAACGCTTGCCGACAGAATCGTAAGCCAGGCCCTCGAAGCCCTTGTTGCTGCCCATGTGCACACCGACGGTCATCTGCTCGGCGTCTGTCGCGTCGACGAAGACAGTGTCCGGCTCCAGGCGGATCTTGATCAGCCGCTGCTGGCTTTCATCCGTAACCACATAAACGTCTTCGCTGATGAACTCCACCGCCTCCGGATCGCCGAAACCGATCAACGCCACACGACGCAGGATCCGGCCGTCGAGGGACAGCTCGATCAACTCGCTGCGCTTGTTGGTGACGGTGAACAGGCTTTTGCGCACCGGATCGTAGGTCAACGCCGAGACGTTATCCGTCAGGCCATCGATCACCTGCGCCTCTGTCACGACCCGGTATTGATCCAGCCCCATCGACAGCGCACTCACCGGCTGCCAGAGCTTGTGCACATTGAACCAGGCACGCTCGAATAGCCGCTGGTATTGGCCGAGCGCAATCAATGCGATCAGCGCGATTGCCGACAGGATCAGAAACAGGGGCTTGGGACGGGCAAATCGGCGCATTCGGGCGGGCTCGGTTCGAAACAGGCGGATGAAATATCACGCCTGTCTGAACTGAAGCTTAAAGGTCACGGGCCTTTAACGTACAGGCCCCGTGCTCGCGAGCGGGTTACGGGTGCTTTTCGAAGCGATAGAACAGGTTCGGTTCACTCACCATGTACAGCGTGCCCGCTTCGTCCATGGCCACGCCTTCGGCACGCGGAATGGTGTTTTTCAGGCCGTTGAAGCCACGCAGCAGGGCGATGAAGCTGACTTGCTCGCCCTTCTTGTCCAGCTCCAGCAGCAGGTGCGAGTCAGCGGACAGCACCAGCATGTGACCGGTGCGGGGATCGATGGCCAGTGCCGACAGGTTGCGCATGTCCAGCGCATGGCTGGCCAGCTTCAGCTTGTCGCCGGTCAGCACCTGGCCGTCACCTTTCCAGGTGAACAATGCCGGTGGGCGCTCTTCGCCCAGCACCAATTGCTTGTTTTGCGAATCCCACACGACGCCTTCGAACGCCTTGTTCTGGTCCTTTGACGGCCCGAGGTCGTATTTCGGGAAGTCGGCGGCGTTCAGCTCGCGGGTAGTGGCATCGACCTTGACGAGGGTGATCAGGTGCTCGCGCTCATCGACAATCGCCAGTCGACCGTCACCCAGCACGGTGACGCCTTCCGGGTTGCTCCAGCCTTTCAAGGGCATTTTGCGCAGCACGTCGCCCTGCAAGGTCAGCTCGACCAGGAACGGGTTCTTGCCCATCACCGAAAACAGGGTCTTGGTCTGCGGGTCGTAGGAGAGGTCCGAGGCCTCGTCCTTCTCCATGCCCGGCAGCGGCTTGGCATCGATCACCGCGCGATAGTCCGGCAGCCAGATGCTCGCTTCACGCTCGGCCGGGCTCTTGAATTGCTCTTTCACCCAGAGCACGCCGCGTGAATCCCAATGCATGACAAACGCCACGCCGTAGGCGACAACCGCCACCAGCAGCAGCCAGGTGGACCAGCGCAAGGAAAAGCGTGGGCGGCGGGCAGGTTCAAGCGTGGAAAGCTTAGGAGTGGCCATCGGCGAATGCATTCCAGAAATTCAGGCTAGGGGTAATAGCACGACTGGGGACGGCCCAGCCGCACACAACCTCCTTGTAGGCGCTGGCTTGCCAGCGAAAGCGGTGTAACAGGCAACATAGATGTTGAATGTTATGCCGTCTTCGCTGGCAAGCCAGCGCCTACAGGGGGGTTAGCGGACGCTGCTGGTGAAGCGGCTGGCGCCCGGCAGTTCCAGGACGAGTTCGTCACCGACGTTCAACGGCCCGACACCCACTGGCGTGCCGGTGAGGATCACGTCGCCGGCCTGCAGCGAGAAGCAGCCGGCCATGTGCTGGATCATCGGCACGATCGGGTTGAGCATCACGCTGCTGTTACCGTCCTGGCGCACTTCGCCATTGATGGTCAGGCGGATGCCAATGTCGGTCAGGTCGGCAAAGGTGCTGCCGGACACGAATGGCGCAATCACCGCCGCTCCGTCGAAGGACTTGGCGATTTCCCACGGCAGGCCCTTGGATTTCAGCTCGGCCTGCTTGTCGCGCAGGGTCAGGTCCAGGGCCGGGGCGAAGCCGGAGATGGCGTCGAGCACTTCTTCACGGCTCGGCTTGGTCGACAACGGCTTGCCGATCAACACTGCGATTTCCGCTTCGTAGTGCACCGAACCACGCTCGGTCGGAATGCTGAAGCCACCTTCCAGCGGCACCACGCAACTGCCCGGCTTGATGAACAGCAGCGGCTCGGTGGGCACCGGGTTGTCCAGTTCCTTGGCGTGCTCGGCGTAGTTACGGCCGATGCACACCACTTTCCCCAGCGGGAAATGAATACGCGTACCGTCGACATACTGGTGCTGATAGCTCATTACCGACTCCTGCCTTCAATGGATGCTTAAGGATTGCAGATCAAACCGCGAAGATCTTGCCCGGGTTCATGATCCCGTTCGGGTCGAACACCGCCTTGACCGCTTTCATGTACTCGATCTCAACCGGGGAACGGCTGTAGGTCAAGTAATCGCGCTTGGTCATGCCCACGCCGTGTTCGGCGGAAATCGAACCGTTGTACTTCTCGACGGTTTCGAACACCCACTTGTTGACGGTGGCACACTTGGCGAAGAACTCATCCTTGCTCAGGTTATCCGGCTTGAGGATGTTCAAGTGCAGGTTGCCGTCGCCGATGTGGCCGAACCAGACGATTTCGAAGTCCGGGTAGTGTTCGCCGACGATCGCATCGATTTCCTTGAGGAACGCTGGCACTTTCGACACGGTGACCGAAATGTCGTTCTTGTACGGCGTCCAGTGGGAAATGGTTTCGGAGATGTATTCGCGCAGCTTCCACAGGTTGTGCAGCTGGGTTTCGCTCTGGCTCATCACGCCGTCCAGCACCCAGCCCTGCTCGACGCAGTGCTCGAAGGTTTCCAGGGCGTGGTTGGCCACTTCTTCGGTGGTCGCTTCGAATTCGAGCAATGCATAGAACGGGCAATCGGTTTCGAACGGCGCCGGAACGTCACCCCGGCCCATGACTTTGGCCAGGGCTTTGTCGGAGAAAAATTCGAAGGCGGTCAGGTCGAGCTTGCTCTGGAACGCGTGCAGTACCGGCATGATCGAGTCGAAATCGGCGGTGCCGAGGACCATCGCGGTGAGGTTTTTCGGCGCACGGTCCAGGCGCATGGTCGCTTCGACCACAAACCCCAGGGTGCCTTCGGCGCCGATGAACAGTTGGCGCATGTCGTAGCCGGTAGCGTTCTTGATCAGGTCGCGGTTCAGCTCCAGCACATCGCCCTTGCCGGTGACGACTTTCATGCCGGCCACCCAGTTGCGGGTCATGCCGTAGCGAATGACCTTGATCCCGCCGGCATTGGTGCCGATATTGCCGCCAATCTGGCTCGAACCGGACGAAGCAAAGTCCACCGGGTAGTACAAGCCTTTTTCTTCAGCGACGTTCTGCAATTGCTTGGTGACCACGCCCGGCTGGCAAACGGCAGTACGGTCGGTGAGGTTTACGTCGAGGATCTGGTTCATGTAGTCGAACGACACGACGACTTCGCCATTGGCGGCCACGGCAGCGGCGGACAACCCGGTACGTCCGCCGGATGGCACCAGCGCCACCTTGTGTTTGTTGGCCCACAGGACAATGGCCTGGACCTGCTCGGTGGTCTTGGGAAACACGATGGCGGTCGGGGCCGGGGCGAAATGCTTGGTCCAATCCTTTCCGTAGGCATTCAGGGAGTCGGCATCGGTCAACACCTTGCCAGGCTCAACCAGGGTCTTCAGCTCTTCAATCAGGGCAGGATTGGTCATCGACAGAACTCTCGAACAATTCATGGTCATCCTGAGAACGCTTCACGTCGCAGGAATGAGTGTTTAGCGGGGCGCATATGCTAGCATACCGACCCCGCAGGATAGTGCCCAACGGGTGTTCTGCGGTGACGGCTTTCTTGCCGTGCGGGTCAGCTCCGGGCTGCTCCCTTCCCTGCCATTTTTCTCCGGGATACAGGTTTACGCAGATGAGCAAGACTTCTCTCGATAAGAGCAAGATCAAGTTCCTTCTTCTCGAAGGCGTCCACCAATCGGCTGTCGACGTCCTCAAGGCGGCGGGCTACACCAGCATCGAGTACCTCACAGGTTCTCTGCCGGAAGCCCAGCTCAAGGAAAAGATCGCTGACGCTCACTTCATCGGCATTCGCTCGCGCACCCAGCTGACCGAAGAAATCTTCGATCACGCGAAGAAGCTGGTCGCGGTCGGCTGTTTCTGCATCGGCACCAACCAGGTCGACCTGAGCGCCGCTCGCGAACGCGGCATCGCCGTGTTCAACGCGCCGTATTCCAACACCCGTTCCGTGGCGGAACTGGTGCTGGCCGAAGCGATCCTGCTGCTGCGCGGCATCCCTGAGAAGAACGCTTCCTGCCACCGTGGCGGCTGGATCAAGAGCGCGGCCAACTCCTTCGAAATCCGTGGCAAGAAGCTGGGCATCGTCGGCTACGGCTCGATCGGCACCCAACTGTCGGTCCTGGCCGAAGGCCTGGGCATGCAGGTGTACTTCTACGATACCGTGACCAAGCTGCCACTGGGTAACGCCACCCAGGTCGGCAACCTGCACGAACTGCTGGCGATGTCCGACATCGTCACCCTGCACGTTCCGGAAACCGCTGCTACCCAGTGGATGATCGGCGAGAAGGAAATCCGCGCCATCAAGAAGGGCGGCATCCTGATCAACGCAGCCCGCGGCACCGTGGTCGAGCTGGACCACCTGGCGGCCGCCATCAAGGACAAGCACCTGATCGGCGCGGCCATCGACGTGTTCCCGGTGGAGCCACGCTCCAACGACGAAGAGTTCGAAAGCCCGCTGCGTGGCCTGGACAACGTGATCCTGACCCCGCACATCGGTGGTTCCACCGCCGAAGCGCAAGCCAACATCGGTCTGGAAGTGGCCGAGAAACTGGTCAAGTACAGCGACAACGGTACTTCCGTTTCGTCGGTGAACTTCCCGGAAGTGGCCCTGCCGGCTCACCCTGGCAAGCACCGCCTGCTGCACATCCACGAGAACATCCCGGGTGTGATGAGCGAGATCAACAAGGTCTTCGCCGAAAACGGCATCAACATCTCCGGTCAGTTCCTGCAGACCAACGAGAAGGTTGGCTACGTGGTCATCGACGTCGACGCCGAGTACTCGGAGTTGGCGCAAGAGAAGCTGCAACACGTCAACGGCACCATCCGTAGCCGCGTTCTGTTCTAAGAACAGGCGCCGTTGAAAAAAGGGAGCCCCCCCTCGGGGCTCCCTTTTTTGTGGGAGCGAGCCTGCTCGCGAAGGACGTTAACGATTACGCGTGCTGACTGGCTAAACACGGCGCTCTCGAGTCCTTCGCGAGCGAGCTCGCTCCTACAGAACAGCGTTAGCCCCAAAGGGCTGCCTTTTTTACTCGACGTTGACGGTGATTTTCTTCGACACGATCGGCGGATCGAACGGCATGTGGCCGCTGTCGCCCAGTTCCAACTGCAAGGTGTGCTTGCCCGGGGCCAGCTTGATGTCTGCCTGGGTCTGCGCCTTGCCGAAATGCATGATGTGCGGATTGCCCTGCGGAATCGGCTCACCTTCGGCCGGCAGTTTGTCGACGTCGATCAGCAGGTGGTGATGGCCGGTGTTCTTGGTGACGTCGCCTGCGGGCGCCAGCGCAATGTTCTCGACCGCGAACTTGACGGTGAACGTCTGTGGAACCGTAGCACCGTCTTCGGGTGAAACGATGGACACTTCGGCCCCTTTGGGCGCTGGTGTGGCGGCACTGGCCAGCACTGAAACGCCCATCAACAGGCCAGCCAGGGCTGCACGTGACATCAAGCTTTTCATTTTCTTCTCCAGTTTTTCCGTAAAATCCACGTGACCATGACAACTTCATGGCCATTCGTTGTCGAAGGCACTCGACAACCATAGCAAAGCGAGCCTGAATCAGAGGGTCCGCGATAATAAATTCAAAGGAGTGACCATGCGCCTTCTGCCTGGCCTGATCTGCCTGCTACCCCTTTTGAGCCCCTTGGCTCACGCCGAACTGATTGATGACGTCAACGACCGTGGCGAGTTGCGCATTGCCGTCGAGGCCAACACTCCCCCGTTCAACTTCAAAAAAGACGACAAACTCACCGGTTTCGAAGTCGAGCTGGGCCAACTGCTGGCCAGCGAACTCGATGTCCGGGCCGACTTTGTCGTCACCGACGGCAGCGACCTGTTGACCGGCGTGGAAAGTGGCAAATACGACATCGCCATCAACCACATAGCAGTGACCCCGGATCTCAAGGATCGTTTCGACTTCAGCGAGCCTTACATTCAAACCAGCGCCCAATTGCTCGCGCAGAAAGACGCGCCGCGCTCCCTGCTGCTGGTGCAATCGCTGAACGAACAGAAACCCAAGAGCAACCCGGCCGTGAGCCTGGCGATTCCGTTCCAGAAGGGCAATCCGGCGTTCCACGCGAGTCTGGAAAATGCGTTGCAGCGCATCAAGGACGATGGACGCCTGCATGCACTGGAGCAGAAGTGGCTGGAGAAGGATACGGAAGCAGTGTCCGAATAATGACCTGTAGGAGCTGGCTTGCCAGCGAAGGCGGCGTCCGGACCAACATTTGTGTTGACCGTGATGACCTCTTCGCTGGCAAGCCAGCTCCTACAAGGGTGTGTTAGTCCAAGGCTGCTGCGGCCTGCGGCAACTCCAGCTCGCTGAACACCTGCACCCCGTGGCGCTTGAGCAAGGCTGCCGTCACACCCTCGCCACTGACTTTCACCCCGCTGAAGGTGCCGTCATAGGTCAGCAAATTGCCACAGGACGGACTGTTGGCCTTGAGGATGGCGATGCGGATGCCATGCTGGCGGACCAACTCCAGCGCCTGATACGCCCCCGACAGGAACTGCGCACTGACATCCTCGCCCTCGGTGGTGATCACCGACGCCTGGCCATCGAGCACTTGCACGCCCTGCCCGCCCGGAATCTCCGCCGCCGCCCGCGGTGTCGGCAAGCCACCGGCCACCTCCGGGCACAACGGCACCACCCGGCCTTCATCCAGCCATTGCTGAAGCTGGTCGAACGGCCCGCTGGCCCCGCCGTCGTAGCGCACGCGGTGGCCCAACAGGCAGCGGCTGACGAGTATTTTCTGCATGATCAGAACGGCTCGTTACCGCGCCGGCGAAACCAGCCGGTCAACGACAGGCGATCGCGCAGGGCGGGCAGGACTTCATGGGGCACCTCACCGGAAAGAAACACCACCAGGCAACCGCCGATGGGCTGCACGTCATGGACTCGCCCGTTATCGAGGTACATGCGCAACTGGCCGCCGTGCTCGGGCAGCCAATGATCATTGAGGTAGACCACGGCCGATACCCTGCGCCGGTCGTCATCACGGAAGCGGTCGACGTGCTTGAGGTAAAAGGCACCCGGTGGGTACATGGCGAAATGGCTTTCGAAATCCTCAAGACCCATGAACAGGCCGCGATTGATCGCCTCGCGCAGGCTGTCCATCAGGCTCAGGTAGCTGTCGCATGCCTCAGCCTGCCCAGGGTCGATCCACTGGATATGGTCACCGCGAATCCCCTCGCGAATCTCCGAAGTCGGCCCACGCCCCACCGCTGCCGGCGCGAGCTCACCTTCGGCCGCACGTTGACGGCACTCGGCTGCCAGCGCTTGGGTCAGATCCTCGGGCAGGAAAATATTCTGCTGCGACCAGCCGTGCTCGGCCAGGTCGTCGACGATTCGTAACAGCAGCGGGTGATCAGAGGGTATTTGCATGCCGCGCATAGTATGCCTGTGCCCGGAAATCCGACAGAGCCACGCAGCGGGTTGATACGAATTCTCGACAAGTGCCGATACCGCACGGAGAATAGTCGCCTGCTGACAGGAGTCCCTATGCGCCGTTTGCTTTTATCCCTGCTGATGTTCTGCGTTGTGCCCGCCTGGGCAGACGGGCATGACCAGTTGTACAAGGTCGCCGGCTGGCCGGAACAACGCGCGCATTTCAACGACGCTCTCTCCGCGGCCCAACAACGCTACCAGGGCAGCCTGCCACCGGCGGTGTTCCAGGCACTGGTCAACAACAGCAACCAGCGTTTTGCCGCTCAGTCCGTGGACCAGCGCGCCGAAGCGCAATTGCGCAAGAACCTCGCCGACCCCAAGCCCGCACTGACGTTTTTCCAGTCGCCGCTGGGCAAGAAAGTCGTCTCCGCCGAGTTGCTGGCGACCCGCCGCGACCAACTGGCAAAAAACGCCAAGGGTTTGCCGAAGATGCAGGCCAGCGACAGCCGCCTGCTGATCATCGGCCATCTGGCACAAGCGCTGCCCGCACGCGAGGCCGGCGCGGAGGTCAGCCTGGCGATTGCCGGCGTTGCCGCCGACAGCCTGAGTTCGATGATTCCGGGACTGCTCGGCGCCGGCCAAGCCCAGGGCATGTTGAACGGGCAGCGCCAGCGCCTGATGGATCAGATCGGCAGCGACCTCGACAACACGCTGCTGTATGTTTATCGCGGCCTGTCGGATAACGAGCTGGAAGAGTTTGCGACCTTTGCCGAATCGGCCGAAGGCCAGGCTTATTACCAGGCGGCACTGGCGGCGATCCGGGCGGGGTTGGCGGTGGGGCAGAGCAATTCGAACCTGGCCCAGTGATGTTCGGCGCCCGATAGATCGCCTTCGCGGGCAAGCCCGCTCCTACAGTGTTTCGAGTCAACCCACATTTTTGTGATCGCCGCCAATCCTGTGGGAGCGTGCTTGCCCGCGAAGGGGCCGGGCCTGCCGCTAGGGATTGCGGCCTTTGATCCGTTTGGTCAAAAACCCGAAATACTCCACGCGCATCCCCAGCGTCTCATTCGCCAGATGATGCCGCGCCTGCGGCAACATCAACACCTGCGGCCGATCAAACTTGCCGCGCAACACCGCCAGGTTGTGTTCCCAATCCACCGTCATGTCGGCCTGCCCCTGCACGATCAGCGGCCGACGCAGGCTCGCAGGTGCCGCCTCGATGCGCTTGATCCAGCGCGCCAACGCCCCGACCCAGGCGGTCGGCAGACGCAGCGGCTGCAACGGGTCAGCTTGCAGGAACGGCAGGAAGGCCGGGTCGTTGGAGTTCTCGCTGAAACGCCGGGCAATGGCTTTGACGAACGGCTTGAGCAGGTAATAACTGAACTGCGACCAACCCCACGCTCGCGGCCGCACCAGTGGCGACAACAAAATCACCTGGCCCTGGGCCGGGCTGTTCGCCCCCGCATTCAACACATGATCGATCACGATCGCCCCGCCAGTGCTCTGCCCGCACAGGTGCCACGGCTGCGGCAGGTCGAGGGACTGCGCTTCGCTGAACAAGCCTTGCAGCGTGTCCTGATACTCGGCGAAATCCTTGATGCTCGCCCGTTCGCCGCTGGACAACCCATGCCCTGGCAAGTCGCACGCGATCACCGCAAAGCCCTGATCCAATGCCCATTCGATCACGTGCCGGTAGAGCCCGGTGTGGTCGTAGAAACCGTGGAACACAAACAGCGTCGCCTTGGCCTGCTCGGGCCACCAGAACTGGCTGACCAGTTCATACCCGTCGACCTCGAATCGCCCAAGGCCACTGCGCACCTGACGCGGCGCAAAATCCAGTCCGTAGAAGCGCTGGTACGCCTGCGCTTGCGCCGACAACGGCTGCCCGGCTGCCAGAGGCAGCAGACTTGCACGTAGAAGATCAGGGTCGAAAGTAGCGGGCATGGACGATTCCAGAACGTGAAACGGTGTTTATAGGCCTGCGATATTCTTCTGTCGCCGCAAGCATGGCAAGCTAGCCGACCTTCGAGGATTGAACCTGATGCGCTCGCCCCTTCGCGCCACCCTGTTTGCCAGCCTGCTCGCCGTGGTGTGCGCGGGTGTGTTGTGGGCGGCCTATGACTGGTTTCAGGGGCGTTACCTGCGCGCGTTCAGCGAACACACAGCGATGTTTTCCGGCGATCCGCTGCGCCTGCCCGACGACCTCGCCGGCCCCGGCGCCATCCGCCTGGTGCATTTCTGGGACCCGGCCTGCCCGTGCAATGTCGGCAATCAACAACACCTGACCGAACTGGTCGAGCGCTACGTCTCCCATGGCGTGGAGTTCTACGCGGTGCAAAAGCCCGGCAGTCACGGCCAGTTGCCGGGCACCTTGAGCCGCCTCAAGACCATCGACATCCTGCCAGGGTCCGAACAGATCCCCGCCAGCCCAGCCGTGGCGATCTGGGACCGCAGCGGCAAACTCGCGTACTTCGGCCCCTACAGCGAAGGCCTGACCTGCAATTCGAGCAACAGCTTTATCGAACCGATCCTGCAAGCGCTGGATGAGGGGCGTGAAGTGAGTGCAACGCACACACTGGCCGTGGGGTGTTACTGCCCGTGGTCGCTCGACACGGCGCGGTAGGGACAAACGCGGCAATACGAATCCCTCCTACAGGCGATGCGTCAGACCGGCGCGCCGTGTTACACAGTGGCACCAGGAATCACAATAACAACAAGGAGTCTCCATGAAACGCAGCTTGACCGCTCTCGCTCTGTTGATCGTCGTGCTGGCCGCCGGGGCCGGCGGGTATCTCTACAGCAAGCAGCCGTCACGCCAGGGCACGGTGGAACTGCAACACCTGCAAGGGCCGGTCTCGGTGCGCTACGACGAGCGCGGCGTGCCGCACATTCGCGCCGAAAACGAAGCCGACCTGTACCGCGCCCTCGGCTACGTGCATGCCCAGGACCGCTTGTTCCAGATGGAAGTCCTGCGGCGCCTGGCCCGTGGCGAACTGGCCGAAGTGCTCGGCCCGAAGCTGCTCGACACTGACAAGCTGATGCGCAGCCTGCGCATTCGCGAACGCGCCGAGACCTACCTGGCCGACCTCGACAAACAGTCGCCCGCCTTCATCGCCATGCAGGCCTACCTGGACGGCATCAACCAGTATCAGGACAGCCACGCCAGACCCGTGGAGTTCGATGTGCTGGGCATTCCCAAGCGTCCGTTCACCGCCCAGGACACCGTCAGCATCGCCGGCTACATGGCCTACAGCTTCGCCGTCGCGTTTCGTACCGAACCCTTGCTGACCTTTGTGCGCGATCAACTGGGGCCGCAATACCTGAACATCTTCGATCTCGACTGGCAGCCCAAGGGCGTGCTCAACGGGGCCGCACCTGCCTTGGCCAGTGCCGACTGGAAAGACCTCAACGCCCTCGCCCGCCTGAGCGAACAGGCACTGGCCGACAACGGCCTGCCGCAGTTCGAAGGCAGCAACGCCTGGGTCGTCGCGGGCAGCCGCACGCAAAGCGGCAAGCCTCTGTTGGCGGGCGATCCGCATATCCGTTTTTCCGCACCGTCGGTGTGGTACGAAGCACACCTCTCGGCGCCGGGCTTTGAGCTTTACGGCCACTATCAGGCGCTGATGCCGTTCGCTTCGCTGGGCATGAACCGTGACTTCGGCTGGAGCATCACCATGTTCCAGAACGACGACCTCGACCTGATCGCCGAGAAGGTCAACCCGGACAACCCCAATCAGGTCTGGTATCGCGGCAAGTGGGTGGACATGACCACCAGCGAGCAGCAGATTGCCGTCAAGGGCCAGGCACCGGTGACGCTGGTGCTGCGCCAGTCGCCCCATGGTCCGATCATTAACGATGCCTTGGGCCGTGGCGTCGGCAAGACGCCGATTGCCATGTGGTGGGCGTTTCTCGAAACCCAGAACCCGATCCTGGAGGGTTTCTACCAGCTCAACCGCGCCGACACCCTGGCCAAGGCCCGCAGTGCCGCCGCAAAAATCCAGGCACCGGGCCTGAACGTGGTCTGGGCCAATGCCAAGGGTGACATCGGCTGGTGGGCGGCGGCGCAATTGCCCAAGCGGCCGGCGGGTGTAAAGCCATGGTTCATCCTCGACGGCAGTACCGCCGAGGCCGACAAGGACGGTTTCTACCCGTTCAGCGCCAACCCGCAGGAGGAAAACCCGGCACGCGGCTACATCGTCTCGGCCAACTTCCAGCCGGTTTCGCCGACCGGCATGGAGATCCCCGGTTACTACAACCTCGCCGACCGTGGTCAACAGCTCAATCGCCAGCTCAGCGACAAAGCGGTCAAGTGGGACCTGGAGAACAGCCAGCAACTGCAATTGGGCACCACCACCGCCTACGGCCCGCGTCTGTTGGCGCCGCTGCTGCCGGTACTGCGCGAAGTGGTGAGCGATCCCGCCGAACGCCAACTGGTGGAGCAACTGGCTCAGTGGAAAGGCGATTACCCGCTCGAGTCGACCAGCGCCACGCTGTTCAACCAGTTCCTGTTCAACCTCGCTGACGCGACCCTGCACGATGAGCTGGGTGACGACTTCTTCGAAACGCTGTTGTCGACCCGGGTGATCGACGCCGCGCTACCGCGCCTGGCCGCTGACGCCAACTCGCCGTGGTGGGACAACCGCAACACCCTCGGCAAGGAAACCCGCGCCGACACGGTGAAGGCGGCGTGGCAGGCCAGCATCGCGCACCTCAAGACCAGCCTCGGTGAAGACTCTACGCAATGGCAGTGGGGCAACGCGCACACGCTGACCCATGGTCATCCGCTGGGCCAACAAAAGCCGTTGGACCTGATTTTCAATGTCGGCCCCTTCGCCGCCCCCGGCAGCCATGAAGTGCCGAACAACCTCTCGGCCAAGATCGGCCCGGCGCCGTGGGCAGTGACCTACGGTCCCTCGACCCGACGCCTGATCGACTTCGCCGACCCGGCCCACAGCCTGACGGTCAACCCGGTCGGCCAGAGCGGCGTGCCGACTGACAGTCACTATGAGGATCAGGCCGAGGCGTATGTCGAAGGGATGTACTTCCAGGCGCATCTGAATGACGAAGAGGTGAGCGCCAATACGCGCAGTACGTTGAAGCTGATGCCGGCGCGCGCTGCGCAGTAAATCTTCATTGGCCGCACTGGCCTCTTCGCGGGCAAGCCCGCTCCCACAGTTGACCGAGTTGTCTGGATGAACACGGTCCGCTGTGGGAGCGGGCTTGCCTGCGAAAGGGCCCTCAAACCATCGCCGCAAAATTCAGCCTGAACTGCTGCGGCGTCACGCCCAACCTGCGATTGAACACGCTGCGCATGTGCTGGGCATCGCGAAAACCGCACTGGTAAGCCACGGTCTTGAGCGGCGCCCGTGTGCTTTCGAGCATCACCCGCGCTGCATCTACCCGCGCCCGCTCAACGAACTCGGCCGGGGTGATTTTCGCCTCCCTGGCAAACACCCGGGAAAAATTGCGTGCGCTCATGTTGGCCGCGTTGGCCAGGTCAGCGATGGTCAGGTCACCGGTGAGGTTGGCCAGCACGTAATGCTGAACCATTGCGACCGCCGACGTCGGTTCGGCATGGGGCGTGAGGAACGGGCTGAATTGCGATTGTCCGCCTGAGCGTTGGGTAAACACCACGAGGCGCTTGGCGACGCTCAGCGCCACTTCCGGCCCATGATCGCGACCCAATAAGTACAGCGACAGATCGATGCCCGCCGTAACACCAGCCGAGGTGAACAACTCGCCGTCCTCGACGTACAGCCGATCCGCTTCGACCCGGGACGAGGGGCACAGCGCCGCAAGGTCCGCGGCGTCCTGCCAATGGGTGGTGACCGTACGTCCCTCAAGCAACCCGGCGCGGGCGAGCATGAAGGCGCCATTGCAGATCGAGCCAAAGCGGCGGGCCCGCGCACAGGCGTCGCGCAACCAGCCATCGAATGCCCGGCCGAAATCCATGAACGGCAACTGCGGCCCGCCCGCCACCAGCAACAGGTCGTAGGCCTCCAGCGCTTCGCTGAAGTGCCGGTGGGCATTGAGTGCCAAGCCGTTGGAACACGCCATGATCCCGCGCTCCACGCCGATCACCTCCAGTCGATAGTGATCCTGCGGGGCCAGGAATCGATTGGCCTCGGAAAACACATCCAAGGGGCCGGTGACATCCAGCGACTGGACGCCGGCGAACACCACGATGGCGACGGTTTTACTCATGGTTCAAAACGCCTCTGATGGCATTGAATGGCAATACGTACCTGTAGGCACCCTAGCCAATCCACACCCAACAAGCGAGGTTGGCACGATATGCACGCTCATTGGCCGGGATCGCAGCCATGGCGCGATTGCCCGGTTTTTGGGGCCGCAACAAACTGAACCCTCAGTACCGCCACGGCAATCACTTCGAGGAAAACCCCATGAGCACCACCATCGCCGGTATCAAGATCCCCGACAGCGCACTGGCCAGGGCCACCACCGAATACATCCGCGACATTGAATCGGACCTGCTCTACCACCACTCGCGCCGAGTGTTCCTGTTCGGCGCACTGAGCGGTGAACGCAAGCAACTGACCTACAACCCCGAGCTTTTGTACGTCGGCGCGATGTTCCATGACCTGGGCCTGGTGGAAGGCCACCGCAGCGACAATGAGCGCTTCGAAGTGGATGGCGCCAACGCGGCAGCCGCGTTCCTCAAGCCTTACGGTTTGAGCGATGACGACATCGAGCAGGTCTGGCTGTCGATTGCGCTGCACACCACGCCGGGCGTTCCGCGGCATCTGCGGCCGACGGTTGCGCTGGTGACCGCCGGCGTCGAAATGGACGTGCTGGGCATGGACTACGCGGCGTTTTCCACCGTGCAGCGTGAAGCGGTGGTGCATGCGCATCCACGGGGCGAGGGGTTCAAGGAGTGCATCATCTGCGCGTTTGCCGATGGCTTGCGTCATCGTCCGCAGACCACGTTCGGCAACGTGAAGACCGATGTGCTGGTGGATCAGGCACCAGGGTTCAAGCCGATGAACTTCGTCGAGGTCATCCGCAAATCCCCGTGGGCCGCATAAGTCGCCTGTAGGAGCCGGCTTGCTGGCGATGGCGCGTCAGTCGAAATCAATGTGTCTGACACATCATCGCCAGCAAGCCGGCTCCTACAGAGGGCATGGGACCAGGCTCAAGCCGCTTCCGGAGCCTGTGCGCGACGCACGTCCGGTTGCTTCCACGAATCGGCGGCTGCCTCTTCGATGGCTTGCTGGATTGCACGCTTGCGGCTTTCTTCGGCGCGACGGCTGAAGAACCAGACCAGGAAGGTCACGATCGACACCGCCAGCAGGATCAGGCTTGCCACGGCGTTGATCTCGGGTTTCACGCCCAGACGTACCGCCGAGAACACTTCCATCGGCAGGGTCGTCGAACCCGGACCCGACACGAAGCTCGCCAACACCAGGTCATCGAGGGACAACGCGAACGACATCATGCCGCCCGCTGCCAGCGACGGCGCGATCATCGGGATGGTGATCAGGAAGAACACTTTCCACGGCTTCGCACCGAGGTCCATGGCCGCCTCTTCGATGGACAGGTCCAGCTCACGCAGGCGAGCCGACACTACCACCGCGACATAGGCCGCGCAGAACGTGGTGTGAGCGATCCAGATGGTGACGATGCCGCGCTCCTGCGGCCAGCCAATCATCTGCGCCATGGCCACGAACAGCAGCAACAGCGACAGACCGGTGATTACCTCAGGCATGACCAGTGGCGCGGTGACCAGGCCACCGAACAACGTGCGGCCCTTGAAGCGCGTGATGCGCGTCAGGACGAACGCTGCCAGGGTACCCAGTGCCACCGCCGCCACCGCCGTGTAGCAGGCGATTTCCAGCGAGCGCACCACCGAGCCCATCAGTTGGGTGTTGTCGAGCAGGCCGACGTACCACTTGATCGACCAGCCGCCCCATACCGTCACCAGTTTGGAGGCGTTGAACGAGTAGATCACCAGGATCAGCATCGGCAGGTAGATGAACAACAACCCCAGGATCAGCATCATGCTGGAGAAACGGAAGCGCTTCATTCTTTACCCTCCATTTCCTTGGCCTGACTGCGGTTGAACAGGATGATCGGCACAATCAGGATCGCCAGCATCACCACCGCCAGGGCGGATGCCACCGGCCAGTCACGGTTGTTGAAGAACTCTTGCCAGAGCACTTTACCGATCATCAGGGTTTCCGGACCGCCGAGCAGTTCCGGGATCACGAACTCGCCCACTACCGGGATGAACACCAGCATGCAGCCAGCGATGATGCCGTTTTTCGACAGCGGCACGGTGATTTTCCAGAAGCTGTTGAAGGTGCTCGACCCGAGGTCCGAAGCGGCTTCCAGCAAGCTGTGGTCGTGCTTCACCAGGTTGGCGTACAGCGGCAGGATCATGAACGGCAGGTACGAATAGACAACGCCGATGTACACCGCCAGGTTGGTGTTGAGGATCTGCAGCGGTTCGTTGATCCAGCCCATGCTCATCAGGAAACCATTGAGCAGGCCGTTGTTGCTGAGGATGCCCATCCACGCGTAGACGCGGATCAGGATCGCGGTCCAGGTCGGCATCATGATCAGCAGCACCAGCACCGTCTGCACTTCCTTGCGGGCAACGGAGATGCCGTAGGCCATCGGGTAACCGATCAACAGGCAAAGGATGGTGCTGAAAAACGCCATCTTCAACGAGCCGAGGTAGGCGGCGATGTACAGCTCGTCACCGGCCAGCATCGCGTAGTTGCCGAGGTTAAGCAGCAGTTGCAGCTTTTGTTCGGCGTAGGTGTAGATTTCGGTGTACGGCGGAATGGCCACGTCTGCTTCGGCGAAGCTGATCTTCAGAACGATGAAGAACGGCAGCATGAAGAACAGGAACAGCCAGATGAATGGGATGCCGATGACCATCTGACGGCCACCGGGAATTATTCGATTGAGACGGCGTTTGAATTTGCGCATGTTCATGAGCGAAGTACCACGCCGCTGTCGTCTTCCCACCACACGTAGACCTGGTCACCCCAGGTCGGACGTGCACCACGGCGTTCGGCGTTGGCCACGAACGATTGCACGATCTTGCCGCTTGGCAGCTCGACGTAGAACACCGAGTGACCGCCGAGGTAGGCGATGTCGTGCACCTTGCCGCTGGACCAGTTGTATTCGCAGGTCGGTTTGTCGGCGGTGACCAGCAGCTTCTCCGGACGGATTGCGTAGGTGACCGACTTGTCCTGCACCGACGTGCTGATGCCGTGGCCCACGTAGATCTGGTGGTCCATGTCTTTGCAGGTAATGATCGCGTGGCCTTCGGCGTCGTCGATCACTTCGCCTTCGAAGATGTTCACGTTACCGATGAATTCGCAGACCAGGCGGCTGGTCGGGGTTTCGTAGATGTCGATCGGGCTGCCGATCTGCGCGATCCAGCCCAGGTGCATGATCGCGATGCGCTCGGCCATGGTCATGGCCTCTTCCTGGTCGTGGGTCACCATGACGCAGGTTACGCCGACGCGCTCGATGATCTCCACCAGTTCCAGCTGCATTTGCGAACGCAGCTTCTTGTCCAGTGCACCCATCGGTTCGTCGAGCAGCAACAGCTTCGGTTTCTTGGCCAGCGAACGGGCCAGGGCCACACGCTGACGCTGACCGCCGGACAACTGGTGAGGCTTGCGCTTGGCGTACTGGCTCATCTGTACCAGCTTGAGCATTTCGGCCACGCGGGCATCGATTTCAGAGTTCGAAATCTTGTCCTGCTTGAGGCCGAAGGCGATGTTCTGCGCCACGGTCATGTGCGGGAACAAGGCGTACGACTGGAACATCATGTTGATCGGCCGCTCGTACGGCGGCATGTCGGTGATGTCTACGCCATCGAGGAAAATCCGCCCCTCTGTCGGCCGTTCGAAACCTGCGAGCATGCGCAGCAAGGTGGATTTGCCCGATCCCGAACCGCCGAGCAGGGCGAAAATTTCGCCTTTCTTGATTTCCAGGGACACATCGTCCACGGCAATCGTCTCGTCGAACTTCTTCGTGACCCGGTCGATTTTGACCAGCACCTGTTTAGGTTGCTGGTCGCCCTCGAGGGCTTTCTTATAGGCGCCGGAGGCAACTGCCATTTACGAAACTCCCAGAAAAAAAGAGTGCAGTTCGCTCAAGGTGAGCCAACCTTGGATAGTTTGAGCCTTGAAACTATTTACCCGTCTTGACCGTGGTCCAGCTGCGGGTCATCAAACGTTGAATATTTGGCGGCAACTCGACCGACACGTAGGTCTTGTCGAGCACGGCTTGCGGTGGATAAACCGCTTCGTCGGTGCGAATGGACTGTTCCATCAGTTTGTCCGACCCAGGATTTGGGTTGGCGTAGCCGACGTAATCACTGACCTGGGCAATCACCTCAGGCTTCAGTAAATAGTTGATGAAGGCGTGGGCCTCCTTGACGTTTTTCGAATCCTTGGGGATCGCCAGCATGTCGAACCAGAGCGCGCCGCCCTCTTTGGGGATCGAGTAGGCGATGTTCACGCCTTTCTTGGCTTCTTCGGCACGGTGCTTGGCCTGGAAGATGTCGCCGGAGAAACCGATCGCCACGCAAATGTCGCCGTTGGCCAGGTCCGCGATGTATTTGGATGAGTGGAAGTAGGTCACGAACGGACGCACGGCGAGCAACTTCTCAGTGGCCTTTTTGTAATCGTCAGGGTTGGTGCTGTTGGCATTCAAGCCCATGTAGTTGAGCACCGTCGGCATCATTTCATCGGCCGAATCAAGGAACGCTACGCCGCAGCTGTGCAGTTTCTTGATGTTTTCCGGTTCGAACAACACGCCCCAGGAATCGATCTTGTCGACGCCCAGCACAGCCTTGACCTTGTCGACGTTGTAACCGATGCCGTTGGTGCCCCAGAGGTACGGTACGGCATACAGGTTGCCCGGATCGTTCTGTTCCAGGCGCTTGAGCAGCACCGGGTCGAGGTTCGAGTAATTGGTCAGCTGCGACTTGTCGAGCTTCTGGAAAGCCCCGGCCTTGATCTGCTTGCCGAGGAAGTGGTTCGACGGCACGACCACGTCGTAACCGGTACGCCCGGCCAGCAACTTGCCTTCCAGGGTTTCGTTGGAGTCGAAGACGTCATAAACCGGTTTGATGCCGGTCTCTTTCTGGAAATCGGCCAGGGTGGTCTCGCCGATGTAGTCCGACCAGTTATAAATATGCACAGTACCGGCCGCCTGGACACTGACAGCAATCGTCAGTCCGGCGCCGACCAGCATGGCATTGCGCAACATAGAAAAAATAGGCAAGTGGAGGTCCTCTGAAATTAGTTGGGCCCAAGTTGCCCCGCGTTACATGACAACCGTGGTTGCCCAGTAACAAAACCGGCGCGCAACTTACCCTCGAAAAACCGTTCCAGCAAAACTTTTATGCACATATACCTGTGGGAGCGAGCCTGCTCGCGATGATCGTCAACGATAACGATGGGTGCCTGACACCCCGCGGCATTGCGATTTTTTTCGCGAGCAGGCTGGCTCCTACAAGGTCATTACTTATTTACCCGATTTAATCTTGGTCCAGCTGCGGGTCATGATCCGCTGGGTCGCGGCCGGCAAGTCGGCAATCGCGTACAGCTTGGCCAGCACGTCTGCCGGTGGGTAAACGCCCGGGTCGCTGGTGATGTCTTTATCGACCAGTGGGGTTGCAGCGGCGTTACCGTTCGGGAAGCGCACGGCGTTGGTGATGGCCGCCATGACTTCCGGCTTCTGCAGGTAGGTCATGAACTTGTAGGCGCCTTCGACGTTTTCGGCATCCTTGGGGATGGCGACCATGTCGTAGAAGCTGCCGGCACCTTCTTTCGGAATGTTGTAGCTGACTTTCACCTTGTCACCGGCTTCAGCAGCGCGGGACTTGGCCTGGTACACGTCACCCGAGTAACCCACGGCTACGCAGATGTTGCCGTTGGCCAGGTCGGAGATGTACTTGGAGGAGTGGAAGTAGGCGATCGAAGGACGGACTTTGAGCAGCAGCGCTTCAGCCTTGTCGATGTCTTCTTTCTTCTGGCTGTCGGTTGGCAGGCCCAGGTAGTGCAGTGCCACCGGAATCATCTCGGTTGGCGAGTCCAGCAGGCTGATGCCACAGGCCTTCAGCTTGGCGGCGTTTTCCGGCTTGAAGATCAGGTCCCAGGAATCCACAGGTGCGTCGGCACCCAGTGCAGCCTTGACCTTCTCGGCGTTGAAGCCGATACCGATCGAGCCCCACATGTAAGGGAATGCGTGTTCGTTACCCGGGTCGCTCACCGATACCGCTTTGAGCAGGTCCGGGTTCAGGTTCTTCCAGTTAGGCAGCTTGGACTTGTCCAGCTTCTGGTAAACGCCAGCCTTGATCTGCTTGGCCAGGAAGTTGTTCGACGGTACGACGATGTCGTAGCCGGACTTGCCTGCCAGCAACTTGGCTTCCAGTGTTTCGTTGCTGTCGAAAACGTCGTACACCACCTTGATGCCGGACTCTTTTTCGAAGTTGGCAATGGTGTCCGGTGCGATGTAGTCGGACCAGTTGTACACGTGCAGAACTTTGTCATCGGCCTGAACCGCGCCCGCCATCAACCCCGCCAGGGACATGGCAAGAAGAGTCTTGCCAGCAAGCTTTTTACCTAGTGCCTTCATGCGTAATGCTCCAAATTTTTCTTTTTTGAACCACTTTGTTCAGCAGCCGAACCCAGGCAACTGGAACCGCGGCTAGTCTGGCAATTTCCACACCGGTCTTTCAAGGAAAGGTCTGGCTTTCTGACATCTCTGAGCGAAAGTAGCAGTCTTGATACAAACGCCGTGACTTGCGCTCAGAGCCTAGCACTTAGCCCTGTAATGCACTCAGGGTCAGGTCAAGACACTTGCGCGCCTTGGTCACCAACTCATCGATTTCCGATTCGGTAATAACCAGCGGTGGCGCGATGATCATGGTGTCGCCGACGGCGCGCATGATCAGGCCGTTATCGAAGCAGAACTGCCGGCAGATCATGCCGACACCCTTGCCTTCGTAACGCTTGCGAGTGGCCTTGTCCTGAACCAGTTCGATGGCCCCCAACAGGCCTACCCCACGAACTTCACCCACCAGCGGGTGATCGTTCAACTCCCGCAGACGCTTTTGCAAATATGGTGCCGTTTGTGCATGAACGCGCTCGATAATTTTCTCGTCGCGCATGATGCGGATGTTTTCCAGCGCCACTGCCGCAGCGACCGGGTGACCGGAGTAAGTGAAACCATGGTTGAAATCACCGCCTTCGTTCAGGACGTCGACCACTTCGTCACGCACGATCAGGCCGCCCATCGGGATGTAGCCCGAGGTCAGGCCCTTGGCGATGGTCATCATGTCCGGCTTGAGGTCGTAGAAATCGGAACCGAACCACTCGCCGGTACGGCCGAAACCGCAAATCACTTCGTCAGCCACGAACAGGATGTCGTACTTGGCGAGGATTTCCTTGATGCGCGGCCAGTAGGACGCTGGCGGAATGATCACGCCGCCCGCGCCCTGGATCGGCTCGGCAATAAAGGCACCGACGTTGTCGACGCCAACTTCCAGGATCTTCTCTTCGAGCTGGTTGGCCGCCCACACACCGAACTCTTCCGGGGTCATGT
This sequence comes from Pseudomonas sp. NFX15, assembly GCF_049132105.1. Taxonomy (NCBI): domain Bacteria; kingdom Pseudomonadati; phylum Pseudomonadota; class Gammaproteobacteria; order Pseudomonadales; family Pseudomonadaceae; genus Pseudomonas; species Pseudomonas sp. NFX15. The sequence goes on from NZ_JAFMPV010000004.1 coordinate 223,681, forward strand.
CGCCGCCTTCGGCGAACCAGTACGGCTGGGCAATGTGGACGATGCCCGGGATCGGCAAGTCGCCCTGTTCGTGCATGTAGGTCATGCCACCCAGGCTCGCGCCGGCCACGGTGGAACCGTGATAGCCGTTCTTGCGGCTGATGATGACTTTCTTGTTCGGCTGGCCCTTGATTGCCCAGTAATGACGCACCATGCGCAACATGGTGTCGTTGCCTTCGGAGCCGGAACCGGTGAAGAACACGTGGTTCATGCCTTCAGGCGCGATGTCGGCGATGGCCTTGGCGAGTTCCAGTACCGGCGGGTGCGCGGTCTGGAAGAACAGGTTGTAGTACGGCAGTTCGCGCATTTGTTTGCTGGCGGCATCGGCCAGTTCGTCGCGACCATAACCAATTGCGACACACCACAGGCCGGCCATACCGTCGAGGATCTGATTGCCTTCGCTGTCCCAGAGGTAAACGCCCTTGGCATGGGTGATGATCCGCGGGCCTTTCTCTTTCAGCTGCTTGAAGTCGCTGAACGGAGCCAGGTGGTGATCGTTGCTCAGGGTTTGCCATTCACGGGTTTGCGGATTGTTGCTGGTCATACGAATCTCCTAAAAAATCAGGTGAAAGCGCCGCCCGAAAGCGACGGCGCCTGGCGTATCAGACGGCAAAGAGCAGGAATTCCCTTTCCCACGAACTGATCACGCGCTTGAAGTTTTCATGCTCGGCCCGCTTGACCGCGACGTAGCCAGTGATGAAATTCTTGCCCAGGTAACGCTCGATGGTCGCGCTGTTTTCCATGCGTTCCAGCGCGTCTTCGATGGTCAGCGGCAGGCGCAGGTTGCGGCGTTCATAGCCACGGCCCACCACCGGCGCGCTTGGGTTCAGGCCTTCGACCATGCCGATGTAGCCGCAGAGCAGGCTCGCGGCAATCGCCAGGTAGGGGTTGGCATCGGCGCCCGGCAGGCGGTTTTCCACCCGACGGTTCTGTGGTCCGGCATCCGGTACGCGCAGGCCCACGGTGCGGTTTTCTTCGCCCCACTCCACGTTCACCGGTGCCGAGGTGTCCGGCAGGAAGCGGCGGAACGAGTTGACGTTGGGCGCGAACAGCGGCAACAGCTCGGGAATGAGTTTCTGCAGGCCTCCGATGTGGTGCAGGAACAACTGGCTCATGGTCCCGTCTTCATTGGAGAAGATGTTCTTGCCGGTCTCGATGTCGATGATGCTCTGGTGCAAGTGCATCGCGCTGCCCGGCTCGCCGGTCATCGGTTTGGCCATGAAGGTCGCGGCCACGTCGTGCTTGAGCGCGGCTTCGCGCATGGTGCGCTTGAACACCAGGATCTGGTCGGCCAGGGACAGGGCATCGCCGTGACGGAAGTTGATTTCCATCTGCGCGGTGCCGTCCTCGTGGATCAGCGTATCGAGGTCCAGCTCCTGCAGTTCGCACCAGTCGTAGACGTCTTCGAACAGCGGGTCGAACTCGTTCGCCGCTTCAATGGAGAACGACTGGCGACCGGTTTCCGGGCGGCCGGAGCGGCCGATTGGCGGCTGCAATGGGTAGTCCGGGTCGTCGCTGCGCTTGGTCAGGTAAAACTCCATTTCCGGCGCCACGATCGGCTGCCAGCCCTTGTCGGCATAGAGTTTCAGGACTTTCTTGAGGACGTTGCGCGGCGACAGCTCGATCGGGTTGCCTTGCTTGTCGTAGGTATCGTGGATCACGATGGCGGTCGGCTCGATGGCCCACGGCACCACGTACACCGCACTCTGGTCGGGACGGCAGATCATGTCGATGTCGGCCGGGTCGAGCAGGTCGTAATAGATGTCGTCTTCGACGTAATCGCCGGTCACGGTCTGCAACAGCACGCTCTCTGGCAGGCGCATGCCTTTTTCGGCGATGAATTTGTTGGTCGGCGAAATCTTGCCCCGGGTAATCCCGGTCAAGTCGGCGATCATGCATTCGACTTCTGTGATCTTGTGGTCTTTCAACCAATCGGTGAGCTGGTCGAGGTTGTGACTCATAAATGCCTCTAGGCTTTGAGTTGTCCGACCCTTTTAAGGCCAGGCGTTGTTTGACGCATCGGCGTCGCGTTGTAGAGCGTTTCAGCAGCAGGTTAGCGTGTTTGTTAACACCGCTGCAGAGGCCGGGCGTGCACAATCGCGAGCGGTAACCCGAACGATCGCTGGGCCGCTATTGTGAATCGGTTCTATATTGAATGGAGTAACCGTAATGGGGGTGCCATCGCGACCGTCCAGAATAACGGACGGGGACGGTTGGACCGTCACGGATGAGAGGTTCACCGGCGCCGCTGAGGCCATGCAATGGACGGACGTGTCTTCACTGATGTGAAAAACATGCCGGCCGACCTGTCTTGAGCAGTCGGTGACGCCGATTATCGGCAGGCGAGACATGAAGCACCCCGGTATTATTGCTGTTATGGGTTTGATTCGAGCTTAGCCTTGTTCATTTTTTTACACAACACCCCCGTAAAAAATACAACACGGCCCGCTCAAGCCCGCGGTCGTCGTTACGTCCAACAGAGTGAAAACGCCCCAAAGTGCCTCAAAAAAGCCACACGAGCGCTTTTTTAGGGCAAAAAAGGCCTCGCTTGACTTCGACATGCCGTTCGGGTTGACTGAGATCAGAAAAGATCAATGATTGATATTTTTAACAACAAAGGTGTTGCATCATGTCGGTACCCCCGCGTGCCGTTCAGCTTAACGAAGCGAACGCGTTCCTTAAGGAACATCCTGAGGTTCTGTACGTTGACCTTCTGATTGCGGATATGAATGGTGTGGTGCGCGGCAAGCGCATCGAACGCACCAGTCTTCACAAGGTTTACGAGAAAGGCATCAACCTGCCGGCCTCTTTATTTGCTCTGGATATCAACGGCTCCACGGTGGAAAGCACCGGCCTGGGCCTGGACATCGGCGACGCCGATCGTATCTGCTATCCAATTCCCGATACCCTGTGCAACGAGCCATGGCAGAAGCGCCCTACCGCGCAACTGTTGATGACCATGCACGAACTCGAAGGCGCTCCTTTCTTCGCCGACCCGCGCGAAGTGCTGCGACAGGTCGTGGCCAAGTTCGATGAGATGGGCCTGACCATCTGCGCAGCCTTTGAACTCGAGTTCTACCTGATCGACCAGGAAAACGTGAACGGCCGTCCACAACCGCCACGTTCGCCAGTGTCGGGCAAGCGTCCGATGTCGACCCAGGTCTACCTGATCGATGACCTCGACGAATACGTCGACTGCCTCCAGGACATTCTGGAAGGTGCGAAAGAGCAAGGTATCCCGGCTGACGCCATCGTCAAGGAAAGTGCCCCGGCTCAATTCGAAGTCAACCTGCACCACGTCAAGGACGCGATCAAGGCCTGCGATTACGCCGTACTGCTCAAGCGCCTGATCAAGAACATTGCCTACGACCATGAAATGGACACCACCTTCATGGCCAAGCCTTACCCAGGCCAGGCGGGCAATGGCCTGCACGTGCACATTTCGATTCTCGACAAGGAAGGCAACAACATCTTCGCCAGCGAGGATCCCGAGCAGAACGCCGCGCTGCGACATGCGATCGGCGGTGTGCTCGAGACCCTGCCTGCACAGATGGCGTTCCTCTGCCCTAACGTCAACTCCTACCGTCGTTTCGGCGCACAGTTCTACGTGCCGAACTCGCCGAGCTGGGGCCTGGACAACCGCACCGTGGCCGTGCGCGTACCGACCGGTGCGCCGGACTCCGTGCGTATCGAGCATCGCGTTGCCGGTGCCGACGCCAACCCGTACCTGCTGATGGCTTCGGTGCTGGCCGGCATTCACCATGGCCTGACCAACAAGGTCGAGCCAGGTGCTCCGGTGGAAGGCAACAGCTACGAGCAGAACGAACAGAGCCTGCCGAACAACCTGCGCGATGCACTGCGCGAGCTGGACGACAGCGAAGTCATGGCCAAGTACATCGATCCGAAATACATCGATATCTTCGTGGCTTGTAAAGAGAGCGAGCTGGAGGAGTTCGAACACTCCATCTCCGACCTCGAGTACAACTGGTACCTGCATACCGTGTAAGCGCTTGCAGTAGAAAAAACGCCGCCGGCCTCACAGCCTGCGGCGTTTTTTTTTATGGCCGCCTGCGGCGGTTCGCTGGCAAGCCAGCTCCTACAGGAGGAATGCATTCAATTGTAGGAGCTGGCTTGCCAGCGAAGGCGGCCGACAAGACAACACACAACCCTGCTCGTACAATGCCCGCTGCCCCGCAGGAGACTTCAATGACACGCGTAGCCACCCCCCGCAAACCCCGCGCACGCAGCCAGGCCCGGATCGATTCGATTCTCGATGCCGCCCGTACGCTGCTGGCTGCCGAGGGTGTGGCCAGCCTGTCGATCTACAGCGTCGCCGAGCGTGCGCAGATTCCGCCCTCCTCGGTCTACCACTTTTTCGCCAGCGTGCCGGCCCTGCTCGAAGCCCTGACCGCCGATGTCCATGCCGCCTTTCGCGCCTGCCTGCAAGCGCCCATCGATCATGCTGCGCTGAACGGCTGGCGTGATCTGTCGCGACTGGTGGAACAGCGCATGCTCGACATCTACGCCGAGGACGCCGCCGCTCGCCAATTGATCCTCGCCCAGCATGGCCTGACCGAAGTCACCCAGGCTGACCGCCAGCACGACATCGAACTGGGCGACCTGATGCACAAGCTGTTCGACCATCACTTCGAACTGCCGACATTGCCGAGTGACGTCGATGTGTTCGCCTTGGCGATGGAGTTGGGCGACCGGGTGTATGCGCGCTCGGTGCAGCAGCAGGGGCGGATTACGCCGCGCATGGCCGAGGAAGGGATGCGGGTGTTTGATGCGTATGTGGGGTTGTATTTACCGCCGTATTTGCCCAAGCGGAATCTCTAGTGCACTCACCGTCCCCTTCGCTGGCAAGCCAGCCCCTACAGGGGAACGCATTCCAAATGTAGGAGCTGGCTTGCCAGCGAAGGCCGCACACCGACCTCAAGACCCCACACAAAAAACCCCGAAGGGCTCAAACCTTTCGGGGTTGTTGTTGACGCATGCCGCTTACAACTTGGCGATCGACACCTCGGTGGATTTCACAAACGCGATCACTTCGCTGCCCACTGCCAATTCCAGTTCTTTCACCGAGCGCGTGGTGATCACCGACGTGACGATGCCGGATGCGGTCTGTACGTCGATTTCCGACAGCACGTCGCCGAGCACGATTTCCTTGATGGAGCCTTTGAACTGGTTGCGAACGTTGATGGCTTTAATAGTCATGATGTTGATTCCTGTCGTGGGATAAGGCTTGAGTTATTGAGCCCAGCGCAACTGCGTGGGCAAGGGTGAAACAGGTTCCGGTTCCGGCGGCTGGCCGGGCAGCGCCAGCACGCGATTGAGCACTTCGGTTTCCAGCGCCGCCAGCCGATGTGAACCCCGCACCCGAGGGCGCGGCAGTTCCACCTGCAGGTCGAGCCCGACTTCGCCGTCCTCGATCAGAATCACCCGGTCGGCAATTGCCACCGCTTCGCTGACGTCGTGGGTCACCAGCAACACCGTGAAGCCGTGCTGCTGCCAGAGCCGTTCGATCAGTTGCTGCATTTCAATGCGGGTCAGGGCATCCAGCGCGCCCAGGGGTTCGTCGAGCAACAGCAGGCGCGGTTGATGAATCAGTGCGCGAGCCAGCGCCACGCGTTGCTTCTGTCCACCGGACAGCGCAGCCGGCCATTCGTTGGCACGATCCGCCAGGCCCACGGCGTCCAGTGCCTCCAGCGCTTGCGGCCGCCAGTTGCCCTTGAGGCCGAGACCGACGTTGTCGATGATCTTTTTCCACGGCAGCAACCGCGCTTCCTGGAACATCAGCCGGGTGTCTTCGCGCGCTTCGCTGAGCGAGGCGGCGCCGGCCAGCAATTCACCGCCCGTTGGTTGATCGAGGCCAGCGAGCAAGCGCAGCAAGGTACTTTTGCCGCAGCCGCTGCGACCGACCACGGCGACAAACTGGCCCGCCGGAATGTGCAGGTCGATCTCGCGCAGCACCTGCCGCGCGCCAAAGGTTTTTTGCAGCTTGCGCACCGCCAGCGGAATGCCGCGCAGCAAGCGTGGAGGTTGTTCTGCGATCATGCCGCACCTCCTTTCACAACCTGATACGCCGGGTGCCAGCGCAGCCAGACTCGCTCAAGCCCACGGGCCGCGAGGTCGGCCAGTTTGCCGAGTACCGCGTAGAGCAGAATCGCCAGCACCACCACGTCGGTCTGCAAAAACTCCCTGGCATTCATCGCCAGGTAGCCGATGCCGGAACTGGCGGAGATGGTTTCCGCGACGATCAGCGTCAACCACATGAAGCCCAGGGCGAAGCGCACGCCGACCAGGATCGAAGGCAGGGCCCCCGGCAGAATCACTTGCCAGAACAGGCTGAAACCGGACAAGCCATAACTGCGTGACATCTCCACCAAAGCCGGGTCGACGTTACGAATGCCGTGATAGGTGTTGAGGTAGATCGGGAACAACGTACCCAGTGCCACCAGGAAAATCTTCGCCGACTCGTCGATGCCGAACCACAGGATCACCAGCGGAATCAACGCCAGGTGCGGCACGTTGCGAACCATCTGCACCGAGCTGTCGAGCAGGCGCTCGCCCCACTTCGACAGGCCGGTGATGAAGCCCAACGCCAGGCCGATGCCGCCCCCGATGGTGAAACCCAGCGCAGCACGCCAGCCGCTGATGGCCAGGTGCGTCCAGATTTCGCCGCTGCGCACCAGGTTCACGCCGGCCTCGATCACGGCGACCGGTGCCGGCAGGATCCGTGTCGACAACCAGCCTGCCGACACCGACAACTGCCACACCGCCAGCAGCAATACCGGCAACGCCCAGGGCGCGAGGTTGTGGATGACTTTCTTCATGACCGCGCCTCAGCTCTGGGATGCGGCTTTGGGAAGAATGTCGTTGGCGACCATCTCGCCGAACGGGCTGACGTAGCCAGCGCTTTTCGGCAGTTCAGGACGCTCGACATCGAGGTGCGGGAAGAGCAACTCGGCCACCCGATACGACTCCTCCAGGTGTGGATAACCGGAGAAAATAAAGGTGTCGATGCCCAGGTCCGCGTACTCCTTCACGCGGGCCGCCACGGTCGGGCCATCGCCCACCAGCGCCGTGCCGGCACCGCCGCGCACCAGGCCGACACCAGCCCACAGGTTAGGGCTGACTTCCAGGTTGTCACGGTTGCCGCCGTGCAGGGCGGCCATGCGTTGCTGGCCGACCGAATCGAAGCGCGCCAGCGACGCCTGCGCACGGGCGATGGTCTCGTCGTCTAGATGCGAAATCAGCCGATCCGCGGCTTTCCACGCCTCATCATTGGTTTCGCGCACGATCACATGCAGGCGAATGCCGAAGCGCACGGTACGGCCGAGCTTGGCGGCTTTGGCACGTACCTGGGCGATTTTCTCGGCGACAGCGGCCGGTGGCTCGCCCCAGGTCAGGACCATCTCCACTTGCTCTGCCGCCAGGTCTTGCGCCGCGTCCGAAGAACCACCGAAGTACAGCGGTGGACGCGGTTGCTGGATCGGTGGGTAGAGCAACTTCGCGCCTTTCACGCTGATGTGCTGGCCGTCGTAATCGACGGTTTCGCCTTCCAGCACGCGGCGCCAGATGCGGGTGAATTCCACCGAAGCCTGATAGCGTTCTTCGTGGCTGAGGAACAGACCATCGCCGGCCAATTCTTCCGGATCACCGCCCGTCACCAGGTTGAACAGCGCACGACCGCCGGACAGTCGATCCAGGGTCGCCGCCTGACGCGCCGCCACCGTCGGGGAAATGATCCCGGGGCGCAGTGCGACAAGGAACTTCAGCCGCTGGGTCACCGGAATCAGCGACGCCGCCACCAACCACGAGTCTTCGCACGAACGCCCGGTGGGGATCAGCACCCCGCCAAAGCCCAGGCGATCCGCCGCTTGCGCGACTTGTTGCAGGTAACCGTGGTCAACGGCGCGTGCGCATTCGGCGGTGCCAAGGTAATGGCCGTCACCGTGGGTAGGCAGGAACCAGAAAATATTGAGGCTCATGGAGTGGTCTCCTTGGGGAATCGAGTTATTGGGCTTTGGCAACGGCTGCCGGCGGTGTCCAGATCACGTCTTTGATGCTCAGCGGCTTGGGAATCAATTTGAGTTGGTAGAAGCTGTCGGCGATTTTCTGCTGCGCCGCGACCACTTCCGGGGTGAGGAACAGCGCGCCGTAGCCCTGGCGTTTCACCGAGGTCAGGGTGATGTCTGCCGGCAAGCCGAGCAGTGGCGAAACCTGTGCCGTCACGTCTTGCGGGTTGGCCTTGGACCACTCGCCCACCGCGCGCACCTCTTCCACCAGAGTCTTGATCACCTCAGGATTTTTCTGCGCGTAAGGCTTGGTCGCCAGGTAGAACTGATGGTTGTCGACGATGCCTTGACCATCGCGCAGGGTGCGCGCTTGCAGCTGTTGTTCGGCGGCGGCCTGGTACGGGTCCCAGATCACCCAGGCGTCGACGCTGCCACGCTCGAACGCGGCGCGGGCATCGGCCGGTGGCAGGAACACGGTCTGGATGTCGGTGTATTTGAGGCCAGCGTCTTGCAGTGCACGCACCAGCAGGTAGTGCACGTTGGAGCCTTTGTTCAGGACGACTTTCTTGCCCTTGAGGTCGGCCACCGATTTGATCGCCGAGTCCTTCGGCACCAGGATCGCTTCGCTGTGGGGGGCTGGCGGTTCGTAGGCGACGTAGAGCAGATCGGCACCGGCCGCCTGGGCAAACACCGGCGGGGTTTCGCCCGTCACGCCAAAATCGATGGAGCCGACGTTCAGGCCTTCGAGCAGTTGCGGTCCGCCGGGGAATTCAGTCCATTGCACGTCCACGCCTTGGGCGGCGAGGCGTTTTTCCAGGGTGCCTTTGGCTTTGAGCAGCACCAGGGTGCCGTATTTTTGATAGCCGATTCGTAAGGTTTCAGCTTGAGCTTGAGTAATGGCGCCGAAGGTGACAGCCGCAGCAAACAGAGCGACCAGACCGCGACGCAAAATGACAGGGCGCATGGCGCTCTCCTTTTTGCAGTTGGGTTGTGGCTGCACCTGCTTGCCCGTTGGCGGGCGAGTAAGGCCAGTACTTCAATGTGTCGGTGAGGCTTAAATGCTCCAGCGAGCACTCAACAAACGTTCATTTAAAAGACTTGGGTCGAGCGGCCTGGGCCGTCGCGCCATGGCACCGGAAAACTGCTCCAGTGCTTCATACAATCGTTGTTCCAGCTCCGGCGCCAATTTTGCCAGGGCACTGCCTTCGCCGTAGGCGATCTGGCTGTCGACGGCGAAAATCCCTTGCAGCATTTCCTGGGCCTTCAATGCCGCCAGCACTGGCTTGAGCGCGTAATCCACCACCAGCATGTGGGCGATGCTCCCGCCCGTGGCCATCGGCAACACCACTTTGTGGCTCAGGGCGCGTTCAGGCAGCAGATCCAGCAACACCTTCAACGCTCCGGAGAACGACGCCTTGTAGACCGGTGTGGCGATCAGCAGGCCATCGGCGTTTTCAACCTGTTGCAGCAGGTCGATCACCTTGGGGCTGTCGAAGCGTGCATGCAGCAGGTCTTCGGCCGGGAAGTCCCGTACCTGATAACTCACCACTTCCACGCCCTGCGCTTGTAACCATTGCCGGGACCGATCCAGCAGCACCCCGGAACGCGAGCGCTGACTGGGACTGCCACCGATTGAGACGACCAACATTCAGACGATTCCTTTGCACGGTGTTGGCGATTCGCGGCAAGCGATCTCGCTTCGATGGAGTGACCTTAACAGCTGATTTATATATCTATAAATCATATTTATTCATTTGGTTATTCATTTTGGAGATATATAAAACTTTGTCTCAGGGGCAAAAAAACAGGCCGTCGAAACGGCCTGAAATCCCCTTGCTTTGTGGGTTCTGGGGTGTCTGATCTGGCGCCTTCGCCGGCAAGCCGGCTCCTACAAGGGATCGCGTCTACCTGTAGGAGCCGGCTTGCCGGCGAAGGCGGCATCAGCCACACCCTTTACCGATTCGGTTGCGGCGTCAGGCGCAGGTAAGGTTTAACGGCCCGATAGCCCTTGGGAAAACGCTGGTTGATTTCGTCCTCATCCTTGAGCGAAGGCACGATCACCACCTCATCCCCGTCCTGCCAGTTGGCCGGCGTGGCCACTTTGTAGTGGTCGGTGAGTTGCAATGAGTCAATGACCCGCAGGATTTCATTGAAGTTGCGACCGGTGCTCGCCGGGTAGGTAATGGTCAGCCGCACCTTTTTGTTCGGGTCGATCACGAACAGCGAGCGTACGGTGAGGGTGTCGTTGGCGTTGGGATGGATCAGGTCGTAGAGATCCGAGACCTTGCGGTCGGCGTCGTCCAGGATCGGAAAGTTAACCACGGTGTTCTGGGTTTCGTTGATGTCCTCGATCCACTTGTGGTGCGACTCGACAGGGTCCACGGACAGAGCGATGGCCTTCACGCCGCGTGCGGCGAATTCATCCTTGAGGCGGGCGGTGAAGCCCAGTTCCGTGGTGCATACCGGGGTGAAATCGGCCGGGTGGGAAAACAGCACGCCCCAGCTGTCGCCCAGCCACTGATGGAAACGAATGGTGCCGGCGCTGGAGTTCTGTTCGAAATCGGGGGCGATATCGCCAAGTCTGAGACCCATTGTGCTGCTCCTTGTGAGTGCTTGATGGGTTCAACTGTGCCTGTGTTTCTTATCTATTAAAAAGAATAAATATCGATTTATTTAGATCATAAAGAAATATTAAAGATCTCTTCACTGGACGCGCACGCGCCAGCCGCCGAACATCGGCCACAAGGTTCGAGAAGGCCTTGAGTTGCTGCAAAAGAGGGAAGTTCAAGACGGGATTACGGGGGTGAACCCGTCTTGAAAATGTAAAAGCCCCGCCGGGCGCAATACCGGCGGGGCTTTTTTTGCCTCGAATTTACGCGAGCGCTATTACAACAGCGGGATCGAGTAGCTGAGGATGACGCGGTTTTCGTCCTGCGAACGGGTGTTCGGCAGGTCGGTGCGCCAGGTAGCGTTTTTCCACGCCAGGCCGAGGTTCTTCAGCGGGCCTTCCTGCACGACATAGGCAACGCTCAGATCGCGCTCCCACTCGGAAGCGCCATTGGCCGCTTCGCCACCCTTGGCGTTGACGGTATCGATGTTGTCGCCATGCAGGTACACCAGGCCTGCCGTCAGGCCTGGTACGCCGACCTTGGCGAAGTCATACGCGTAGCGTGCTTGCCAGGTACGCTCGCCTGCACGGCCGAACTTCTGGATTTGCATGTCGGTGATGGTGTAGTTCGAGGAACCGTCGCCCTGGTTCAACCAAGGGAAGTCGCTGTCGCCATTGCTGACCTGGTAACCGCCACCGAAGGTGTGACCGGCAACGGAGTACAGGAACAGGCCGCTGTACAGATTGTTGTCGACCTTGCCCTTGCCGCTGATGGCACCGGTGTAGTTACCGTTGCTGTAGTACAGCGGGTTGCTGCCGTTGGCACCGTCGTCGGAGCTGTTGAAGTAACGCAAATCAGACTTCAACACACCAGGGCCGATCGCCCAGTTGTGCACCAGGCCCAGGAAGTGTTGCTTGTAGAAATCTTCCAGGTTGCCGTAGTAGTACTGGGCCGTCAGGTCCTTGGTGAGTTTGTAGTCTCCACCGGCGTAGTAGAACTTGTTGCTGTTGGCGATACGCGGGTTGGCGCCGCCGATGGCCAGGTTCTCGTTGTTGCTGGAGTTACGGCCCTTGACCGCTTCGATCTGACCACCGATCAGGGTCAGGTCCTTGATGTCGCTGGAGCTGATCTGGCCGCCCTGCCAGGTTTGCGGCAACAGGCGACCGTCGTTGGTCACGATCACCGGCAGTTTTGGCTGCAGGGTGCCCAGCTTCAGTTCGGTCTGGGAAATCTTTGCCTTGGCGGTCAGGCCCAGGCTGGAGAAGTCATCAACCGCTTCGCCGTTGGACTTGCTCGGGAATACGGTGCCGCCGTAGGACGTCGCGGTGGCGCCGTTGGTGCCGCCGCCCGAATCCAGCTTGACGCCCAGCAGGCCGATCGCGTCGATACCAAAACCGACGGTGCCCTGGGTGTAGCCGGAGATGAAGCGCAGGTCGAAGCCTTGGCCCCATTCTTCGTTTTTGTTGGCGCCCGGACCGTCACGGTTATCGGTGTTGATGTAGAAGTTGCGCAGCCCCAATGTTGCCTTGCTGTCTTCAATGAAGCCCGCGGCATTGGCCTGCTGGGCGATGACCCCGACGGCCACAGCGATGGCCAAGGTGGATTTGTTCATGTTTTGCTCCTCTCGTTTCTAATTCTTGTGGTCCCGAATCGATTGCCCGGGATCCTAAATGCATGAATTCGCGGCAAACCGCTTGGGCCGGCCGTTTGGCGGCCGGCAGGATACCTGCTCATAAAGCCAAAAAGAATTTATAAATTGTTTTTAATGCCACTTGGGAATATGACTTTCCGCGACAGATCCGAGGTATCGGCCGTGTGGCCAAATCCTTTACGTGAGTGATTGTCGAGGGGGACACTGACAAATCCGAGCTCAGGGCTGAGTGTCGGACGGACGCACTTTAAACGGTGTAGATGAAAACCAAAAAGAATAAAAAATGCTCAGTAAAGATCCATTAGGAATATAAAAAAACAAACGAAAAAAACCCCGCCAGCCGGCAGGGCTTTTTCTTGTGGCGGCTATTACATGAAGCTGTAGGTGTAGTTGAAGATCAGACGAGTCTGGTCTTGATCCAGCGTGCTGGTGTTGCCACGGTAGGTACCGTGACGCAGCGTGGTACCAAAGCCTTTGAGCAGGCCGGTCTGGATCACGTAGTCGATACGGGCGTCAGTCTCGTGCTCGCTCTGGTCCTTACCCACACCGCTGATCGGCTTGATGTCTTGACCATTCAGGTAGGCCAGCGAAGCTTTCAAGCCCGGGACGCCCAAAGAGGCGAAGTCGTAGGAGTACTGACCGAAGGTGGTATTTTCACCAGCACGGATGAAGCTGCCAACCGTGGCATCGGTAAACGAGTAGAAGCTGGTGCCACCGGCCCCTTCCTGACGACCCTGATCATCGACCAGGCTGCCCTGGTTCAGGAACACGAAACCGCCATCATCGTTGACACGCTGATGCCCGATCAGGAATGCGTTGCCACCCAGGGTGTAGGTGAACATGGCGCTCCAGGTTTTGTTATCAACAACCCCGGCTTCCTTGGCGTAGCCACCGTTGTTGTTGAAGCGGTAGCCGGCGTCGCCGTTCTTGCCGTCGGAGCTGCTATCGAAGTAACGAATGTCAGTCTTGAACGACTGGTTGGCCGCGATCGGGTAGACGTGTACCAGGCCAAGGAAGTTCTGTTTGTAGAAGTCTTCCAGGTTCGCATAGTAGTACTGCAGAGTGAGGTCTTTGGTGACCTTCCAGTCGGCACCGCCGTACATGAACTTGTTGCTGTCCTTGCTGGCGCCAGCCACCGACAGGCCCGTGGAGTTCGAAGAGGCGCGACCCGATGCGTGCTCCAGCTGACCCACGTTGAAGGTCACGTTGTCGATTTCTTTGGAGGTGATGGTGCCACCTTCAAAGGTCTGCGGCAGCAGGCGGCTGTCGTTCGCGACCAGGATTGGAAGGTTAGGTGCCAGGGCGCCACCGAGGTGGGCTTCGGTCTTCGAGAAGCGCGCCTTGACGTTGCCATCCAGACGGCTCCAATCGTCGGCCGCCTCATTGCCATCGCTAGGGAAGAATGAGTTGGCGTTACCGACCGGGTGATGGCCCTTGCCGCCATCCAGGTGGATACCTACCAGTGCCTGGGCGTCGATACCAAAACCTACGGTGCCCTGAGTGAAACCGGACAGGTAGTCGAACTTCAGACCTTCAGCGGTTTCGCGCTGGCGGTTGTTCGCAGTGCTCGCACCTTCGCGCATGTCGGCGTCGTAATACATGGTGCGAGAGCTGATGGAAGCCTTGCTGTCTTCCAGGAAACCGGCGGCGCCTGCCTGCTGCGCCAAAACCCCTACGGCCACGGCCAAAGCCAAGGTGGACTTGTTCATTGTGACGCTCCTCTTGATTCTAATTCTTGTATTCCTGGTCTCGAGTCGTCGCCCGAAATCCTAAGATGCGCGATTAGCGCCAGACCGTGACCCACAAGTCAATCGTAACCATGTGTGTCTACGACCATAGTCTAATCCCCAGTTTTTTGGTCCCTGCAGGTTCACGCGTTCGTCATAAACCTGAAAAGAATTACCCGATTCTTTTCTAATACCGTTTAGGCATTTAGCTCTCAAATCCAAAAAAACCCGTAATACAAGGACTTGGATACCAAGCTAATTCCTAAAAGGTATTTATTCCGTATCTTTTAGATCGGTTTTCTTCTGACACAATTCGGAAACAAATCCTTTACCGAACGGCGACCGCTAACCGACCAAACGCGCACTATCCGGACCAATTGTTACAGTTTATGTATCGCGTGCCTTTTTTTGGCACAAAACGGATTGACACCGAAATGCCTCGCGGCTGGCCAGCGGCATGGTCGGTTTTGGAGGGTAGGGAAATATTGCGAAGTTCGTGCAGCAGTGGCGCGAACTCTGTGGCGAGGTAGCTTGTTCCCGCTGGAGGCCGAAGGACCCCATTGGGGCCGCTACGCGACCCAGTGGGAGCAAGCGCCCCCGCCACAAAACGCTGGAACGTCAGAGGGGTTTTTCGAAGATCTTCGAGTTGCGCTGATAGTTGTACAGCGACGCCCGCGCTGCCGGCAGCCGGTCGACGCTGCTGGGTTCAAAACCCCGTTCGCGGAACCAGTGCGCGGTGCGCGTGGTGAGCACGAACAAGGTTTTCAGGCCCTGGGCTCGGGCGCGGTTTTCGATGCGTTCGAGCAGTTCATCGCCGCGACCGCCGTGGCGGTACTCCGGGTTCACCGCTAAACATGCCAGCTCACCCGCGTCCGAATCGGCGATCTGATACAGCGCCGCGCAGGCGATGATCATGCCTTCGCGCTCAACCACGCTGAACTGCTCGATTTCGCGCTCCAGCACCTCGCGGGAACGACGCACCAGGATGCCCTGCTCTTCCAGCGGACTGATCAAGTCCAGCAATCCGCCGACGTCTTCAATGGCCGCTTCGCGCACCACTTCGAACTGCTCCTGGGCCACCAGCGTACCGCCACCGTCGCGGGTGAACAGCTCGGTCAACAGCGCGCCGTCTTCGGCGTAACTGACGATATGACTGCGGGCCACGCCGCCACGGCACGCTTCGGCCGCCGCATCCAGCAATTCTGCCTGATAGTTGCTGCCCAACCGCTGCAAGTGCGCCGGCACCTGTTGCGGGCGCAACTCGCGCACCAAACGCCCCTGTTCATCGATCAGGCCCAGGTCAGCGCCGAACAGCAGCAGCTTGTCCGCACCGAGGTCGATGGCGGCGCGGGTGGCGACGTCTTCGCAGGCCAGGTTGAAAATTTCGCCGGTCGGCGAATAACCCAGCGGCGACAGCAACACGATGGAGCGCTCGTCCAGCAGACGGTTGATCCCCTTGCGGTCGACCCGGCGAACTTCGCCGGTGTGGTGATAGTCGACGCCTTCGAGCACGCCGATCGGCCGTGCCGTCACCAGGTTGCCGCTGGCCACCCGCAGGCGCGAGCCCTGCATCGGCGAGGAGGCCATGTCCATCGACAGGCGAGCTTCGATGGCGATGCGCAACTGGCCGACCGCGTCGATCACGCACTCCAGGGTCGCAGCATCGGTGATGCGCATGCCGTGGTGGTAATGCGGGGTCAGGCCACGGGCGGCGAGGCGCGCTTCGATTTGCGGGCGGGAACCGTGGACCAGCACCAGCCGCACGCCCAGGCTGTGCAACAGCACCAGGTCGTGGACGATATTGCCGAAGTTGGAATGCTCAACGCCGTCGCCGGGCAGCATGACGACAAAGGTGCAATCGCGGTGGGCGTTGATGTAAGGCGAAGCGTGACGAAGCCAATTGACGTATTCGGGCATGAACCTGGGCCTGTAATAAATAGCAGCCGAAAAAAAGGGCGAAACTGAAAAACGCACAGCGGGCTGATGGTTATCGTCGGAACAGGCTTGGCGACACGCGCGCTCTCCTCATGAATACGGGTTGGAACATCGGCAAGTTATACATGAAACCGGTAGGAGCCGGCTTGCTGGCGATGCAAGCGCTGCGGTCCACCAGATGAACCGCGTCATCGTTCATCGCCAGCAAGCCGGCTCCTACAGGTGTTGCGTTTAGGCCGGTGTCAGGCAGTAATGTTCGATCAGTTGTCTTAACAGATGCACCGTAGGCTGCAAACGTGACATGTCGAGGTATTCCCCCGGTTGGTGGGCGCAGGCGATATCACCCGGGCCGAGCACCAGCGTTTCGCAGCCAAGGCGCTGAAGATAAGGTGCTTCGGTGCCGAATGCCACTGCTTCGGCGCTGTGGCCAGTGAGCTTTTCGGCGATCCGCACCAACTGCGCATCTTCGGCCTGCTCGAACGGCGGCACGGCGGGGAACAGCGGTGCGTAATCGATCTTCACTTGATGACGCTCGGCAATCGGCTTGAGCTTCTGCAAGATCTCGGCGCGCAGGACTTGCGGGTCCATGCCCGGCAACGGCCGCAAATCGAATTCCAGCGAACACTGGCCGCAGATCCGGTTGGGGTTGTCGCCACCATGGATGCAGCCAAAATTCATCGTCGGCGTCGGCACGCCAAACTGCGGGTTGCGAAATTCGCGTTGCCACAACAGGCGCAGGCCACGCAGTTCGCCAATGGCATCGTGCATCGCCTCCAGGGCGCTGTGGCCCAGGCGCGGATCAGAGGAGTGGCCGCTCTGTCCGAGGATGTCGATGCGCTCCATCATGATGCCCTTGTGCATGCGGATCGGCTTGAGTCCGGTCGGCTCGCCGATCACCGCGGCCCTGCCCAATGGCCGCCCTGCCTCGGCCAGTGCGCGGGCGCCGGACATCGAACTCTCTTCATCGCACGTCGCAAGAATCAGCAATGGCTGCTTGAACGGTTGATCGAGCAGCGGCTTGACCGCCTCGATGGCCAGGGCGAAAAAGCCCTTCATGTCGCAACTGCCCAGGCCAACCCAGCGACCGTCGACTTCCGTCAGCTTCAGCGGATCGGTTTGCCACAACGCGCCATCGAACGGCACGGTGTCGCTGTGCCCGGCCAATACCAGGCCCCCGGGACCGGAACCGAAGCTGGCGAGCAGGTTGAATTTGCCGGGGCTGACCTGCTGGATGTCGCAGGCAAAACCCAGCTCACCGAGCCAGGTCGCCAACAGATCGATTACCGGGCGATTGGTTTGATCGAGACTGGGCTGGGTACAACTGACGGACGGTGCAGCGATCAGCGCAGCGAATTGTTCTTTCATCGACGGCAATGGCATCGCTGACTCCCGGCTCCCGAATTGAAGTCCATCATAGAGCCATCCGGTGACAGGAATAAACCGTCGCGGGGCGCAGGTTTGGCCAGTGCTGTACACTGCACGACCTTGGCAGCCACACATTCCCCCGGCTGCGCTCCCGATCCTGGATTTTCCGGCCATGCAGAAAGAAACCGAAATCAAACTCCGTGTCAGCCGCGAAACCCTCGCCGCCCTGCGCGAGCACCCGTTACTGAAAAAACGCAACAAAAGTGGCTGGGAACGCCGTGAGTTGATGAACCAATACTTCGACACCCCCGAGCGCGACCTGGCCCAGGCCAAAGTTGCCCTGCGCCTGCGCAAGGACGGCGACGAAGTGATCCAGACCCTCAAGACTCGTGGCCAGAGCATCGCCGGTTTGTCGGTACGTAACGAGTACGACTGGAACCTGCCAAAAGCCAAGCTCGACCTGAAGAAACTCGACGGCGAATGCTGGCCCGAGGCACTGGCCGAGCTGGACAAGAAAACCCTGAAGCCGATCTTCACCACCGATTTCGTCCGCGAGCGCGCCGAAATCGCCTGGGGCCGCGGCAAGACCAAAGTGGTCATCGAAGCTGCGCTGGACCTGGGCCACGTGGTGGTCGGCAAGCAGAAAGAAGAAATCTGCGAACTGGAACTCGAACTGCGCGAAGGCGAGCCGGCCGCCCTGCTGGAACTGGCCGCCGAGCTGGCCGAGAAACTGGCCCTGATGCCGTGTGACATCAGCAAGGCCGAGCGTGGCTATCGCCTGTACGACGCCCACAGCTATTCGCTGAGCCTGCCGGCGCCGCAGATCAGCGCCGAAACACCGCTGGACGACGCGTTCGCCGCGTTGAGCTGGCATTTGCTCGGCAGCAGCCAGCGCCTGGCCGAGCAGTATCGCTTCAACGGTCACTGGCGCCTGTTGCAGGACTGGGTCGAATGCCTCGCGGAAATGCGCGCGCTGATCAGCAGCCTTGGCCAGGCCGCGCCGCGTCAGTCGACCCACGACCTGCGTGTCGCCCTCGATGCCTTGCTGGAAGACTGGCGCCCGCTGGTCCAGGCCGGCCTCGAGGACGAGGACGTGCGCAAAGCCGCGCCGGAGCAGTTCCTGGAAGAACTCGAAGACCCGCGCTGGGGCCAGTTCTCCCTGACCACTTCGCGCTGGTTGCTGGCCCGCACCTGGGCCGCCGAACGCAACACCCGTGGCAATCGCCAGGGCGCTGCGCAATTGGGTAGCTGGTTGCCGCGCCTGCTGGGCGAGGAAGCCACTTCGCTGCAATTGCAGCGTTACCAACAACAGCCGGAAGACCTCGCCGAGCAACTGCCGCGCATCGAACGCATCCAGGTCTGGCTGCACCATGCGCGCAATGTGCTGGAGATCCCGGAAATGGATCGCCTGTACGGCGAGCTGAACAAACTGGCACTACTGGCCAACGAGTCGATCACCGACGAAGTCCTGGATGCGCGCAAGCAGCAGGCGATCGCGGTGTATCAGAACCGTGCCTGGAAAATGCTCCTGCGCCTGTAATACCGCCTTCGCTGGCAAGCCAGCGCCTACAGGAATTCATCGACTTCCTGTAGGCGTTGGCTTGCCAGCGAAGAGGCGGGCTGAAAAACCCCGAAACGCCTTTGTCGGGTAGTGGCCCAGCGGTCAGCGGGGCCACGGCTATCCTTTGCGCACTGTCGTTCAAAAGGAGCCCGCATGTCCGTACAACTCGCCTTTCAGGACCGCTGGCTGGACCTCAACGATGTGCTGCGAGAACTCGTCGCCCAAGGCCTGATCAGCCAGGACGCCGCCGAACACGCGCTCAATGTCCGCCGCCGCAATGCCGCCCATGGCCAACTGCATCCATTGGAGTTCATCGCCAGCCAACAACTGGACGACCTCAGCCGACCGGGCAAGCCCCTGGACCTGGAAAGCCTGACCCTATGGTTGTCCCGCCAGGCCGGCCAGCCCTACCTGCGCATTGACCCGCTGAAAATCAACGTCGCGGCCGTGACGCCACTGATGTCCTACGCCTTCGCCCAACGCCACAAGATCCTCGCGGTCGCGATCGACCGCGACGCGGTGACCGTGGCCAGCGCCCAACCTTATGTCAGCGGCTGGGAGGCGGACCTGACCCACGTGCTGAAATTGCCGATCAAGCGCGTGGTGGCTAACCCCGTGGACATCCAGCGCTTGAGCGTCGAGTTCTTCCGCCTGGCCAAGTCGGTTAGCGGGGCCAGCAGTGGCGACGCTCAGGTCAGTAGCCCCGGCAACTTCGAACAACTGCTCAACCTCGGTGCCAGCGACCAGGAGCCGGACGCCAATGACGCGCACATCGTCAACATCGTTGACTGGCTGTTCCAGTACGCCTTCCAGCAACGCGCCAGCGATATCCACATCGAGCCCCGGCGCGAGCAAGGCACGGTGCGCTTTCGCATCGACGGCGTGTTGCACGACGTCTATCAATTCCCGCCCCAGGTCACCATGGCGATTGTCAGCCGCCTCAAATCCCTGGGGCGGATGAACGTCGCGGAGAAGCGCAAACCCCAGGACGGCCGGGTGAAAACCAAGACCCCGGAGGGCGGTGAAGTCGAGTTGCGGCTGTCGACGCTGCCAACAGCCTTCGGCGAAAAAATGGTCATGCGTATCTTCGATCCGGACGTGCTGCTCAAGGACTTCGACCAGTTGGGTTTCTCCGCCGACGACCTGCGCCGCTGGCAGGACATGACCCGCCAGCCCCACGGCATCATCCTCGTCACCGGGCCGACCGGCTCGGGCAAGACCACCACGCTCTACACCACCCTGAAAAAACTGGCGACGCCGCAGGTCAACCTCTGCACCATCGAAGACCCGATTGAAATGGTCGAGCCCTCGTTCAACCAGATGCAGGTCCAGCACAACATCGACCTGAGCTTCGCCGCCGGTGTGCGAGCGCTGATGCGCCAAGACCCCGACATCATCATGATCGGCGAGATCCGTGATCTCGAAACCGCAGAAATGGCGATCCAGGCCGCGCTCACCGGGCACCTGGTGCTGTCGACCCTGCACACCAACGATGCGCCCAGCGCCATCAGCCGCCTGCTGGAGCTCGGCGTGCCGCACTACCTGATCAAGGCCACGGTACTCGGCGTCATGGCCCAGCGCCTGGTGCGGACCCTGTGCCCCCACTGCAAGGCGCCGTTACCGCTCGGTGAAGACGACTGGCAGACCCTGACCCGCCCCTGGCAGGCACCGCTGCCGGCAAATGCCCAACGCGCAGTCGGTTGCGTGGAATGCCGCGACACCGGTTATCACGGCCGCGCCGGGGTCTACGAAATCATGCAGCTCAGCGATGGCCTGAAAGCGTTGATCAGTCCGGATACCGACCTGCTGGCCGTGCGGCGCCAGGCCTTCAAGGAAGGCATGCGCAGCCTGCGGCTATCCGGTGCGCAGAAAGTCGCCGCCGGGCTGACGACGCTCGAGGAGGTGTTGCGCGTGACGCCGCAGAGCGAGCAGAACTGAAGCCGGCGTCACGGAACTCGATGAGGGCTTGGCAATCCAACCCCGCAATCAACCCAGTGGAGTTACCCTGTCATGCGTTTCAAACTTGCTATCGCAACCGCTGCGCTGCTGTCCCTGCCTGTCGGTTCGGCGATGGCCGATACTTTTTGGCGCAATGTCCTGTCGTCTGGCGCAACCACCGGTTCTTCGTACCTGACCTCTCGGGATCACAAGCTGATGGTCGCGGCCCAGGACGACGCCAGCAGCTTCGTCGCCAGCGACGGCAGCATCCGCGGCCCGTACCTGGAAGCGGCGATGCAAAAAGTCCGCGCCGAGAACCCGGGCCTGCAGGCCACGGACATGCAACTGGCCAACGCGATCCTGGCGAAAAACGCCGTGGCGCCGGAATAAGTGTTACGCACATGAAAATGCCGCTCACCTGAGCGGCATTTTTTTGCCTGCAAACACAAACCCCACATCCACTGAGATCCCTGTAGGAGCTGGCTTGCCAGCGAAGGCGTCGGCACAAGCAACATCAACGCTGGATGTTCCGGCCTCTTCGCGGGCAAGCCCGCTCCTACATTTTCAGCTGTGTTTACGGATTTTGGTTACCACTCGAACACTGTAGGAGCTGGCTTGCCAGCGAAGGCGTCAGCACAGAATGTCGGTGACGAGTGGCATGATGAAGACCGCTATTCCCACAAGGGGGCTTCAGCGGTAGTCGTCCACCGGCACACACGCGCAGAACAGATTGCGGTCGCCGTACACGTTGTCCACCCGGTTCACCACCGGCCAGTATTTGTGCGCCCGGGTGTGCGCGTCCGGCGTGACGGCTTGCTCGATGCTGTAGGGCCGATCCCACACGCCGGTGATATCTGCCAGGGTATGCGGCGCACCTTTCAAGGGGTTCTCTTCGGCCGGCCAGTTGCCGTTCTGCACCTCGTTGATTTCCGCGCGGATGCTCAACATCGCACCGATAAACCGGTCCAGTTCCACCTTCGATTCACTTTCGGTCGGTTCGACCATCAATGTCCCCGGCACCGGAAACGACATGGTCGGCGCGTGGAAGCCGTAGTCCATCAGCCGCTTGGCGACGTCTTCTTCGGTGATGCCGGTCAAGGCCTTGAGCGGTCGCAGGTCGAGGATGCATTCGTGGGCCACCCGTTCGTTGCGCCCGGTATAAAGCACCGGGAAGGCACCGGACAAATGCCGGGCCAGGTAATTCGCGGCAAGGATCGCCACTTCGCTGGCGTCCGCCAGTTGCGGTCCCATCATGGCGATGTACATCCAGCTGATCGGCAGAATGCTCGCGCTGCCCCACGGCGCCGCGCTGACAGCGCCGTTCTGTGGTTGCGGCCCGTCAATCGGCACCACCGGATGGTTGGCCACGAACGGTGCCAGATGCGCCCGCACCCCGATCGGCCCCATGCCCGGCCCACCGCCACCATGGGGAATGCAGAAGGTCTTGTGCAGGTTCATGTGCGAGACGTCGGCACCGATATCGGCCGGCCGCGCCAGCCCGACCTGGGCGTTGAGGTTGGCACCGTCCATGTACACCTGACCGCCATGCTGGTGGATCACTTCGCAGATTTCGCTGATGCCTTCTTCGTACACGCCATGGGTCGACGGATAGGTCGCCATCAGGCAGGCAAGCTTATCGCCGGCCTGAGCGGCTTTTTCCTTGAGGTCGTCGAGGTCGACGTTACCCGCCTCGTCACACTCGACGATCACCACGCGCATCCCGGCCATTTGCGCCGACGCCGGGTTAGTGCCGTGGGCCGACGATGGTATCAGGCAGATATCGCGGTCGCCCTGGTGCCGGGCTCTCGTGGTATTTACCGATCGCCAGCAGCCCGGCGTATTCACCCTGGGCGCCGGAGTTGGGCTGCATGCAGATCGCATCGAACCCGGTGATCGCGCACAACCAGCGCTCCAGTTCTTCGATCATCAGCGCATAACCGACGGCCTGTTCCTTGGGCACGAACGGGT
This sequence comes from Pseudomonas sp. NFX15, assembly GCF_049132105.1. Classification (NCBI taxonomy): domain Bacteria; kingdom Pseudomonadati; phylum Pseudomonadota; class Gammaproteobacteria; order Pseudomonadales; family Pseudomonadaceae; genus Pseudomonas; species Pseudomonas sp. NFX15. The sequence continues at coordinate 246,495 of NZ_JAFMPV010000004.1, forward strand.
GCAGATTGGCGAACTGCGGCCAGGTGATCGGGATCATCTCGCTGGTGGCATTGAGTTTCATGGTGCAGGAGCCGAGCGGGATCATCGATTGGTTGAGCGCCAGGTCCTTGTTTTCCAGTTGCTTGAGGTAACGCAGCATCTCGGTTTCGCTGTGATGGGCGCTGAACACCGGATGACGCAGATAAGGCGAGGTGCGTGCCAGCCCTTCGGGAATCCCGCCGGGCAAGGTTTCAGCGTCCAGGCCCTCGATGTTCAGCCCGTGATCGGCCCCCAAAAACACATCGAACAGCTTCGCCACGGTGCTTTCGTCGCAGGTTTCGTCGAAGCTCAGGCCCAGCCGTCCGCGCCCCAGAATGCGCAGGTTGATCTGCGCGGCCCGGGCACTGTCGATGATCGCGGTCTGGGCGCCGCCGACCTCCAGGGTCAGCGTGTCGAAGAAGTGCCGGTTGACCCGTTTGATGCCGTGGCGTTCAAGCCCGGCTGCGAGGATGCAGACCAGCCGATGGACTCTCTGGGCGATTCGCTTTAGCCCTTCCGGGCCGTGATAGACCGCGTAGAAACTGGCGATATTGGCCAGCAGCACCTGAGCCGTGCAGATGTTGGAGTTGGCCTTCTCCCGGCGAATGTGTTGCTCGCGGGTTTGCAGGGCCATGCGCAGTGCGGTGTTGCCCCGCGCATCTTTCGAAACACCGATGATCCGCCCGGGAATCGCCCGTTTGTACTCATCGCGGCTGGCAAAAAATGCTGCATGCGGCCCGCCGTAGCCCATTGGCACACCAAAACGCTGGGACGAGCCGAACACCACATCGGCGCCCAGTTCACCCGGCGGGGTCAGCAACAACAGGCTCAGCAGATCCGTAGCGACGCAGGCCAGGGCCTGTTGTGCGTGCAGATGATCGATCAGCGGCCGCAGGTCGTGGATCTCGCCGTGGGTGTCGGGGTATTGCAGCAACGCGCCGAACACCTGGTGCTGCTTCAAGTTGTCCACAGCGTCGATGATCAGTTCGAAGCCAAAACCTTCGGCGCGGGTCTGCACCACGGAAATGGTTTGCGGGTGGCAGTTCTGGTCGACAAAGAACAGGTTGCTCTTGGACTTGGCCACCCGTTTGGCCAGGGCCATGGCTTCCGCCGCCGCCGTGGCTTCATCGAGCAACGAGGCATTGGCCAGCTCCAGGCCGGTGAGGTCGATGGTCAACTGCTGGAAATTGAGCAGCGCTTCGAGTCGCCCTTGGGCGATCTCCGGTTGATAGGGCGTGTACGCGGTGTACCAGCCAGGATTTTCCAGCACATTACGCACAATGACCGCCGGTGTGAGGGTGCCGTGGTAGCCCATGCCGATCAGGCTGGTCCAGACCTGGTTCTGCTCGGCATAACCGCGCAGCTTGGCCAGCGCGCCTTCTTCATCAAGGGCCGGCGGCAGGTCCAGTGGCCGGTTGAGGCGGATGCCCGGCGGTACGGTCTGTTCGATCAATTCGACCCGGCTGCCTATGCCTAGGCTGTCGAGCATGGCCTGTTGCTCGGCGGCATCGGGTCCGAGGTGGCGGCGCAGGAAGGCATTGGGGTCGCGTAACTGGCTCAGGGACGGCAACTGGGACATGACGGGCTCTCTCTTGAGTGGCGCTCAGCGTCGATGCAACACGGTCAAACCAGCATAGCAGTCGATATCCGCGTGGAGGATGTGGCGCCAGAGGCCAAACCGGCTCATCATGCTCGGCGCCTGACTAATCTCCGCTGATCGGTGACCCTATCCATGAGCCAACTGCCATTCCTGCCGTTTTCCAAACCTACGATTGATGAAGCCACGATTGCCGCCGTCGGCGACGTATTGCGCTCGGGCTGGATTACCAGCGGGCCCAAGGTGCAGGCCTTCGAAGCGCAACTGTCGGAATATTTCGGCGGGCGCCCGGTGCGCACCTTCAATTCCGGCACCTGCACCATGGAAATCGCCTTGCGAATTGCCGGCATCGGGCCGGGCGATGAAGTGATCACCACACCGATTTCCTGGGTGGCCACTGCCAACGTCATCCTCGAAGTCGGCGCCACGCCGGTGTTTGCCGACATCGACCCGGTGACCCGCAATATCGATCTGGATCAACTGGAAGCGGCGATCACACCGCGCACCAAAGCGATCATCCCGGTGTACCTCGCCGGCTTGCCGGTGGACATGACGCGCCTGTACGCCCTGGCGAAGAAGCACAACCTGCGGATTGTCGAGGATGCGGCCCAAGCGTTGGGCTCCAGCTGGAACGACCAGCGCATCGGTTCGACGGGGGATTTTGTGTCCTTCAGCTTCCAGGCGAACAAAAACGTCACCTCTTCCGAGGGTGGTTGCCTGGTATTGAACACTGCCGAAGAAGTGCGATTGGCAGAGAAGTACCGCCTGCAAGGCGTGACCCGCAGCGGTTTCGATGGCCTGGACGTGGACGTGCTGGGCGGCAAATTCAACATGACCGACGTGGCGGCCGCCATTGGCTTGGGCCAATTCGCCCGAATCGATGCGATCACCGCGCACCGCCGCGAACTGGCCCGGCACTACTTCGCTTGCTTTGGCGAGGATTTCGAAGCGCAGTACGGCGCGCAATTGCCACCAGCAGATTTCACCCAGAGCAATTGGCACTTGTTCCAACTGGTATTGCCGGAGCGTGCCGATGGCAAACCGGCGCGGGCGACATTCATGGAGCAGATGCAGGCCCAGGGCGTCGGGATCGGCTATCACTACCCGCCGATTCACCTGTTGAGCCTGTACCGCGAACGCGGTTTCAAGGAAGGCATGTTCCCGGTTGCCGAGCGCGTCGGCCGACTGATTGTCTCGCTGCCGATGTTCACGGCGATGAGCAAGGCGGATGTCGAGCGTTCGGTAGCGGCGGTGAAGGCTGTGCTCAAGCGTTGAACCTGCCTGCCGGCGATGGCGTCTTCAAAATCGCCTTCGCCGGCAAGCCGGCTCCTACAGGAGCTAGCGGTTTCGCGGACGCCTTCGCCGGCAAGCCGGCTCCTACAAGGGCGAGGTTTACTCGCCGATGACAGTTTTGTAGCCGGCGGCGTCCAGCAGTTTTTCCAGATCGGCGGTGTTGCTTGGCTTGAGCTTGAAGATCCACGCGCCGTACGGATCGGAGTTGAGCAACTCAGGTGTACCGCTCAGTTCTTCGTTGACCGCGATCACTTCACCGGCAATCGGGGAGTAGATGTCGGAAGCGGCTTTGACCGATTCAACGACACCAGCCTGATCTTCAGCGGCAAACACGTTGCCAACTTCAGTCAGCTCAACAAACACCACATCACCCAGCGCTTCCTGCGCGTGATCGCTAATGCCCACGGTGACGGTGCCATCGGCTTCCAGACGTGCCCATTCGTGACTTTCGGCAAAACGCAGGTCGGCAGGGATATCGCTCATGTTCTGTGTCCTCAGGAAATGGGTCGGCGGACGTTGCCCGCCGGAAAAAGATTAGATCAAGGTTTTGCCGTGACGTACGAAGGTCGGTTTGACCACCCGGACCGGGTACCACTTGCCACGGATTTCCACTTCGGCGCGGTCGGCAGTTGCCATCGGCACGCGCGCCAGGGCAATCGACTTGCTTAGCGTAGGAGAGAAACTACCACTGGTGATCTCCCCTTCGCCAACATCGGCGATGCGGACCACTTGGTGAGCGCGCAAAACACCGCGTTCCTCAAGCACCAGACCGACCAGTTTGTGCTGCACACCGCCAGCCTGCTCGGCTTCCAGGGCCTTGCGCCCGATGAACTGCCGGGTGGCAGGTTCCCAGGCGATGGTCCAGGCCATGTTGGAGGCCAACGGTGAAATGTCTTGCTGGATGTCTTGGCCGTAGAGGTTCATGCCGGCCTCGACCCGCAGGGTATCGCGCGCCCCCAGGCCGATGGGGGAAATCCCGGCACCGACCAGGTCGTTGAAGAAACCGGGGGCCTGATCCGCTGGCAGAATGATTTCCAGCCCATCCTCGCCGGTGTAACCGGTGCGAGCGATGAACCAGTCACCGTCAGGCTGGCCTTCGAAAGGCTTGAGCAGCTGGATCAGGTTGCCGCGCGACTGGTTGACCAGTTCGGCGATCTTTTGACGGGCATGCGGGCCCTGGATGGCCAGCATCGCCAGTTCCGAGCGCTCGCGCAGCTGCACGTCGAAACCGTCGAGATGGGCCTGCATCCAGGCCATGTCCTGGTCGCGGGTGGATGCGTTGACCACCAGGCGATAACCCTCGTCGAGGCGGTAGACGATCATGTCGTCGACGATCCCACCCTGCTCGTTGAGCATGGTGCTGTACAACGCACGGCCGGGGCTGTGCAGGCGCTCGACATCGTTGGCCAGCAAATGCTGGAGCCAGGCTTTGGCCTGGGCGCCGCTAACATCAATTACGGTCATGTGAGACACATCGAAGACACCGCAATCGCGGCGCACCTGGTGGTGTTCCTCGACCTGCGATCCATAATGCAGAGGCATGTCCCAACCGCCAAAATCGACCATCTTCGCGCCGAGGGCGAGATGAAGGTCATACAGAGGCGTACGCTGTCCCATGGGTTTCTCCTTCCGGGCGTGGCGAAGGTGCGGGCAAGTGCTGCACGGACTGAATGCCTTGAAAAAAGGGCTCTTAGCCGATTTCAGCTACCTGGTCTGTCAGACGGACCGCACCGAATGCCGCGCATTGTAGCCGCAAGGTGTAGGACTGGCACCTAGCTGTTTCGATGCGCCGAACGCCGGATCAATCCGATGACCGGCAGCAGCCCCACCAGCACCAGCGTCAACGCCGGCAACGACGCCCTCGCCCACTCCCCTTCGCTGGTCATTTCGAAGATCCGCACCGCTAGCGTGTCCCAGCCAAACGGGCGCATCAGCAGGGTCGCGGGCATTTCCTTGAGCACATCGACGAACACCAGCAGTGCCGCGCTCAACGAACCGGGCAGCAACAGTGGCAGATACACTTTGAAAAACAGTCGTGGCCCACTGACGCCAAGGCTACGTGCCGCTTCGGGCAAAGATGGCCGTATACGCGCCAGGCTGCTTTCCAGCGGCCCGTAGGCCACCGCAATGAAACGCACCAGATACGCCAGCAGCAACGCCGACAGGCTGCCCAGCAGCAGCGGCTTGCCCGCGCCACCGAGCCAGCTTGAGAGCGGGATCACCCATTCGCGATCCAGGTAGCTGAACGCCAGCATGATCGACACCGCCAGCACCGAACCCGGCAAGGCGTAACCCAGATTGGCCAGGCTCACCCCCGAACGTATGGCCCGGGTCGGCGCCAGTCGTCGGGCAAACGCCAGCAACAAGGCGACGCTGACCGTGATCAACGCGGCCATCACGCCCAGGTACAGGGTATGGACGATCAGCCCGGCGTAGCGTTCGTCGAGATCGAAGCGCCCACGCTGCCAAAACCACACCGCCAATTGCAGCATCGGGATGACAAACGCGCAGGCCAATACCAGGCAGCACCAGGTCGTGGCCGCCAGCGCCTTGAACCCGTGCAGGTGATACAACGCCTTGACCCGCGGTCGTTCGTTGCTCGCCCGGTTGGCGCCGCGGGCACGCCGCTCGCCGTACAGCACGAGCATCACCACCAGCAGCAACAGGCTGGCCAGTTGTGCGGCGGACGACAGGCTGAAAAAGCCGTACCAGGTCTTGTAGATCGCCGTGGTAAAGGTGTCGAAGTTGAACACCGACACCGCGCCGAAATCCGCCAGGGTTTCCATCAGGGCCAAGGCCACGCCCGCACCGATGGCTGGCCGCGCCATCGGCAATGCCACTCGCCAGAACGCTTGCCAGGGCGATTGCCCCAACACTCTCGCTGCCTCCATCAGGCCTTTGCCCTGAGCCAGGAATGCGGTGCGGGCCAACAGGTAGACATAGGGATAGAAAACCAGCACCAGCACCACGATCACCCCGCCGGTGGAACGCACCCGCGGCAGCCGCAGCCCGCTGCCGAACCACTCGCGCAGCAGGGTTTGCACAGGGCCGGCGAAATCCAGCAGGCCGACAAACACGAACGCCAGCACATACGCTGGGATCGCGAAGGGCAGCATCAACGCCCAATCGAGCCAGCGCCGGCCGGGAAATTCGCAGAGGCTGGTCAACCAGGCAAGGCTGACACCCAACACGATGACCCCGACGCCAACGCCCAGCACCAGCGTCAGCGTGTTGCCCAACAGGCGCGGCATCTGCGTGTCCCACAGGTGCGACCAGATCTGGACGTCGAGGGTTTGCCAGGACAGCAGCAGGACACTCAGGGGCAACAGCACCAGCGCAGCAATAGCAAAGACGACGGGATACCAGCGACGTTGGGCGGGGTGGGTCAAGGAAAACTCTCTAGCGGATGATGAAGATGTAACGGCTGAAAACAATCCTGCAGGCGCTGGCTTGCCAGCGAAGACGGCCGAAAGATCGCTGCTCGACTCAAGGCCGCCTTCGCCGGCAAGCCGGCTCCTACAGGCTCGCTGTGCACCCAAGCAAAACGCCCCGCATTAGCGGGGCGCAGTGTACGGCCGGCTTAGTTCCAGCCAGCCTTGTCCATCAGGCGAATCGCCTCGGCCTGTCGCTTGCCGGCGATTTCCACTGGCAAGGTATCGGCGATGAACTTGCCCCAGGCGGCCACTTCGGCGGAAGGTTGAACGGCAGGGTTGGCCGGGAATTCCTGGTTCACGTCAGCGAAGATTTTCTGCGCCTCAGGGGTGGTCATCCATTCCACCAGTGCCTTGGCCGCTTCCGGGTGTGGCGCATGCTGGGTCAGGCCGATGCCCGACAAGTTGATGTGCACGCCACGATCGACCTGGTTCGGCCAGAACAGCTTCACCGGCAGGTCCGGCTTCTGCTTGTGCAGGCGGCCGTAGTAGTAAGTGTTGACGATGCCGACGTCGCACTGGCCAGCATTGATGGCTTCGAGTACGGCGGTGTCGTCGGAGAACACGTCGGTCGACAGGTTCTTGACCCAGCCCTTGAGGATTTCCTCGGTCTTGCTGGCGCCGTGCACTTCGATCATGGTCGCGGTCAGGGACTGGTTGTAGACCTTCTTCGCCGTACGCAGGCACAGGCGACCTTCCCATTGCTTGTCGGCCAGGGCTTCGTAGGTGGTCAGCTCACCCGGCTTCACCCGGGCCGTGGAATAGGCGATGGTCCGCGCCCGCAGGCTCAGCCCGGTCCAGGCGTGGGAGGCAGCGCGGTATTGCAGCGGAATGTTGCTGTCGATGGTTTTCGAGGTGAACGGCTGGAGGATGCCCATCTGCTCGGCTTGCCAGAGGTTGCCGGCATCGACCGTCAGCAGCAGGTCGGCCGGGGTGTTCGCGCCTTCTGCCTTGAGACGCTGCATCAGCGGGGCTTCCTTGTCAGTGATGAACTTCACTTTCACGCCGGTCTTGGCGGTGTAGGCATCGAAGACAGGCTTGATCAGCTCGTCGATGCGCGAGGAGTAGACCACCACCTCGTCAGCGGCCTGGGCGGCGGTGCTGCCGATCAGGGTCAGGGCCAGTGCGGTCAGTAGACGCTTGGGTGCCAACATGGAAGCGGTCGCTCGATTGAAAAATGAAGCCAAATGATAAGGACTCACATTTAGCTTCTCAATCGAACCCGCCAGTGGAGGAGTTACCGGATGTTGCACAGAGTCAGGTAACCATTGTGGCGAGGGGGCTTCAGGGTTTGGCGAGCGCCGGCAAATCCCCGGTCAGCCCCAGCGCTTCACGCACGAACAACGCCTTGGCCTCGGGCATCTTCTCGACCATTTTCAACCCGGTATTACGCAACCAGCGCACCGGCAGCGGATCGGCCTGGAACAGGCGCTCGAAGCCTTCCATCGCCGCCATCAACGCCAGGTTGTGGGGCATGCGCCGACGCTCGTAGCGGCTGAGGACTTTCACCTCCGCCAGGCGTTCGCCACGGGTTGCCGCTTGCAGCAGGACTTCGGCCAGCACGGCGGCATCGAGGAACCCGAGGTTCACGCCCTGCCCGGCCAGCGGGTGAATGGTGTGCGCGGCATCGCCAATCAGCGCCAGGCCTTCAGCTACATAGCGCTTGGCGTGGCGTTGGCGCAACGGCACGCACAATCGAGGATCGGCACCGAGCACCTCGCCGAGTCGCCCTTCAAAGGCCCGCTCCAGCTCCTTGCAAAAACCCTGCTCATCCAGCGCCATCAGCCGCTCGGCTTCACCGGGTGTGGTCGACCAGACGATCGAGCACCAATCCTGCTGGCCGTCGCGTTCCAGTGGCAGGAATGCCAACGGGCCGTGGTCGGTAAAACGTTGCCAGGCGGTCATCCGGTGCGGCTTGGCGCAACGCACGCTGGTGACGATGGCGTGGTGCAGATAATCCCATTCACGGGTCGCCACACCGGCCAGACGGCGCACCGCCGAGTTGGCCCCGTCCGCCGCGATCACCAGCGGTGCGCGCAAGGTACGGCCATCGGCCAAAGTCAGCAGCCAGTCATCGCCGGAGCGGCGCATCTGTTCCAGGCGCGCATTGGCCAGCAACCCCAGATCGCAATCGTGCAGGCGCTCGAGCAAAGCATCCTGCACCACCCGATTCTCGACGATATGCCCCAGCACCTCGGCATGCACGCTGGCCGCCGAGAAATGGATTTGCCCGGTGCCGCTGCCATCCCACACCTGCATGTCGGTGTAGGGGCTGCTGCGCCGCTTGGCAATGCCGTCCCACACGCCGAGGCGTTCGAGAATCCGCTGGCTGGCGGCCGACAAGGCGCTCACCCGCGGTTCGAACGCAGCTTGGGTATCAAAAGGTTTGACGCTCAGGGGGCTGCCGTCGAGCAGCAGGACTTCAAGCCCGCTGTCCTGCAACGCCAACGCCAGGGCGCTGCCGACCATTCCGGCCCCGACAATCAGCAGATCTGCGCGCATTTCCATGCTTTAAGCCTGTCTCTCTTGCGGCTTGAGCCGCACGTAAAGGGTTTTCCCGACCCGCGCCACCAAGTGGCCAGCGCCGTCGTGAATATCGACCTGCAACTGCGGCAGGTATTTTTCGCCGCTGGCTGTCTGGCGACGGATCTCATCGAGCAAGGTGTCGTCGATGGTGAATCGGGCGAATACCGGGCCTTTGCCCGGCGAGATGAAGTCGATGTCGGCGGCCTTGTCCCAGACGATGTACTGGCGCCCGAGGTTTTCCATCAGCATCAGCATGAAGAACGGATCGACCATCGAGTACAAGCTGCCACCAAACTGGGTGCCCACATAATTGCGGTTGTACCAGCGCAGCCCCATCGACACCCGGATGTCGCGAAAATCATCGCTGATGTGCTGCACCCGCACACCGGCGCCGAAGTACGGTGGGTAGAACCCCATGAACAAGCGCATCAACCGAGCCTTGCCGTAACGACGGATCAACCCGTTACGCATCCGGTCGCGTCCCCAGCCCCATGGCCTGGCGGGCGAACCAACGCTTGGCCGGCGGCAGCAGGTCGAGGCCAAGCAAACCGATATTGCGCCCCAGGGACACCAGTGGTTGCTTGCTGCCGAACAGACGCGTGACCTGATCGGAGAAGCCCACGGTAAGGTCTTGGTCGAGACGCTGGCGCTCGCGATAAGCCTGCAAGGTGGCGAAATCGCCCAGCGGTTTTTCGCTGGCGAGCAACGCGTCGGCCAGGGCTTGCGCATCTCGCAGGGACAGGTTGAAGCCCTGGCCGGCAATCGGATGCAGGCTGTGCGCCGCGTTGCCAAGCACCGCCAGGTGCGAACGCACTTGCTCTTCAGCCTCGACCAGGGTCAGCGGGTACAGGTGACGCGCACCGACCTGTTTCAACGTGCCGAGGCGATAACCGAAGACGCCCTGCAACTCGCTGAGGAAACTGCGTTCATCCAGCGCAACCAGGCGTTGCGCGTCCATGCCCAGGCGGGTCCAGACCAGCGCGCAGCGGTTTTCCGGCAGCGGCAGCAACGCCATCGGGCCTTCGTCGGTGAAGCGCTCGAAGGCCATGCCGTTGTGCGCTTCGCTCGGCGTGATGTTGGCGATCAACGCACTCTGGTTGTAGGGCCGCTTGCGGATGCCGATCCCCAGCTGCTCACGCAAACCGGAGCGACCGCCATCGGCGAGCACCGCGAGGTCGCATTCCAGGGTGGTTTCATCGTCGAGGGTCAGGCGATAGCCATCGCTCAAGGGCTCCATGCGCGTGACTTGCGCCGGGCAGCGCCAACTGATTACGTCCTTGTCCAGACCTTGCCACAGGCATTGGCCGAGCCAGGCGTTTTCAACGACATAACCCAGCGCAGGCACGCCCTCTTCCATCGCCGACAGGCGCGCAGTAGAGAAACGCCCACGGTCGGACACATGGATCTGCTTGATCGGCTCGGCGCGGCGGGAGACTGCCTGCCAGACGCCCAGCCGTTGATAGATTTGTCGCGAGCCAAAGGACAGCGCCGAAGATCGCGCGTCATAACTCGGCTGATAAGTGTCGCCGGGGGCGAACGGCTCGATCAGTACGATCTTCCAGCCCCGGGCCTTGGCCCCGGCCTGAAGCGCCAGCGCCAGGCTGGCACCGACCAGCCCGCCACCGATGATTGCCAGGTTGACTTGACTCATGCCGCTTGTGTCCGCGCTTGCGCCATCAAGGCCTCGATATCGGCGACGGTTTTCGGCACGCCGCCAGTCAGGATTTCACAGCCGGTTTTGGTCACCACCACGTCGTCCTCGATGCGCACGCCGATGCCGCGCCATTTCTTCGCCACGTTCTGGTTGTCCGGGGCGATGTAGATACCCGGTTCCACGGTCAACGCCATGCCGACTTCCAGCACGCGCCATTCACCGCCGACCTTGTATTCGCCGACGTCATGCACGTCCATGCCCAGCCAGTGACCGGCGCGGTGCATGTAGAACGCCTTGTAGGCTTCGCTGGCAATCAACTCGTCAACGTCACCCTGGAGCAAGCCCAGCTTGACCAACCCGGCCGTGATGACCCGAACTGTCGCCTCGTGCGCCTGGTTCCAGTGTTTGTTCGGGGCAATTTCGGCGAACGCCGCTTCCTGGGAAGCCAGCACCAACTCGTAGATCGCTTTCTGCTCAGCCGAATACTTGCCGCTGACCGGAAAGGTGCGGGTGATGTCGCTGGCGTAGCAATCGATCTCGCAACCAGCGTCGATCAACACCAGGTCACCGTCCTTGAGGGCCGCGTCATTCTCCTGGTAATGCAGGATGCAACTGTTGCGCCCCGACGCGACGATCGAGCCATAAGCCGGCATCTTCGCCCCGCCCTTGCGGAACTCGTAATCGAGCTCGGCTTCCAGGCTGAATTCGTGCAACCCGGCGCGACAGGCCTGCATCGCCCGCACGTGCGCCTGGGCGGAAATCCGCGCCGCCTCGCGCATCACTTTCACCTCTGCCGCCGATTTATACAGGCGCATGTCGTGTAGCAGGTGATCCAGGGCAACGAATTCGTTCGGCGGCTGGGCGCCGAGGTTGGCCTTGGAGCGGATCACGTTGATCCACTCCATGAGGTGACGATCGAATTCCGCGTTGCTGCCCATCGCTGAATACACCCGGTCACGGCCTTCGATAAGGCCCGGCAGGATGTCGTCGATATCGGTGATGGGAAAGGCGTCGTCGGCGCCGAAGTCGCGAATCGCGCCTTCCTGCCCGGCCCGCAGGCCATCCCACAATTCGCGCTCGGCGTTACGCTCGCGACAAAACAGGATGTACTCGCCATGCACGCGCCCTGGCATCAGTACCAGCACGGCCTGAGGTTCAGGGAAACCACTGAGGTACTGGAAGTCGCTGTCCTGGCGGTAGACGTGCTCGACGTCACGGTTGCGAATGGCCACCGCGGCGGCGGGCAGGATGGCGATGCTGTTGGGTTCCATCTGCGCCATCAGGGCCTTGCGGCGACGGCTGTATTCCGACTTCGGGATGTGGATCATGGGCAGATGGCGTTCCCTGGCAAACGATTAGTGCAGCGACGGTTTGGCGGCGGCCGCTGCGTCTTTTTTAGTTTCGGAGAACAGCAGCAGCGGTGCAACGCGCAGGTACTCCATCACTTCCATATAGTCGGTTTCGCCGTCTTCGGACTCTTCCAGGGCGTCTTGTACCTGGGAAATGGCGGCCAGGTCCTGCAATACTTCCTTGGCCTCTTCGCTCAGTTCCAGGCCGGCCGCGTTCACGCCAAAGCCGTGCAGGAAGCCCTGGCACCATTGACCCAGCGCAGCGGCGCGCTCGGAAAGCGGAGCATCGTCAGTCGGCAGCAACAGAACCACGGTGACGTCATCGCCGGTCAATTCGCCCTTGACCATTGCTTGCAGGCCGATCAGCGCATTGCGCACGTTATCGGCAGGTTCGGTTTCCAGCAGTTCGGCGGCGTCTGCCAGCCAGGTGTCGGCATCAAAACCGACACCGCTGCAACTGCGACCCAGCAGCACTCCGTGAAGCTCGGCAGGGGAGCAGGGATGGCCGTTGGTTTGCAGCAGGGTGGCGAAGCCTTGATACGGGGAATTCTGATTGGTCATGGGCAGCTAGGCGCCAGACGGCGCTATGTCTAGAATGAAGGCCTTGTATCCTACATCGACTACCCCTGTAGGAGCGAGCCTGCTTGCGATGGCCGCCAACGATAACGCCGGTACGCTGACACCCCGCGGTGTCCTCTGGCCCATCGCGAGCAGGCTCACTCCGACAGTGATCTGCCCGCTACCATCCATCAGACATTTTCAGTGGACACAATGGAAGACACCGACCTGCAAGCGCTGATGGCCAGACTCGAACTGCTGATTAGCCGAGTCGAGCAACTAAAGAGTCAAAATGGACTCTTACTAGCGCAGGAAAAGACCTGGCGCGAGGAACGCGCGCACCTCATTGAAAAAAACGAAATCGCCCGGCGTAAGGTCGAATCGATGATTTCGCGCCTCAAGGCCCTGGAGCAAGACTCATGAGTTCAAGCAATAGCGTCACCGTGCAGATCCTCGACAAAGAGTATTCGATCATCTGCCCCCAGGAAGAACGCAGCAACCTGGTGAGCGCCGCCCGTTACCTGGACGGCAAGATGCGCGAGATCCGCAGCAGCGGCAAAGTCATCGGCGCCGACCGCATTGCCGTGATGGCAGCACTGAACATTACTCACGACCTGCTGCACAAGGAAGAACGCCCGGATGTCCAGGCCAGCGGCTCGACCCGCGAACAGGTTCGCGACCTGCTCGATCGCGTCGATCTGGTGCTCGCCACCGATCCGGACGTCACCAAAGGCTGATTCACGCCACCGCTTGCGGTATACTCCCCCCACTCCCTGGGGTGTTTGCCAGTTGGCGATGTCCCTGAGCCGATTTGCTATACCCTGGAGGTTGCACGTTGGGCTGGTGTGCATGTCCGCTAGACGGAAAGCCTTAAAGCCTACTGCATCCTCCACCTTGAACTTTCGGGTTCAAGGGCTAAGTCGACAGCGACACATTCGGGGAGCCTGATTCCAGTTCGATGCCGGTTTAAATACCGGCATCGGCGTTTTTGTAGATCCGCTTTTTATAGATCTGCTTTTACAGGTACGCTGTAGGTACCTGCCCTGCAAAAGCCCGAACCCATGACCGAACCTGCGCTGCTGCCCCGCCCGCAACTTCGACGCATGCTGCGCAAGGCCCGCCGCGCACTGACACCCAGTCAGCAGCGCCAGGCCGCTCGCGGGCTGTACCGGCAATTGGCCCAGCAACCGCTGTTCCGCCGTGCCAAACACATCTCGCTGTACCTGCCGACCGACGGTGAAATCGACCCGCGCCTGTTGCTGCGCGCCGCGCAACGCCGTGGCAAGGCCACCTATCTGCCGGTGCTGAGCGCCTGGCCGCGAACCAAAATGGTATTCCAGCGCATCCGCCCCGGGGAAACCCTCAAACCCAACCGCTTCCGCATTCTCGAACCACGGGCCAACCTCGCCCGGCAGCGCAAGATCTGGGCGCTGGACCTGGTGTTGTTGCCGCTGGTGGGTTTTGATGACGTCGGCGGGCGCCTTGGGATGGGCGGCGGTTTCTATGACCGAAGCCTGGCCTACCTGGCGCGACGAAATGACTGGCGCAAGCCGACGCTGCTGGGGCTGGCCCATGAATGTCAGAAGGTGGAGCGATTGGCTCAGGCGAGCTGGGATGTGCCGTTGCAAGGCACGGTGACGGACAAGGCCTGGTACTACGCAGGCTAGCGCCACTGTGATCAGCGGCGCAGAGGCAACAGGATCAGCGCTTGAAGGCAGTCGATTGTTGTTGCAGTTGAGCGAGTTCGACCGGCGCATCGGTCTTGTTCGCCCACAGGCTTTGGGCATAGCCAGTGGTCACGACGCCAAGGCCGAACAAAATGACCAAAATCCATAGTAAATCCGGTTTGCGTTTCATCGATTGCCCCCCAAAGGCATATCAACACGATGACAGCAGCGGTTTCCGTTTGTAGGCCGTGCAGCAGCGTCAAGCTCTAAAGGCCGGCATTTTGCGGCAACGTGAACCGCTGCGCAAACGCTGACGTCAACCGACTGTCGGTTTGTCATAAAATTGCCGACAAGCTGCTCGATCACCACGCAAGGAGCCACAGACATGGCCTATTGGCTGATGAAATCCGAACCCGACGAACTGTCGATCAAAGGCCTGGAAAAGCTCGGCAAAGCGCGCTGGGACGGGGTTCGCAACTATCAGGCACGCAACTTCCTGCGGGCCATGGCGGTGGGGGATGAGTTCTTTTTCTACCATTCCAGCTGCCCTGAACCGGGTATCGCCGGAATCGGCAAGATTATCGAAGCCGCCTATCCGGATCCGACGGCGCTGGAGCCGCAAAGCCATTACTTCGACCCGAAGGCTACCCCGGAAAAAAACACCTGGAGTGCGATCGATGTCGCCCATGTCGAGACGTTTGCCCGGGTGCTGAAGCTCGATTACCTGAAACAGCAGACGGCGCTGGCCGAATTGCCGCTGGTGCAGAAAGGTTCGCGGCTGTCAGTGATGCCGGTGACGGGTGAGCAGTGGGCGGCTGTTATCGCACTCAAGCCGTAAGATTGGCGGTGATTACAAAAATGCCTTCGCTGGCAAGCCAGCTCCGACAGTGGATCTGCATACATTGAAGATCTCCTGTAGGAGCTGGCTTGCCGGCGAAGAGGCCGGCACCGGCAACGAAAGACTTACTGAATAATGAGGTTGTTGAACAACAGATCCTCGACCACCGGCTTGCCGGTTTCATCGTTCATGATCTGCTGGGTTTGCTTCAAGGCTTCCTGGCGCAGCTTTTCCTTGGCCTCGACGTTGTTCATCGTCTCGGTGGTTTGCTGGGCAAACAGCGCCACCAACTGGTTGCGGATCAACGGTTCATTGGCCTTCACCGCTTTGGCGGCCTCATCACCAGTCACCCGCAGCGCCACGTCGGCCTTGTAGACCTTGAGTTTCGGCGAGCCATCCAGCCCGTAGTTGCCCACGAACGGCGGGCTCAGGGTGATGTAGCTGACCTTCGGCGCAGTTTCACCCTCTTTGGCTTCTTCGGCCACCGCTGCCACAGGCAGAGACAGGGCCAGCAACAACATGATCCACGCTTTCACAATTCGCTCCTTATCCGGTTTGCGGCCTAGCATAACGACCCGCCAAGCAAGCACAAGCTTATGGCTGACTATCAGGGTCGGGCATGCTCGTTGACCCTTCGACCCACACACCTACACTTATCGGCCATCACTCCCAAAGGAATAGCCCTGATGAAAGCCGTGCTGTGCAAAGCCTTCGGCCCTGCCGAATCGCTGGTGCTGGAAGAGGTCGCCAGCCCAGTCGCAAAGAAGAATGAAATCCTGCTGGACGTGTACGCCGCCGGGGTCAATTTCCCCGACACACTGATCATCGAGGGCAAGTACCAGTTCAAGCCGCCCTTCCCGTTTTCGCCCGGAGGCGAAGCATCTGGCGTGGTGCGCGAAGTTGGTGAAAAAGTCAGCCACCTGAAGGTCGGTGACCGGGTCATGGCCCTGACCGGTTGGGGCAGCTTTGCCGAGCAAGTCGCGGTGCCGGGCTACAACGTGCTGCCGATCCCGCCGTCGATGGACTTCAACACCGCCGCCGCCTTCAGCATGACCTACGGCACCTCGATGCACGCCCTCAAGCAACGCGCCAACCTGCAACCGGGTGAAACCCTGCTGGTCCTTGGCGCCTCGGGCGGTGTCGGCCTGGCCGCGGTGGAAATCGGCAAGGCCATGGGCGCCCGGGTGATTGCGGCGGCCAGCAGCGCGGAAAAACTCGCCGTGGCCAAGGCCGCCGGCGCCGATGAGCTGATCAACTACAGCGAAACCAACCTGAAAGACGAGATCAAGCGCCTGACCGACGGCCAGGGCGCCGATGTGATCTACGACCCGGTGGGTGGCGACCTGTTCGACCAGGCCATCCGCGCCATCGCCTGGAACGGCCGCCTGCTGGTGGTCGGTTTTGCCAGCGGTCGCATCCCCGAATTGCCGGTGAACCTCGCGCTGCTCAAGGGTGCCGCCGTACTCGGCGTGTTCTGGGGTTCCTTCGCCCAGCGCCAACCGCAGGACAACGCCGCGAACTTCCAGCAACTGTTCGGCTGGTTCGCCGAAGGCAAATTGAAGCCGCTGGTGTCGCAGGTGTATCCACTGAGCAACGCCGCGCAGGCGATCAATGATCTTGGCCAGCGCAAAGCGGTCGGGAAAGTGGTGGTGCAGGTTCGCTGAGCCGGCATTGCGGTCTGGGCTTCGTTGTGAAGTGGCCCGGACCGTTTCCATGATCAAACGCTAAAGCAACTGTTGAATTGCCTGCGCGACAGGTGCCAGGCCAGACTTCGATTTGCAGCGCTTGAGCCGTGCCTCCAGATTACGGTCGGGCATGGCGTGGCTGCGCAGGGCATGGGCCGTTTGCTCGACGTAATCGCGGGTGGTGCCGTAGCGCCCGCAGGCGTTTTCAAATACATGGCTCAGTACATGATCTGGCAGGTTGCCGGCATAACTGGGCAAGTGGCGCTCCAGCACAAAACCCAAGGCCTGGACCTGGCTGCCATCTTCAAGTCGGCAATTGAGCCAGTGCGGGCGATAGGACGGGAATGGCATCTCGCGCTGCCAAAGTGCATACAGTGAGGCTTCGAGTTGCTCTTCGGGCAGGCGATAGGCGAAGCCGCTGCAGGAACCACCGCGATCCAGGCCAAACACCAGTCCGGGCATTTCCGGGGTGCCGCGATGCTCGTGGGACCACAGGTACAAGCCGCGATGATAGCCATGCACCCGACCGCGAACCCGCTCCACTGCCGTGCACTCAGGCCGCCAGATCAGCGACCCGTAGGCAAACAACCACACCGGCCCGCCCTTGTGGCGCGCCATGGTCGATTGCATCGAGCTGAGCAATTGTTCGTGCGTGAGCTGCGGCCCCAGATCGAGCCGCGGGGGGTAAGCCAGATTCAGAAAAGCAGATTCGATGGCGCTCATGGCGAATAGCGTTCAGCTCCCCGCGAGTGAAGAATTACTTAATAGAACGCACAGCTGTAACAATAAGGCACATAAGTTTTAAGGCAATTTAAGTGCCACGGCATCGTGCTTAATTAATTACCTGATTGAGATATAACCTACCGAAATTTATAAAAGTTTATAAATACCGATAGGCTATATAGAGAGTTATAACCCTGTGCAGGAGCAATCAGGATCGGGGGGCGTAGGCAAACACGTCGGCGCGCATCTGGTGGGCGTCCATCCCCGCCTCGACCAGCGCATCCAGCGTGCCGTAGACCATGGCCGGCGAGCCGCTGGCGTACACGTGCAAGGCCTTGAGGTCGGGGAAGTCTTCACAGACGGCCTCGTGCAACATGCCGCAACGCCCCTCCCAGCCGCATTGGTCGCTGACGACCTTGTGCAGGAACAGGTTGGGCAATTTCAGCCATTCGTCCCAGTGTTCGACCTGATAGAAATCTTCCGGACGACGCACGCCCCAATACAGATGCACCGGATGCTTGAAACCCGTGGCCCGGCAATGCTCGATCAAGCTGTGGATCTGGCCCATGCCGGTGCCAGCGGCGATCAGCACCAGGGGACCTTCCGGCAGTTCGGCCAGGTGAGTATCGCCGAACGGCAACTCGACCCGCACCATGCGGTTGCGCTGAAGCTGTTCGATGAGGCTCAGTGCACTGGTTTCGCGCGCCAGGACGTGAATTTCCAGGTCACGCCCCCCATGTGGCGCCGAGGCCAGGGAAAACGCAGACTTTTCGCCGTTCTCGCGCTCGATCATCAAATACTGGCCGGCGTGATAACGCGGCGGCTTGCCGGCCGGCGCCCGCAGACGCACACGCCAGGTGTCGCCGCCCACGTCCCTGCACTCAATGACCTGACACGACACGCTGCGCACCGGCAGTTCTCCCAGCGCGAGCACGCCATCCCACAGCACGATGCAGTCTTCCAGCGGCTCCGCTATGCAAGTGTAGAACTCGCCATGGTCGCGCACATTGCCGGCCTGTTCGACGCGCCCTTCCACCAGCAGTGCCGCGCACACGTGGCAATTGCCATTGCGGCAGCTTTGCGGGCATTCGTAGCCCAAACGCCGTGCGCCATCGAGAATCCGCTCGCCGGGCAATATCTCAAGCACTGCTCCGGAGGGCTGCAAGGTTACACGCATCAATCTATTCCTAACTGATTCCAGATGGCATCGATCCGCTGAGTCACGGCATCGTCCTTGACGATCACCCGGCCCCACTCGCGGGTGGTTTCGCCCGGCCATTTATGCGTGGCATCCAGGCCCATTTTCGAGCCCAGGCCAGACACCGGCGAGGCGAAGTCGAGGTAGTCGATCGGCGTGTTGTCGATCATCACCGTGTCGCGCTTGGGGTCCATGCGCGTGGTGATGGCCCAGATCACGTCGTTCCAGTCGCGGGCGTTGATATCGTCGTCGGTGACGATAACGAACTTGGTGTACATGAACTGTCGCAAAAACGACCAGACACCCAGCATGACCCGCTTGGCATGACCCGGATACGACTTCTTCATGGTCACGATGGCCATACGGTACGAGCATCCTTCAGGCGGCAGGTAGAAGTCGGTGATCTCCGGGAACTGCTTCTGCAGGATCGGCACGAACACTTCGTTGAGCGCCACGCCGAGGATCGCCGGCTCATCCGGTGGACGGCCGGTGTAGGTGCTGTGGTAGATCGGCTTGATCCGGTGGGTGATGCGCTCGACGGTGAACACCGGGAAGCTGTCGACTTCGTTGTAGTAGCCGGTGTGGTCGCCGTAGGGGCCTTCATCGGCCATTTCGCCCGGGTGGATCACGCCTTCGAGGATGATCTCGGCAGTGGCTGGCACTTGCAGGTCGTTGCCACGGCACTTGACCAGTTCGGTGCGATTACCGCGCAACAGGCCGGCGAAAGCGTATTCCGACAGGCTGTCTGGCACCGGGGTCACGGCGCCGAGGATGGTCGCCGGGTCAGCGCCGAGCGCGACCGAGACCGGGAATGGCTGGCCG
Organism: Pseudomonas sp. NFX15; assembly: GCF_049132105.1. Taxonomy (NCBI): domain Bacteria; kingdom Pseudomonadati; phylum Pseudomonadota; class Gammaproteobacteria; order Pseudomonadales; family Pseudomonadaceae; genus Pseudomonas; species Pseudomonas sp. NFX15. Next base: position 265,854 of record NZ_JAFMPV010000004.1, read on the forward strand.
GGGTGCTTTTCGCACCACTCACGGAAATCCAGCGCGCCGCCACGGTGGCTCAGCCAGCGCATGATGACCTTGTTGCGACCAATCACTTGCTGGCGATAGATGCCGAGGTTCTGGCGATCCTTGTTCGGGCCCTTGGTGACGGTCAGGCCCCAGGTGATCAGCGGACCGACGTCGCCCGGCCAGCAAGTCTGCACCGGCAGCATCGCCAGGTCGACGTCGTCACCTTCGATGACCACTTCCTGGCACACCGCGTCCTTGACGACTTTGGGCGCCATCGAAATGATCTTGCGGAAGATTGGCAGCTTCGACCAGGCATCCTTCAGGCCCTTCGGCGGCTCAGGTTCCTTGAGGAACGCCAGCAGCTTGCCGATCTCGCGCAGCTCGCTGACCGATTCGGCGCCCATGCCCATGGCCACCCGCTCGGGCGTGCCGAAGAGGTTGCCGAGCACCGGGATGTCGTAGCCGGTCGGCTTCTCGAACAACAGCGCCGGGCCTTTGGCCCGCAGCGTGCGATCACACACCTCGGTCATCTCCAGCACCGGAGACACGGGGATCTGGATGCGTTTCAACTCTCCGCGCTGCTCAAGCTGCTGCACGAAATCCCGAAGATCCTTGAATTTCATTGATGATGGCACCCGAAAAATAGGCGTACATCCTACCTGCTCTGCCGCCCGCTGGCAGCCTGTCGCTGCTTATCTGGATGCATTCACCTGGCGTTTTTCCGGGTTTCCCCTGGCTTTCAGGCCGACAAACAGCGGTTCGAGGACCGGCGCCACCCAGCGTGCACCGACCTGCGAGAGGTGATTGTCATCGGTGTACAACGAATAACCGCCGCGTTCGGCACGGCACAGGCCGCTCGCATCACACAGCCTCGGTGCCGGGTCCAGTACACGGACTGCCGGGTCTTGGGCCAGCTGAGCGAACAACTGACTGATGAATGCCTGCCGCTCGTGATGCTTGGCGATTGCCAGGCCGACGTCGTCGACCGGACGACCCAGCATTGCCAGCCGCGTCAGGCGGTACGGTGGGCTGAAAGCCTGCAAGGGCGCTTCCTTGACCAACCAGACTCGGTGCCCTTGCGCCCGCAATTGCGCGACGCGTGAACGCAGCCCCTGCGCCAAACGTTGTTCGGCGATGGCGCGGTCGTAATGCCCCTCTGGCGTGCGCAAGGCATGAGCCAGATCACCCTTGGCGTCGCCGTAGAGATAAAGGCTCCAACGTGCGACCAGCACGACATCACTGACAGACTGCGGTTTCAGGGCCTCTTCGACTCGCCGGTTGAACCGGGCACAACGCGCATCGTGCTCCAGGCCCTCGACGGGCAAGCAACCGGGAGAACTGGCCAGGACCACACTGACACCATGGGCCTTGGCGCCGTCATCGAACGCCGGAATCAGCGCCGTGGCGTGGCTGTCACCCCACACCAGCGCCCGGGATGGGCGGTCTTGAATGCCGTAGTGGCAGAACAATTTGTCGTCCGGGGTCTTGTCGTTGGCCAGGCAGGCCATCAGTTCCGGTCGCCATTCGCGCCCCTTGGCGTATTGCAGGGCCTGATCGGACAGGCGCCAGCGCAATCCATCGGTCCAGCGCAGCGTTTGCCCGGCCAGGCCGAGCACCAGAATGCCGCAAGCACCCGCGAGCAGAATCTGCCGGCGACCGGCGAATAGGCGACGCTCACGGAACGGCGTCTCGACAAACCGCCATGACAGGTAACCCAGCACCAGGCTGAGCAGGATAAGGCCAGCGCCATCGAGCGCACTCGACTCGGAGACACTGGCGTAGCTGGACATCACAAACACCGGCCAATGCCACAGGTACCAGGAATAGGAAATCAGGCCGAGGCCCACCATCGCCCGACTGCTCAACAACTGCCCCACCAAAGTGGGACGATGACCGTTGGCCAGAATCAGCAGCACCACGCCCAGTACCGGCAACAACGCCGCGACGCCCGGGAATGGCGTGGACTTGTCGTAACCGAACACCGCCAGCAGGATCAGCGACATGCCCAACAGGCTCAGCCACTGCGCCGCCATCGGCTTGAGACGCCACGCAGATTTGGGCGCTACCGCCAGCATCGCACCGGCCAGCAGTTCCCAGGCCCGCATCGGCAGCAGGAAGAACGCTTTTTCCGGATGATGGGCGACGGCCCACACGCTCAGGCCAAACGACCCCAGCAACACCGCGAACAGCGCCAGCCGCCAATGCTTGAGACGGCTCGACAGCAGTGTCAGCAACAACGGGAAGAGAATGTAGAACTGTTCCTCCACTGCCAGCGACCAGGTGTGCAGCAGCGGCTTGAGGTCCGAGGCGACATCGAAATAGCCAGCCTGGCGCATGAACAGCAGGTTCGACACGAACGTCACCTGATAGCGCACCGAGCGGCCGAGCTCTTCGTAATCCTTCGGCGCCAGCAGGAACCAACCGACGGCCAGCACCGCGATGATCATCACAAACAGCGCCGGCAGAATCCGCCGCGCCCGCCGGGCCCAGAACTCGACGAAACTGAAGCGCCCGGCCTGGCGCTGGTTCCAGATGATCGAAGTGATCAGGTAACCGGAAATCACGAAAAACACGTCCACGCCGACATAACCGCCGGTAAATCCCGGAACGCCAAAATGAAACAGCACGACGGCGATCACCGCCACGGCGCGCAAGCCGTCGATATCCCGTCTGTAAACCAGTGTGCTCATAGAACGCCAAGCCATTCAGATCATTGTTTTAGTGCAACCAGCGCATGGGCCTCGTTGAACGCTGGCCACGCCAGTTGTTGATTGCTCACCAACTGACCTTAGCCGCTGCAAAACCTCCCATGTAAAAGCCAAAAAATGCACAAAAAAAATGGCGCCCCACTGGGGCGCCATTCTCTTGGATTCAACCGTTGATGTTACTTGCGTTTCATCGACAGGAAGAATTCGTCGTTGGTCTTGGTCGTTTTCAGCTTGTCGACCAGGAACTCGATGGCTGCTACTTCATCCATCGGGTGCAGCAGCTTGCGCAGGATCCACATGCGTTGCAACTCGTCGTCTGCCGTCAGCAACTCTTCGCGGCGGGTACCGGAACGGTTGATGTTGATGGCCGGGAAGACGCGCTTTTCAGCGATGCGGCGATCCAGTGGCAGCTCCATGTTGCCGGTGCCCTTGAATTCCTCGTAGATCACTTCGTCCATCTTCGAACCGGTTTCAACCAGTGCGGTGGCGATAATGGTCAGCGAGCCGCCTTCTTCGATGTTTCGCGCAGCGCCGAAGAAACGTTTCGGTTTCTCCAAGGCGTGAGCATCGACACCACCGGTGAGTACTTTGCCGGAGCTCGGGATCACGGTGTTGTAGGCGCGGGCCAGACGGGTGATGGAGTCGAGCAGGATCACCACGTCCTTCTTGTGCTCGACCAGGCGCTTGGCCTTCTCGATCACCATTTCGGCAACCTGCACGTGACGGGTTGGCGGCTCGTCGAACGTCGAGGCAACCACTTCGCCGCGCACGGTGCGCTGCATTTCGGTTACTTCTTCCGGACGTTCGTCGATCAGCAGCACGATCAGGTGAACTTCAGGGTTATTACGCGCGATGTTCGCGGCAATGTTCTGCAGCATGATCGTCTTGCCCGCTTTCGGCGGTGCAACGATCAGACCGCGCTGGCCTTTACCGATCGGGGCGCAGAGGTCGATGACACGTCCGGTGAGGTCTTCGGTGGAACCGTTACCGGCTTCCATCTTCATGCGCACGGTCGGGAACAGCGGGGTCAGGTTCTCGAAGAGAATCTTGTTTTTCGCGTTTTCCGGACGGTCGTAGTTGATGGTATCGACCTTGAGAAGCGCGAAATAACGCTCGCCTTCCTTTGGAGGGCGGATCTTGCCAACGATGGTGTCACCGGTACGCAAGTTGAAACGACGGATCTGGCTCGGCGAGACGTAGATATCGTCCGGGCCGGCGAGATAGGAAGCGTCAGCGGAGCGCAGGAAGCCGAAGCCGTCCTGGAGAATCTCCAGCACGCCATCACCGGAGATTTCCTCACCGCTTTTCGCGTGCTTCTTGAGCAGGGAGAAAATCACGTCCTGCTTGCGCGAACGGGCCATATTTTCTATGCCCATCTGTTCGGCCAATTCGAGCAGTTCGGTAATCGGCTTTTGCTTGAGTTCAGTCAGATTCATATAGGAATGACGTAATCATTTATGGAGGGGGGAAATTAAGCTTTTGGCTTAATGAGGCCGCGCCGCAGAGAAGGCGACAGGATCGCGTACTTATTCGAAAAGGAGTGCGTCGGCGACGGCTAGCAGGGGGCAGTGGAGAAACCACTGCGGGGCCGAATGTAACACCTGAGTTTGGGAGCGTCTAGCCCTGAATACGCAAAAAGCCCCGCTATTTGCGGGGCTTTTTTGGGACACTTGTCAGCGACGCTTAGATGTTGGCGTCGAGGAAAGCAGCCAGTTGCGACTTCGACAGTGCGCCGACCTTGGTCGCTTCAACGTTGCCGTTCTTGAACAGCATCAGGGTCGGGATACCACGAACGCCGTGCTTGGCCGGAGTTTCCTGGTTTTCGTCGATGTTCAGCTTGGCAACGGTCAGCTTGCCTTTGTAGGTTTCTGCAATTTCGTCCAGAACCGGAGCGATCATTTTGCAAGGGCCGCACCATTCAGCCCAGTAGTCGACCAGTACAGCGCCTTCGGCCTTGAGTACGTCGGCTTCGAAGCTGGCGTCGCTAACGTGTTTGATCAGATCGCTGCTCATGGAATTCTCCAGGTTGTAAGCAAAAAAACGTGGCCCATCATAGCTGCCCTTCCCGTGTTCAGGAAGCCGCAGATGATTGAGTCTCGCTATGGTGTTCGATGAGTTTGGGTATAGCTCAAGCCAACTTATTTTGTGTCCGTGAGGCCGCCTTCGCGGGCAAGCCCGCTCCCACAGGGTCCTGCGGTGGAATACAATTGCGCGTTGACTACAATAACTGTGGGAGCGGGCTTGCCCGCGAAGAGGCCAGTCGCCGCACCACTTGAACCCCCAAGCCAAAAGATCGCAGCCTCCTGCAGCTCCTGCGCGTTGGCGCCAGCCTTTGATCGTGGCACGATGTCGAGGTAATCGACCGAGATCCCCTGACCATGCCGCATTCCCAAGCCAAGAACCTGTCCCTGATCGCCGCAATCGACCTGGGCTCCAACAGTTTCCATATGGTCGTGGCCAAGGCCCAGAACGGCGAGATCCGTATTCTCGAGCGTCTCGGGGAGAAGGTTCAGCTGGCCGCCGGCATCGACGAAGAGCGCCACCTCAACGAAGAATCGATGCAACGCGGGCTCGACTGCCTCAAGCGTTTCGCCCAACTGATCAACGGCATGCCCACCGGCGCCGTGCGCATCGTCGGCACCAACGCCCTGCGCGAAGCCCGCAACCGCGCCGAATTCATCCGTCGCGCCGAAGAAATCCTCGGTCACCCGGTAGAAGTCATTTCCGGCCGTGAAGAAGCACGCCTGATCTATCTGGGTGTCTCCCATACCCTCGCCGACACCCCGGGCAAGCGACTGGTGGCCGACATCGGCGGCGGCAGTACCGAGTTCATCATCGGCCAGCGTTTCGAGCCACTGCTGCGCGAAAGCCTGCAGATGGGCTGCGTCAGCTACACCCAGCGTTATTTCAAGGACGGCAAGATCACCCCGGCCCGTTACGCCCAGGCGTACACCGCGGCGCGGCTGGAGATCATGAGCATCGAGCACGCCCTGCACCGCCTGACCTGGGATGAAGCCATCGGCTCCTCGGGCACTATCCGCGCCATCGGCCTGGCGCTGAAGGCAGGTGGCCACGGCACCGGTGAGGTCAATGCCGACGGCCTGGCCTGGCTCAAGCGCAAGCTGATCAAGCTCGGCGACGTCGAGAAAATCGACTTCGAAGGCATCAAGCCGGATCGCCGGGCGATTTTCCCGGCCGGCCTGGCGATTCTCGAAGCGATCTTCGACTCCCTCGAACTGCAACGCATGGACCACTGCGAGGGCGCCCTGCGCGAAGGCGTGCTCTATGACCTGCTGGGCCGCCATCATCACGAAGACGTGCGCGAACGCACCCTCACCTCGCTGATGGAGCGCTACCACGTCGATCAGGAGCAAGTCGTACGGGTTGAGCGCAAGGCGCTGCATGCGTTCGACCAGGTGGCCAAGGACTGGGAACTGGAAGACGGCGTCTGGCGCGAGCTGCTTGGCTGGGCGGCCAAGGTCCATGAAGTGGGCCTGGACATTGCGCATTACCAGTACCACAAGCATGGCGCCTACCTGATCGAGCACTCGGACCTCGCCGGGTTCTCCCGCGAAGATCAGTTGATGCTGGCGCTGCTGGTGCGCGGCCATCGACGCAACATCCCCAAGGACAAGTTCGCCGACTTCGGCGAAGACGGCACCAAGCTGATCCGCCTGTGCGTGTTGCTGCGCTTTGCGATCCTGTTCCACCACATCCGTGGCACCCAGCAGATGCCGCAGGTGGAATTGAACGCCAACGGCAATTGCCTGGAAGTGGTGTTCCCGGAGAACTGGCTGGATGAAAATCAACTGACCCAGGCCGACTTCGAAATCGAAGCGCAATGGCTGACCCGCGTCGATATCGTCCTTAGCGTTCGATAAACAACTCATCGCTGAACCACGCCCCTTGTAGGAGCCGGCTTGCCGGCGAAGGCGCTTTCAAGCCTTGCGCCGAATTCAAGACCACCTTCGCTGGCAAGCCAGCTCCTACAGAGTTCGCTGGAACAAAAAAGGGCGATCCGTATGGATCGCCCTTTTTTGTTCCAGCGGGTTGCGCGTTACCGCACAGCCAGGATCGGGCTGCCCAATCGCTCCAGCAATGTCGCCTGGGCGCTGCGTGGGTTCTGGTTGCCGGTCGGCGTGTTGCGGATGTAACGACCGTCCGACTGCAGGCTCCAGCTGTGGGTGTTGTCGGTGAGGTACAGTTCCAGCTCTTTCTTGACCCGCATGATCAGCTTCTTGCCTTCCACCGGGAAGCAAGTCTCGACGCGCTTGTCGAGGTTGCGCTCCATCCAGTCGGCGCTGGAGAGGAACATCTGCTCGTCGCCGCCATTGAGGAAGTAGAACACCCGGGTGTGTTCCAGGAAGCGGCCGATGATCGAGCGCACGTGGATGTTGTGGGAAACCCCGGCGATGCCTGGCCGCAGGCAGCACATGCCGCGCACCACCAGGTCGATGCGCACGCCCGACTGGCTGGCCTTGTACAGCGCGCGGATGATCTTCGGATCGGTCAGCGAGTTGAACTTGGCAATGATGTGCGCCGGCTTGCCGTCGAGGGCGAACTGGGTTTCGCGGGCAATCATGTCGAGCATGCCCTTTTTCAGGGTGAACGGCGCATGCAGCAGCTTCTTCATGCGCAGCGTCTTACCCATGCCGATCAACTGGCTGAACAGCTTGCCAACGTCTTCGCACAAGGCGTCGTCGGAGGTCAGCAAGCTGTAGTCGGTGTACAGGCGGGCGTTGCCGGCGTGGTAGTTACCGGTGCCGAGGTGCGCGTAACGCACGATTTCGCCGGCCTCTCGACGTAAAATCAGCATCATCTTGGCGTGGGTCTTGAAGCCGACCACACCGTAGATCACCACCGCGCCGGCCGCTTGCAGGCGGCTGGCCAGTTGCAGGTTGGACTCTTCGTCGAACCGCGCACGCAGTTCGATCACCGCCGTGACCTCTTTACCGTTACGCGCCGCATCCACCAGCGCGTCGACGATTTCCGAGTTGGCGCCGGAACGGTACAACGTCTGGCGCACGGCCAGCACGTGTGGGTCCTTGGCCGCCTGGCGCAGCAGGTCGACCACCGGAGTGAACGACTCGAACGGGTGCAGCAGCAGGATGTCCTGCTTGCTGATCACGCTGAAGATGTTCTCGCTGTTCTGCAGCAGTTTCGGGATCTGCGGGGTGAACGGCAGGTACTGCAGCTCGCGCTGGCTGTCCAGGCCGGTGATGCTGAACAGGCGTGTCAGGTTCACCGGACCGTTGACCTGATACAGCTCGGTCTCGCTCAGGTTGAATTGCTTGAGCAGGTAGTCCGACAGGTGTTTAGGGCAGGTATCGGCCACTTCCAGACGCACCGCATCGCCGTAGCGACGGGAGAACAGCTCACCGCGCAGGGCACGGGCCAAGTCTTCGACGTCTTCGGAATCCAGCGCCAGGTCGGCGTTACGGGTCAGGCGGAACTGGTAGCAGCCCTTGACCTTCATGCCCTGGAACAGGTCATCGGCGTGGGCGTGGATCATCGACGACAGGAACACATAGTTGTCGCCCGGGCCGCCGACTTCTTCCGGCACCTTGATGATGCGCGGCAGCAGACGCGGGGCCGGGATGATCGCAAGGCCAGAGTCGCGTCCGAAGGCGTCGATGCCTTCGAGCTCGACGATGAAGTTAAGGCTCTTGTTCACCAGCAACGGGAACGGGTGCGTCGGGTCGAGACCGATCGGGGTGATGATCGGTGCGATCTCGTCGCGGAAATAACGGCGGACCCAGGTCTTGAGCTTGGTCGTCCAGTTGCGGCGACGGATGAAACGGACCTGATGTTTTTCCAGCTCCGGCAACAGGATTTCATTGAGAATCGCGTACTGGCGGTCGACGTGACCGTGCACCAGTTCGCTGATACGCGCCAGGGCCTGGTGCGGTTGCAAGCCATCGGCGCCGGCCTGTTCACGGGCGAAGGTGATCTGCTTCTTCAGGCCGGCGACACGAATCTCGAAGAACTCGTCCAGGTTGCTGGAGAAGATCAGCAGAAACTTCAGCCGCTCCAGCAAGGGGTAGGACTCGTCCAGCGCCTGCTCCAGCACGCGGATATTGAACTGCAATTGCGAAAGCTCGCGGTGGATGTACAGGCTGCTGTCATCCAGGCCAGGAATGGCGATCGCCGGCGCGGAGGCAGCGGGCTCGACGACCGCCGCGGGCTGAGCGGGCTCCAGCTCCGGCGGGGTCTCGTCGACTTGCTCCATCACAGGTTGAGCGTCTTTTACGGCAACTTCAGTGAGCACTTCGGTATTCATCGAATGTTCCTGGGAGGGCTATTTTTGCTCTCGTAACAATTGGGCGGCACGAACGGCAAAGTACGTCAGGATGCCATCGGCGCCTGCCCGTTTGAAAGCGGTCAGCGACTCGAGGATAACCCCTTCGCTCAACCAGCCATTCTGGATTGCCGCCATGTGCATGGCGTATTCGCCGCTGACTTGATAAACAAACGTCGGCACTTTGAATTCTTCTTTGACCCGGCACAGGATGTCGAGGTACGGCATGCCTGGCTTGACCATGACCATGTCTGCGCCTTCTGACAAGTCCGCCGCCACTTCGTGCAGGGCTTCGTTGCTGTTGGCCGGGTCCATCTGATAGGAGGCCTTGTTGGCCTTGCCCAGGTTCAGCGCCGAACCGACCGCATCGCGGAATGGGCCGTAATAGGCGCTCGCGTACTTGGCCGAGTAGGCCATGATCCGCACGTTGACGTGACCGGCCACTTCGAGGGCCTCACGGATCGCCTGGATGCGACCGTCCATCATGTCCGAGGGCGCGACAACCTGAGCGCCAGCCTCGGCATGGGACAAGGCCTGGCGGACCAGCGCGTCGACGGTGATGTCGTTCTGCACGTAGCCTTCTTCGTCGAGGATGCCGTCCTGGCCGTGGGTGGTGAACGGGTCCAGGGCGACATCGGTGATCACACCCAGCTCAGGAAATTGTGTGCGCAACGCGCGGGTGGCGCGTTGGGCGATGCCTTCGGGGTTCCAGGCTTCGGCAGCGTCCAGCGACTTGAGGTCGGCGGGCGTCACCGGGAACAACGCCAACGCGGGAATCCCCAGCTCGACCCACTTGGCCGCCTCCTCCAGCAACAGATCGATGGTCAGGCGTTCGACGCCCGGCATCGAGGCCACCGCTTCGCGACGGTTTTCACCGTCCAGCACGAACACCGGCAGGATCAGGTCATCGACGGTCAGGACGTTTTCACGGACCAGGCGACGCGAGAAGTCGTCACGACGGTTGCGGCGCAGGCGGGTTGCGGGGAACAGACGGTTGGCGGGGGTAAAGCTCACGGCAGACTCCTGAGCCCGCGCTTTCGGGCGAGCGTGACAGTTATAAGCGGCCATTATGACGAACGTATGACAGTTGTGCGCACCGGTGTGACAGGTAGCCGCATTCCATTGTCGTTGTAGGAAATGTTCACGTCGAGACACATTTGGACACTTTCCTGAATGTGCCCGAAGGGTTAGGCTGCGCGTTCATTTCGCCAGCACCCAGACAATGCTCCAACAATTTCTGCATGACTTTGGCTACTTTGCCCTTTTCCTGGGCACGTTCTTCGAAGGCGAAACCATCCTGGTACTCGCGGGCTTTCTCGCGTTCCGTGGATACATGGACATCAACCTGGTGGTGGTCGTGGCTTTCTGCGGCAGCTATGCCGGCGACCAGCTGTGGTATTTCCTGGGACGCAAGCACGGTCGCAAGCTGCTGGCGCGCAAACCTCGCTGGCAAATGATGGGCGATCGGGCGCTGGAACACATCCGCAAGCACCCGGACATCTGGGTCCTCAGTTTCCGCTTCGTCTACGGTTTGCGCACGGTCATGCCGGTGGCCATTGGTCTTTCGGGTTATCCACCAGGACGCTACCTGCTGCTCAACGGCATTGGCGCGGCGGTCTGGGCGGCGGCGCTGGCGGCGGCCGCGTACCATTTCGGCGCGGTGCTCGAAGGCATGCTCGGCAGCGTGAAGAAGTACGAGCTGTGGGTACTCGGAGCCTTGCTGGTGCTGGGCGTGGTGCTTTGGCTGCGGCGGCGATTCAAGAACGCCCGCCTGGCCAGGCAGGTTTACGCCGACGAGCAGGCCTTGAAGGCTGCACGCAGCAAATCCGAAGGTCCTACGACACCAACCGAGTGATACGGTTGCGGCAACAGTAGAGACCGATACCGCTCAACAGGCTGTAGCTGAGCAGGCCGACCCAGCCCACCGCGCTGGCCGGCCAAAGGCCCACGACAGGCGCCAGCCACACCAGCGGCACATTCGACGCCAGCCGCAACAGCTCCACCTTCAACGCCCACGGGCGATTCTCCAGAGCCACGCCCAACCCAAACAAGCCCAGCGCCACCGCGACCCAGCCCAGCAGTAATGCGGCGGTTGGCAAGTGCGCCTGGAGGTTCATCAAGTAGCTGCCCAGCGCGATATAAACGCAGAACTGCAACAGGACGTAGAGTTGCTGGCGCCCGTCGAGCGGCACGTCGAACTTACTGAACCGGGTCAGGTCCGGCTTGCTCAGCGGGTAGTTCGCCGCCACGTCCGCTGGCCGCCATCCGGTGCGCATGAACCAGATCCGCAGCTTGTCCCAGGTGCGCTCGGCACGCCGCGCATCGGCCCACAATTGCGCATAGAACTGCACGTTCGCCCACAGCGGATTCCAGCTCGCCAGCGGCGTGGTCACGCCGAAAATCACCGGCTCGTTATCATCCTCTTCCTGGAACGAACCGAACAGCCGGTCCCAAATAATGAACACCCCGCCGTAGTTGCGATCCATGTAGAGAGCGTTCTGTGCATGGTGGGCCCGATGATTGGACGGTGTGACAAAGAACCATTCGAACCAGCCCAGCTTGGGAATGTGCCGGGTGTGTACCCAGAATTGGTACAGCAGGTTCAGCGCCGCGACGCTGACAAACACCAGCAGCGGCACGCCGAACACCGCCATCGGCAGATAGAAGATCCAGCTCAGCAAGAACCCGGTACTGGTCTGGCGCAACGCCGTGGACAAGTTGTAGTCCTCGCTCTGGTGATGCACCGAATGGGCGGCCCAGAGGATGTTGCGCTCATGGCCCAGGCGATGCAGCCAGTAGTAGCACAAATCGTAGAAGACAAAGGCAAGCACCCAGGTCCAGAGACTGTCGGCCGACAGCTCGAACAGCGCCAGGTGCTTGAGCGCCAACGCGTAGGTCACAAGACCCCCACCTTTGGTCAACAGGCCCGTGGTGGTCGACAGCACGCCGGTGCTGATGCTGTTGATCGCATCCGCCACCCGATAATTGCGCACCCCACGCCAACGGTCGGCCAGCAGCTCGATGGCGATCAGGACAAAGAAAAACGGCACTGCATACAGAATGAAGTCCATGACGCGCCCTGATCGGAATCTTGAGGACAGATGCTAGGCGTTGCCATGGATTAACCCTATGGCAACGCGTGCCAAATTAGTGGACATTTAACGCCATGAATCTGGAGAAAAGCCCATGAGCAAAAAAGTTGCAGTGATCCTTTCCGGTTGTGGCGTGTACGACGGCGCCGAGCTCCACGAGAGCGTCATTACCCTGCTGCGCCTAGACCAGCGCGGCGCCCAGGTGCAGTGCTTCGCACCGAACATTGCACAGCTGCATGTGATCAATCACCTGACCGGCGAGGAAATGCCCGAATCGCGCAACGTGCTGGTGGAGTCGGCGCGTATTGCCCGCGGCAACATCCAGGACATCCGTGAGGCGAACGTCGATGAGTTCGACGCGCTGATCGTACCCGGTGGTTTTGGCTCGGCGAAGAACCTGTCCAACTTCGCCCTCGAAGGCGCCGGTTGCAGCGTTCAGCCGGATGTCCTGGCGCTGACCGAAGCCTTTGCCGAGGCCGGCAAGCCGGTGGGCTTGATGTGCATCTCGCCGGCCCTCGCGGCCAAGATCTACGGCCCCGGTGTCACCTGCACCATCGGCAACGACAGCGACACCGCGGCCGCGATGAACAAGATGGGCGCGACCCACACCGATTGCGCCGTCACCGACATCGTCGAGGACAAGGCCCGAAAACTGGTGAGCACCCCGGCTTACATGCTGGCGCAAAGCATCAGTGAAGTGGCTTCCGGCATCAACAAACTGGTCGACCGGGTGCTGGAACTGACCCACGAAAACGATGCGTAACGCAAGGTAGCGATTTACACGATTCTTTGTAGGCGCTGGCTTGCCAGCGAAAGGGCCGTCCCCTTCAAGGACGATGTTGAAGGATCGATTGCTTTCGCTGGCAAGCCAGCTCCTACAAAGGCCGTCAGGGTTTGCGGGTGAGTCGGGTCAGAATCCGGTCCAGCGCATTGGCGAACGCTTGCTTCTCGCGGTCGCCGAACGGGGCCGGACCACCGCCCATTTGCCCCTGTTCGCGCAAATCGGTGAACAGGTTTCGCACGGCCAACCGCTCGCCCATGTTCTGCGCATCAAATTCCTTGCCTCGCGGATCGAGCGCGGCCACGCCCTTCTTCACCAGGCGGTCAGCCAACGGCACGTCGCTGCAGATCACCAGTTCGCCGGGCACCGCGTGTTCCACCAGGTAATCATCGGCGGCATCCGGACCGCTCGGCACCACGATCAACTTGACCAGCGCCAACCCCGGCTTGGTCTGCGGCTGCCCGGCTACCAGCACCACTTCGAACTGGCGCTTGAGGGCGAACTTCACTACCAGGTCCTTGGCTGCCCGGGGGCAGGCGTCGGCATCAATCCATACACGCATCATGTTTTCCTCTCTAAAAAGCATCGCGAGCAGGCTCACTCCCACAGGTTAACGCTAAACCTGTGGGAGTGAGCCTGCTCGCGAAAGTGAGCGCAGCGAATGCTTTTTAAGAAACCGCCACCCGCCGCTTCTCAATCACACGACTGCGGCCATACAACACGCCAATCGCAATGATTGCCAAAGCCTGGGCACCCAGCGAATACGCATCCGCATGAATCCCCAGCCACTCAAAATCAAAGAACGCCAGCGTCGCGAAACCGAAACGCCCACCGCCGCCCACCAGTCGGGGCCTCCCGCGAATTTTCGCGCTCTCCAACTCACTGATAAGCCAAAGAAAAAGGCGACCTCATGGGTCGCCTTTGTGGATTTCTGCGGGTTTAGACTACCGCTCTTCTCAGCGTTGCCATGAACGCCGCCGCGCCGATGAACAACCCGGCAAAGGTACGGTTCATGCGTTTTTGCTGCTTCGGTGTGCGCAGCAGACGCAACACCTTGGACGCCAGACCGGTGTAGCCGGCCATGACGATCAGGTCGACGCAGATCATGGTCACGCCGATCACCAGGTACTGAATCAACAGTGGCGCATGCGGGTCAATGAACTGCGGCAGCACCGCCAGCATGAACACCAGTGCCTTGGGGTTGCTGATGTTCACCAGGAAACCGCGGAACACCAGCGCCATCGGCTTGCCGATCTGGCGCACGGCCGCGTCGTCGCTCATGTCGCTGGGCAGCGCTCGCCATTGCTTGATCGCAAGGTAGACCAGGTACGCCACGCCAAACCATTTGATTGCGTAGAACGCCGAGGCCGACGCCGTGAGAATGGCACCGACGCCGGCACCGACGATGGCGATCTGCAGGGCCAGGCCCAGTTGCAGGCCCAGGGCGTTCCAGTAACCGCGCCAGAAACCGTATTGCAAACCACTGGACATCGACGCAATGGCGCCGGCACCGGGGGACAGGCTGATCACCCAGCAGGCGGCAAAAAACGCCAGCCATGTTTGAAGCTCCATTGCACACCTCGACTCGGACTCGTGACAGACGTCTAAGCTAATGCGGCTTTGGGTGAATGACTACCGATTTTTTGTAGGACATGGCGACAGCCGACCCGTGTTGGTCTCTTCGCGAGCCTGCTCGCGATAGCGGTGTAACGGCCAACAGAGGGCTTACTTTTCAAACCCGCTGGAAAACACATCCGTCCCACGCCAGCGTCGCACCGAGCGCTGGAAGAACAGACTGTTGGGCACTTGCACCATGGCGCTGCCGGTGCCAAGTTCCTCGGCTTCGATCAGCGTGGTGTACAGCAGATTGATCGCCACCACCCGACCTTTGACGCCGGGTTTGTCGGTGGTGTCCACCAACTCGACCACATCGCCCAGGCGAAACGGGCCGACGGTAAAGATCAGGATCGCGCACAGCAGGTTCGACAGCACGCTCCACATGGCGAAAAACGCCACCGCCGCGACCGCGACGAAACCGGATAACGCGGTCCATAGCACCGTGGCCGAAACCCCGAGGCGCTCCAGCACGAAAATCAGCGCGCTGCCCATGATCAGCCAACGCAGACCGCCCCGCAGCGGCATCATCAGTTGCGGCGGGAACGGATAACGCTCGCCGAGGCGGGTCAGGCCTTTGGCAACGAAGCGCTGGGTGAAATAGCCAGCCAGCAGGATCAGCAGGATTTGCACGCCGAGCAAGACCGGTTCGACCCACTGTGCCGGCAACGGCAGGTTGAGCGCGTCCATCAGGACAACGCCTCCAACTCCGCCTGCATGCTTTCCAGCAATTCCAGGGCTTGCATCCACGCCTCTTCCAGCTCTGCCTCACGCACCTTCAGCTTGGCCTGTTCGGCCAGCAGATCACGCAATTCGTTTTTGCGTAACGGCTCGTAGATGTCGCTGTCGCCGAGGCTGACATCGATCTTCGCCAGTTTTTCGTGGAGCTTGCCCAACTCGGCTTCGAGCTTGTCCGCTTCGCGCTTGTGCGGTGCCAGTTGCTGACGCAACGCAGCCGCAGCCTGGCGCTGGGCTTTCTTGTCAGTCTTGTCCGGGTTGACCGGCGTATTGCTGACCGGCGCGTTGCGCTGGCGATACTCCACCAGCCAACGGGTGTAATCCTCGAGGTCGCCGTCGAACTCCTCGACCTTGCCATCCGCCACCAGATAGAAATTGTCGGTGGTGCTTTTGAGCAAATGGCGATCGTGGGAGACCACCAATACCGCGCCACTGAATTCCTGCAGGGCCATGGTCAGCGCCAGGCGCATTTCCAGGTCCAGGTGGTTGGTCGGTTCGTCGAGCAGCAACAGGTTCGGCCGATCCCAGGCGATCAAGGCCAACGCCAGGCGTGCCTTTTCACCACCGGAGAAATTCAACACCGGCTCATCGATCCGCGCACCACGGAAGTCGAAACCACCGAGGAAATCACGCAACGTCTGTTCGCGTTCGGTCGGCGCCAGGCGCTGCAAGTGCAGCAGCGGACTGGCCTTGGCATCCAGCGAGTCGAGCTGATGCTGGGCGAAGTAACCGACCACGGTGTTCTCGCCACGGGTCAAGCGACCGGCCAATGGCGAAAGCTCGCCGGCGAGGTTCTTGATCAGGGTCGACTTACCGGCGCCGTTAGGGCCGAGCAAACCGATGCGCGCACCCGGGGTCAGTTGCAGCTTGACCTTCTCCAGCACGGCTTTGTCGCCGTAGCCCAGACGGGCGTCGGACAGGTCGATCAACGGGCTGGAAATCTTTTGCGATTCACGAAAGACAAAGTCGAACGGCGAATCGACGTGGGCCGCGGTCAGCTCTTCCATCCGCTCCAAGGCCTTGATCCGGCTCTGCGCCTGACGGGCCTTGGTGGCCTGGGCCTTGAAGCGGGCGATGTAGCTTTCCATGTGCGCACGTTGCACCTGCTGCTTCTCGTACGCCTGCTGTTGCTGGGCCAGGCGTTCGGCGCGGGCGCGTTCGAAGGCGCTGTAGCCGCCGCGGTACAGGGTGATCTTGCGCTGATCGACGTGGGCCACGTGATCGACCACGGCATCGAGGAAGTCCCGGTCGTGGGAAATCAGCATCAGGGTGCCGGGATAACTCTTGAGCCATTCTTCGAGCCAGATGATGGCGTCGAGGTCCAAGTGGTTGGTCGGTTCGTCGAGCAGCAACAGGTCCGATGGGCACATCAGGGCTTGCGCCAGGTTCAGGCGCATCCGCCAGCCACCGGAGAAATCGCCGACCTGGCGATCCATCTGCTCGTTGGTAAAGCCAAGGCCGGCCAGCAACTTGCGCGCCCGGGCGTCGGCGGTGTAACCGTCGGCGCTATCGAGTTCCGAGTGCAGGCGGGCCTGTGCGGCACCGTCATGGGCCGCTTCGGCTGCCGCCAGGTCGCGTTGCACCTGGCGCAGGCGCAGGTCGCCATCGAGCACGTAGTCGACCGCCAGGCGTTCGAGGGTGTCGACCTCCTGGCGCATATGGGCGATACGCCAGTCGGCCGGCAGGAAGCAATCACCCGAGTCCGGGTGCAGTTCACCCCGAAGCAAGGCGAACAGGCTCGATTTGCCGGCGCCGTTGGCACCGATGAGGCCGGCTTTCTGGCCGGCGTGCAGGGTCAGCTCGGCGTCTTCTAGCAGACGTTGCGGGCCACGCTGTAAAGTCAGGTTCTGAAGTCGAATCATAATGGCGGCGGAGTCTACCAGCTTCGCTCGCAACTGGCGCGAGTAGCACTATGTCCTCTGACCTGTGGAGATTTTCCCTGAACATTTACGCCCGTCCGGGCGTTGAGCACGCCTGCCTGCAATTGCAGTCGGGGGGGGTCAATGTGTGCCTGTTGCTGTGCGGTGCGTGGCTGGGCCAGCGGCGCGTTGCCTGTGATGAGCAACGTTTGCAACAGTTGCGCAGCATGGCTGTCAGCTGGGAAGCCGACGTCGTGCGACCGCTACGGACCTTGCGTACACAATGGAAAGCCGCCGCCTCGCAGGACGCCGGTTTGCATACCTTGCGCGAACAGATGAAGGCACTGGAGCTGGAAGCCGAGCGACAGTTGTTATTGCGTCTGGAGAAAGCGGCGCAGAGTTGGCCGCAAGAAGACGTGGCCGATCTATCAGCCTGGCTGGAAGGTGCGACGGCGGGAGCCGCCCACCTGGACCGCGACGCGCTGCATCAACTGCGCGTCGCGGTAACCGGCACTTAGGAAGCGCTGGTTGGGGTGGTTACAGCGCTCGACGCTGCGCCAGGCGTAGGTGCTGGCGCAGGTGTCGAGGTGGTGGCTGCCGGAGCAGGAGTGGCTGGTGCAGCCGCAGCAGCAGGCTTGGCAACCGGCGTCGCTGGTTTGGCGGCAACAGGTTTGCGCCCGGCAGGCTTGGCGGCTGGTTTTGCCGCAGGCTTGGCAGCAGGTTTTGCCGCAGCGGCTGGTTTTGCGGCAGTGGCAGGCTTGGCAGCGGTCGCAGGCTTCGCAGCAGCCGCTCGCGCCGCAGGTTTTGCTGCCGGCTTGGCCGCGGCTCGTGCAGCCGGTTTTGCCGCAACAGGTTTAGCCGCTGGCTTGGCTGCAGGTTTTGCAGCAGCGGTGCGTGCGGCTGGTTTAGCGGCCGCTTTTGCAGCTGGCTTCGCGACGGGTTTAGCGGCAGAAGTTTTAGCGGCAGGTTTCGCAGCGGCAGTTTTTGCGGCAACCGATTTGGCAGCCGGTTTCGCAGCCGCGGTTTTGGCAGCAACGGGTCGCGCAGCAGCCGGTTTTCTCGCAGCAGGTTTTGCCGCCGCCTTGGCCGCGGCTGTTTTAGCGGCGGGTTTGGCAGCCGCTGTTTTTGCAGCAGCAGGCCTGGCAGGTGCTTTTGCAACAGCCGGTTTGGCAGCGGTTTTCTTCGCGGGTGTCGCAGCAGGTTTGGCCGCACGCAGGGACAACGCCTTGCCGACAGCCTCTTGTACACGACCGACGCCCTGGGCCAGTTTCAGGCTTTCCTGAGCATCGCGCTTGAGTTGCAGAATGTAGGTGCGGGTTTCCGATTGACGATCCTTGAGTGCGTCAAGCAGCTCTTCCAGATCGCCGACTGCACCCTTGGCCTTGGCTTGTGCCTTGGCTTTACCGGCCGACGCAGCGTCCTGCAATTTGGTGCGGGACTTGTGCAGTTTTTCTTGCGCTTTTCCGCGCTGCTTTTCCAGTTTGGCGAGCAATTTTTCAGCATCAGCCAAGGCTTCGGAACAAGCAGTTTCCAGATGCTCGAGCAGGCTGCCCGAGAGTTGTTGGAGCAAGTGCAACGGAGTGTTAACTGGCTTCTTGGTGGCCGACATGGTTTACCTCCTGGCTGAAGTGAGTGCGGCTCATACTAGACCTCTGCTGCAACCGCCGCTAGGGCATGTTGACACTATCGAAAGCGCTGCGTTGCAAAGGATTGAAAAAGTTCTGCAACGGCACGAAAGCAGTTCACCGTTGTGCGCATTCTCACTGGCATAATCGCCCGCAATTCAGGTCGGAGAGAGCCCATGTCGCGCTACCTTTTTTTGTCGCTGTGCGTGTTTTTTTCTGCGGCCCAGGCTGCCGAAACAACACCGGGAAATGAAGCTCACGATCTCGCCTACAGCCTCGGTGCAAGCCTGGGTGAACGCTTGCGCCAGGAGGTTCCCGACCTGCAAGTGCAAGCCTTGGTCGAAGGCCTGCAACAGGCTTATCAGGGCAAGCCGCTGGCGCTGAAAGATGAACAGATCCAGCAGATTCTGGCCGAACACGAAGCCCAGGTCGCGGTGCAATCGGCCGCGCC
Organism: Pseudomonas sp. NFX15; assembly: GCF_049132105.1. NCBI lineage: Bacteria > Pseudomonadati > Pseudomonadota > Gammaproteobacteria > Pseudomonadales > Pseudomonadaceae > Pseudomonas > Pseudomonas sp. NFX15. The sequence continues at coordinate 285,020 of NZ_JAFMPV010000004.1, forward strand.
GCCGAGCGAAGCAGCGCTGGAAAAAGAGCAGCGCTTTCTTGCCGCGCAGAAAGCCAGGCCCGGCGTGCGCGAACTGGCCGATGGCGTGCTGATGACTGAGCTGACACCAGGCACCGGCGCCAAGGCGGGACCCAACGGCAAGGTACAAGTGTTGTACATCGGACGCTTGCCCGATGGCACCGTGTTCGATCAGAACAACCAGCCGCAATGGTTCAGCCTCGACAGCGTGATCGCGGGCTGGCGCAGTGCATTGCAAAACATGCCGGTCGGGGCGAAATGGCGGCTGGTGATTCCATCGGCCCAAGCCTACGGTGCCGACGGTGCCGGTGACGTGATCGCGCCGTTCACACCCCTGGTGTTTGAAGTCGAATTACGCGGTGCGACCAGCTGATACGAAAATGCAAAACGGCGTGCCTGGGCACGCCGTTTCGGAATCTTGTGCGAAGCGATTCAGGCCTGGACCGAATCGGCTTCCTTGTGAGCCGTGTGCAGCACTTCAATCAGGCAGTCTTCGAGTTCGAAGCGTTCATGCAGCAGGCCACCCAGTTCCTTGAACTTCTCGGCGACGCATTTGCCTTCATCGCACAGGTCATTGAACGCGAGCAGCTTCTCGGTGATGACGTCGATGCGTGGGTAAATCGTCTCGGCGAGTTCCAGGCCACGCTGGTCGTTGAAGGCCTTGGCCTCCCCGGTCAGTTGCTCGTAGATTTCGAAGTGCCCGGCAGAGACGTAATCGACCAGCACGCCGCAGAACTCCTGCAAAGGCTTGCGGTTCTCACCCAACGCCTCAGGCTTCGCGCCGAGAGCGTCGTAGGCCCCGATCAGTTCGTGTCGCTCCTGTAACCAGCGATCGATCAGCAGGTGCACTCCACCCCAGCGTTCCTGAGCATTCTGACAACTTTCGAGCATGGTGATCTCTCTTCCCTTGTGGGTCAGCTGCTCTATGCCCGCTCGCCTCTTTTCACATCGGTGGGCGGTCAGGCAGAGCGTCATCGAGCAACATAATTCCAATGACACGTGCGGGCCAGATTATGCCCGCACGTCACTGGCTTCAAGGTACGCACGCGATAAAGTTCATACAAGTGTTTAATCGCCGGCAAACGCCCGGTGCGACGACTCGCCGCTGAATGGTCGCTGATAGCTGGTCCAGACCAGTCGCGACGATTGGTAGAGCGCCAGAATCATCATCGCGACGAAGAGCAGCAGGCTCCACTCGGTGAGACTCAGATCGAACAGCGTCCAGGAAATTTCCACACAATCGGCGGCGCCGTTGAACAATTGCTGAACGAGCGACAGCCAGGGTGTGTTGGCAAACAACTCCGGCAGAGCCGTCGTGCACGTCACTGACGGGTCTGCCGGAGGGTTTTGCAACAGGACTTGCCGCCATGCCGCGGTGGCACCTGCCAGACAGCAACACAAGCCGAGTAGCCAATACAGGACGCTGGCGCCGCGCCCGGGGCCATGGACCGACGCCATCAGGCAGATCGCCGTGAAAAGCGCCAGGCAAAAACGCTGCAACAGACACAAGCCGCAAGGCCGCAGGCCGACTGCATATTCCAGGTAGAAGGAAACGCCCAGCGCCAGGGCACCCGCAATGAAAGCCATGAAAAACAAGGAGCGTGAGCAGGCCAAAGACATGGCTTTTCCGTAAAAGTAGTGACAGGTCGTTACGGTAGAGGAAAGCGCGGCGGGCTTTCAAGGCGAACGCCCACGGAGACTTCAGCAGGAGTGTAGGGAAATCCCGACGCAGGCGAGAGGATTAAAAGTAGTCCCTTGTAGGACTTTGCCTGCGACCTAAAAGGGTGAGCAAATTCCAGCTGATTTTCGCCTTGCGACGAGGGCCTTATTGCCCTCATCCCACGTCATTGCTCAACGTATTGAACGTGACTCAGGCACGGGCCGCCACCGGCAGTGGCGCCGCGAGCAAACGCTCATCCAACAGCCCCAGGCCTTCCTGGAACAGCTGGTTGCTGCGCTCGGTATCACCCATTTGCGCCAACAACCGCGCAAGCTCGGCACAGGCTTCCGGATTGCGCTGCATGCGCAGGCTGCTTTCCAGATAGTCCCGGGCCTTGCCCCACAAACTGTTTTGCAGGCACAGACGACCCAGCGTCAGCAGCAGGCTCGGGTCGGCGGGATGGTTTTTGAGCCAGCCTTCGGCGGTTTGCAGTTGACGGGCCGGATCATTGCCCCGAACCAAACCGTAGAGTCGCGCCAGATGACTGTCGTAGTTGCGCTTGAGCGCGGTGCGCAGTACCTCTTCGGCCTCGATCTGAGCACCCAGTTGGCGCAGTTGCTCGGCATACGCCAACACCAGTTGCGGTTCTTGGCGCTGCGCCGAGGTCAGTTGCTGCCAGGCACTGTCGAGGGCCTGCTGCCCTACCGTGCCATCTTCTTCGCGCTGTGCCGCCAGGGACAGGTTTGCCCCCCAGGCACGGCGCTCCAGCTCGGCGAGCTCGGCCGCGGGCAAGACTTTATCCTTGCGCAACTCCGGCAGCAGGCGAATCAACGCCGACCAGTCACCGCGCTGCTGAAGCAGACGCTGCAACTGGCGCAGGGTTTGTGCGTTATGCGGATGGCGTTCATGCATGGCTTGCAGGGTGGCGAGGGCACCGTCGGTATCGCCGCGGTCGGTCTGCAGCTGCGCGTGGCTCAAGGCAATCGCCAATTCGGCTTGCGGTTGGCGCTCCAGTGCGCGCTCCAGCAGGTTGTCGCTTTCCTCGTAATGACCTTGTTCGTTCGCCGCGCGCGCCGCACCGAGGTAGTAAAGCAGCGGCTGGCGCTCGGCTTCGGCGGCCCGGTGCAAGTGACGCTGGGCGCTGGCCCAACGCCCCTCGGCGAGGTCCAGTTGACCGTGTTCGATAGCCACCTGCACACGACGGCTACGGTTGCGCCGCGACCATGGATTGACCACGCCGCTGGAGGTCATCACCAGCTCGACCAGCGCCTTGATGCCCCAGATCAGCAGCCAGAGCACGGCCACCAACGCCAGGGTGGCCCACAGGCTCGATTCGTAGCGGAAGGTTTTGTAGGCGATCAGCACGTAACCGGAATGTTCGGCAATCGCCAGCCCCAACGCGGCGGCAGCCGCAATCACAAGGAACACGATCACATACAGGCGTTTCATGGCGTGGCCTCCGGCGCGGCAGGCTTGGCCAGTGGCTTGATCGACTCTTCGGCATTGACGTTACGCCGCTCCAGATAACCCTGCACCGCACTCAGCGTGCCGGTCAGGTCCGGCGTAACGACAGTAACGGGCTGCTTGCTCAACTCGGCGACCTGTTCAAGCATGATTTTACTTTGCGCGTTGTCCGGATTGAAGTTGCCCTTGAGGATGTCCCGCGCTTCGTCCAGCACCTGGGAGTACACCGCCGCCTGACCATTGAGCGCAGCCCACTGCGCCTGCTCCAGCGCCAGGCTCAGGGCCAGGCGCACCTGGCTCAGGCTCTGGCCGGCGAGCAATGGACGAACATTCTTGTCGGCGCTGAAATCGATACGGATGTACCGCGAAATCTGGTCCCACCATTGCGCCCAGCGACTGGCACCGTCGCCATCGGCGGTCAGGCCGAGCAGCGAGTCGCCACGGTCCTTGTACTCGGGCGCCAGCTCGGTGAGGCTGGTCACCTGTTCACGCAGTGCACCCAGGCGCAGGAACAATCCGGTGCGATCCGGTTGTTCGGTGCTGCGCAAGGCGATCAGGGTCTTGGCCACCTGCTCGCGGGCGGCGAAGGAACCCGGGTCGTTCTGTTCACGCAGAATTTCGTCGGCACCTTGCACCAGCGCCTGGGCGCTGCTGATGTCCTGCAAGGCAGACAATCGCAGACTGGCAAGGCGCAACAGGTGCTCGGCTTCAGCCAGACGCCAGTCCTTGCGGCTTGCGCCAAGCACGGTTTCCAGACGCTGGTTCAGACGCTGCTGATCGCCTTGCAGTTGAATGACCAGGCGGCTGCGCGCTTCCAGTTCATCGGCGGCAGGCAATTGCGCGAGGCGTGCGCTCAGGCGTTCCTCATTGAGCTTGAGGTTCTGCGCCTGGTCGTTCAGCGCCTGCACCTGGCTCAACTGTTGTTGGTTGGTGGCTTGCAAGTGGCGCACCTGCCACACCCCCCAACCGCCCACTGCGACACCGGCGGCGCCCAGCAGCAACGCGACGATCGCCAGCGTATTGCCTCGACGCGGCTCGCCAGCGGGTGGCGGCGGCATATCACTAACAGGTGCATCAACAGACGCATCAACAGGCGCATCAACAGGCGCATCAAGCACCGGTCGCGAGTCATCTTTAGGCAAGGCTGTTTCGCTCACGTATCCATCCTTTGCATTAGAAAACGGGTACGGGATGCTCCCGTAACGCCGTCAGCAAGGCCGCGGCACTGGCACCACGACAATCCACAACTGTTTTGGCCCCGGCGGCACGCGCAAGCTCGGCGACCCTGGGGCTTGGTACGAACAACGACAACTGCGCCAACCGCGGCCAGGCATCGCCGGCCAATTGATGCAGGTGCTCAAAACCTTGTCCACTGCTGACCACCAACCCGTTCAGGCGTTCCGCTTCGATCCGTTGCGCCAGCGCTGCCGGTGGGTAGGCGGGCAACGCCCGGCGATACAACTCCAGATACTCGACACTAGCACCAAGCTCACGCAAACGCTCAGCCAGCAACTCACGCCCACCCTCCCCGCGCAGGATCAACACGCGCGGATCAGGTCGTGCGATTGCCTCGCGCAGCCTGGAACGTTCGAGCAAGGCCTCGCTGTCATCGCCCTCTGCCGGGAAGCTCACGTCCAAGCGGTGATCCTCGAGGATCTGCGCCGTCGCCGCGCCGACAGTGAACCACTTCACACCGGGCGGCGTTGGCCAGAAGCGCTCAAGCAGTTCGACGCCAAGACGGGCGGCCGGTTTGCTGACCACGATGACGGCGCAGAATTGGTCGAGCGTCTGAATCACCTGGCACATTGTGTCAGTCGCTGCGATCGGCACGATGTCCAAAAGCGGCAGGCTGCTGCTGAAAATCCCCTGACCGGCCAAAAAGCTGCTCAGCGCTGCCGCCTCCTCGGCGGGCCGCGTCAGCAGCAAGCGCCAGCCGGTCACTCGTGACCTGCCTCGCCATAGACCGCTTTGAGAATGTCATCGGCGCCCTGGCTGAGAAGATCTTCGGCCACGCGCACACCCAACGCCTCGGCATCGCCGCGAGGGGCGCGCGCCTCGGCACTGAGCAGCAGGCCACCGCTGGGATCGCCCACCAGACCGCGCAACCAGAGCTGTTGACCTTCCAGCACGGCGTAGCAGGCAATCGGCACCTGGCAGCCGCCATTGAGGTGCTTGTTGAGGGCACGTTCGGCGATCACGCGGGTGGCGGTGTCCTGGTGATGCAGGGGCGCGAGCAGCGCATGGATTTCATTGTCGGCGCTGCGGCACTCGATGCCCACGGCACCCTGGCCACCGGCCGGAAGGCTGTCGTCGACACTGATGGCCGAGGTGATGCGATCTTCAAAGCCCAGGCGAATCAGGCCCGCCGCAGCGAGGATGATCGCGTCGTACTCGCCGGCATCGAGCTTGGCCAGGCGAGTGTTGACGTTGCCGCGCAGGAAGCGGATTTCCAGGTCTGGACGCCGGGTCAGCAATTGCGCCTGGCGACGCAGGCTGGAGGTGCCGACGATGCTGCCCTGAGGCAACTCGTCCAGGCTTTTGTAGGTATTGGAAACGAAGGCATCGCGCGGGTCTTCCCGCTCGCAGATGCAGAACAGACCGAGGCCTTCAGGGAAGTCCATCGGCACGTCCTTCATGGAGTGCACGGCGATGTCGGCTTCATTGTCCAGCAGTGCGGTTTCGAGTTCCTTGACGAACAGGCCCTTGCCGCCGATTTTCGACAGTGGCGAGTCAAGCAGCTTGTCACCGCGACTGACCATGGGGACCAGGGTCACCAGCAACCCGGGATGAGCCGCTTCAAGACGGGCTTTGACGTATTCGGCCTGCCACAGGGCGAGCGCACTTTTGCGGGTGGCGATGCGGATTTCGCGAGAGGACATGGATCAATCCGTACTGAATAGATACGGCGGATAATAACAGCTCAGCCAAATCCACTTTGACTTGTATCAGATGTTGCTCGGCCTCCCTGGCCCCGGATGTCCGGCAATCGGGTGAGAAGTTCGCCTGCGGACCGCTGTTTAAAGCTGTTGCATCATTTTCCGCACACCGGCGACATGACGCCGGCTGACGATCAACGCGTCGCCGTTGAGCCCCTTGAGAAACAGCTGGAAATGGCCCAGGGGTGTGCGTTGCAGTCGCTCGATTCGTTCGCGGGCAACCAGTGCATTGCGATGGATACGCACAAAACGGTCGCCGAATTCGTCTTCGAGGGCCTTGAGCGGTTCATCGAGCAGCACTTCACCGTTTTCGTGGCGCAAGGTCACGTATTTGTGATCGGCAATGAAGTACACCACCTGATCCAGCGGAATCAGCTCGATCCCTTTGCGGGTACGGGCGCTGATGTGGCTGCGCGGGCCGCTGCCGCTCTCGGCAGCAGGGCGGGTCAGGGCGGCGAGCTGGGCACGGTTGGGCCGCTCGGCTTGTTTTAACGCGTCATGTAGATGTTCAGTTCTCACAGGTTTCACCAGATAGCCTACGGCGCTGGCCTGTAAGGCTTCCACGGCAAATTCATCGGGCCCGGTGCAAAACACCACGGCTGGCGGGGTTTCGCGTTCGCACAACCGGGCAGCTACTTGCAGGCCATCAAGGCCGGGCATGCGGATATCAAGCAAGACGATATCCGGTTTGTGGCTGTCGATCAGTGCCAACGCCTCTTCGCCATTCGTGGCGCTGGGCTCCAGGACGTTGTATCCCTCGAGTTCGCCAACCATTCGGCTCAGGCGCTCGCGGGCCAAGGGTTCGTCATCAACGATCAGGACATTCATATTGCGCTGGATTCCTGCGTGAGTCTCGCACAAGGATAGCGTAGACAGGTGAAGTGACGTCTGTCACCGCGATCCACGCTAAGACTAGCGCGAGCGCCAAAAAGTGCCGCTGGTCCGGCGGCTAAATTTTCATTTGCCGGGCGTTTGGCGGCCCAGGCCCGCATTGGCGACGCATCGCCACAGGGTTTGCTGATACGCAATATGAACACCCCCTCTTCTTATAGTCAGCGGCGACACCGAGAAGTGCGCTGATCCTACTGTCCAACTGTAGACGGTTGCCGGGGCGATATTGCTCAATCGGCAAATATCGTTTGGCAAATATGCGTCAGCCTTGCCCGGGCGTGGGCTCTCGCACCGAAAAAAAAGGTGTCGACCAGTGTCAGCGACAGGATTGGCAACCCTGTTATTATCCGCGCCAGCGTTTCACGCCTTCTTACTTCAAGCCGATACGAGCGAATTCATGAGCACTGACAAGACCAATCAGTCCTGGGGCGGCCGCTTCAGTGAACCCGTCGACGCCTTCGTCGCCCGCTTCACCGCCTCCGTCACTTTCGACCAGCGCCTGTATCGCCACGACATCATGGGCTCGATTGCCCACGCTACCATGCTGGCCAAGGTCGGCGTGCTGAACGATGCCGAACGCGACAGCATCATCGATGGCCTGAACACCCTTCAGGGTGAAATCGAGGCCGGCCAGTTCGACTGGCGCATCGACCTCGAAGACGTGCACATGAACATCGAGGCGCGCCTGACCGACCGCATCGGCGTGACCGGTAAAAAACTGCACACCGGCCGCAGCCGTAACGACCAGGTCGCCACCGACATCCGCTTGTGGCTGCGTGACGAGATCGACCTGATCCTGGCCGAAATCACCCGCCTGCAAAAAGGCTTGCTGGAGCAGGCCGAGCGTGAAGCCGCGAGCATCATGCCCGGCTTCACTCACCTGCAAACCGCACAGCCGGTGACCTTCGGGCACCACATGCTGGCCTGGTTTGAAATGCTCAGCCGCGACTATGAGCGCCTGGTCGACTGCCGCAAGCGCACCAACCGCATGCCGCTGGGCAGCGCCGCACTGGCTGGCACCACCTACCCGATCGATCGCGAGTACACCGCACAACTGCTGGGTTTCGACGCCGTTGGCGGCAATTCACTGGATAACGTCTCCGATCGCGATTTCGCTATCGAATTCTGCTCGGCCGCCAGCATTGCGATGATGCACCTATCGCGCTTCTCCGAAGAGCTGGTGCTGTGGACCAGCGCGCAATTCCAGTTCATCGACCTGCCCGACCGCTTCTGCACCGGCAGTTCGATCATGCCGCAAAAGAAAAACCCGGACGTGCCGGAGCTGGTGCGTGGCAAGACCGGTCGCGTATTCGGCGCGCTGATGGGCCTGCTGACCCTGATGAAGGGCCAGCCCCTGGCCTACAACAAGGACAACCAGGAAGACAAGGAACCGCTGTTCGACGCTGCCGACACCCTGCGCGACTCGCTGCGCGCCTTCGCCGACATGGTGCCGGCGATCAAGCCCAAGCACGCGATAATGCGCGAAGCGGCCCTGCGCGGCTTCTCCACCGCCACCGACCTGGCCGACTACCTGGTGCGTCGCGGCCTGCCATTCCGTGATTGCCACGAAATCGTCGGTCACGCCGTGAAGTACGGTGTGGACAGCGGCAAGGACCTGGCGGAAATGAGCCTGGAAGAACTGCGCCAGTTCAGCGACCAGATCGATCAGGACGTGTTCGCCGTGCTGACCCTCGAAGGTTCAGTCAATGCCCGTAACCACATCGGCGGCACCGCGCCGGCGCAAGTGAAGGCTGCCGTGGCTCGCGGCCAGGCGCTGCTCGCCAGCCGCTAAAAGCTTCGCGAGCAGGCTCGCTCCCACATTGATCGTGTTTACACATCGAACTCTGTGGGAGCGGGCTTGCCCGCGATGACTGACTTCAAAACCCCACAGAACTACTTCTTGGCCGCGATCATCGCCATGAACGCCGGCATCGCTGCTTCCTTGTCCGCCGCAATTCGCTGCACGTTCGGGTTTTGCTCCAACAGCGCCAGCAAGGCCTTGGCCGCCGGCAGCTCGGCCAGCAGATCAATGCCAAAGAGTTTCTTCGCGACCCCACACGCCAACGGCACGCTGTACAGGAAATACAGGTCCGCCACGCTCAGGCTGTCGCCAGCCACGTAAGGACTGAATTTGCCGTGCCGGCCCAGCGCCGCTATCCCCAGCAACAGTTCGGCCTTGGTCTTCTCCTTGATTGCATCCGGCACGGTCACGCCAAAGAACGCCTCACCGTAACTGGCGCGCCCCGGCAATTCGATATACAGCTCGATTTCCCTGGCCAGTGCCAGCACCTGCGCGCGCTCGAATGGATCGCTCGGCAGCAATGGCGTGCCGCTCTGGCTTTGCTCGATGTATTCGAGGATGACGCTGGTTTCATTGATGAAACCCTGCTCTACCTGCAGGACCGGGACTTTTCCGCGAGGGCTGATCGCCAGTGCCTCGGGGCTGCTGCCGGCGTAAAACGGTACCTCTTCAAAGGGCAGCCCTTTTTCCAGCAGCGCCAGTTTGACCATGTTGTAGTAGTTGCTGACGCAGAATCCATAAAGCTTGATCATCACAAAGCCTCCAGGCCGTGCGGGGTGGGCAGTGCCTGTTTATAGAACGCTGGCGGAATTCTTGCCAGCAGCATCACGCACCTTAATGCGGGTAAACTGGCCACCTTTCCCTGAGGAGCCTGCCATGAGCGAGCCGACCGATATCGACAACGACGAAGAAGAGTTCGCCGAAACCACCCTGATCCAGGCCATCGAAAACCAGATCGAAAGCGACAACCCGCCAGCGGCCAAGGCAACGTTCAACAAGCTGACGCTGGTGGGCTACGAGCGCGAAGACATCCTTAACCTGATGGCTCACGTGTTGGCGGTCGAAATCGACGCAATCCTCGAAGAAGACCGCGCGTTCAACACCGAATGGTACGAAGCTGCGCTGCGTGCATTGCCCGAGCTGCCGCCGGAAAAGCAGTAAGCCCTCCCGCCCCTGTTAGGAGCGAGCCTGCTCGCGAAGGTCATCAACGATGACGCGTAAAACCAGATGCCCCGTGGCGCGCTCGGGTTTTTCGCGAGCAGGCTCGCTCCTACAGAGGCAAAAAACCCTGTCGCGAGCACTGGACATGCCGCACAAGCGGGTTCACCTTAGTGGCGCTGTCGTCCAATTCCTAGAAAGTCTGGAGTCCTTATGTCGCTTACCCCTGAGTTGGTTGCCGAACTGGAAGTCCTCGCACTCTTCAACCTGGACAGTTCCCAGGAAGGTCTGAAAATTCATCAGACCGCTGCCCCGAAACACATTGCCGCCGCCAAACGTCTCTTTGAAAAAGAACTGACCGACCAGCCTGATGGCGGTTATTTGACCAGCCTGGGCCGTGACGCCGCGCAAAACGTGCAAACCGTGCTGACCATTCTGAACGCCGAAGAAACCGCCTGAATTCATGCCGTCGCCCACGGAAACCCCAGGCACGGGATTTCCGCGGGCAGATCCGGTTGCCGGCCATGTCGCGCCGCGATAGAAATCTGACGCCAGAAATACAAAATCAGCTTAAAAGTCCCCGGCGCGAGGCGCTAAACTGGCGCACAACCCGAGACCCCACGTCCGAGCCCTGCGAGCCGGTTTGAGCTGACATGACGCGCACCCATGAAATCCGCCCCGATCTGGACGAGGGAATCGACCGCAAGGTTCTCAGCCAGCTGCGCGCACGCTTCCTGAAACTCAACGAAGGCCGCATGGCCCGCGCCATGGAAGGGTTGTCGACCCGCCAGCAAGGGGTCCTGACCCTGCTGCCGCTGTTTTTCCATGTCAATCATCCGCTGTTGCCCGGCTACGTGTCCGGCAGCACGCCGGCGGGGCTGTCGAATTTCGAGCCCGATGCCAATGTCCTCGCCGAAGCCCAGCGCCTGACCCGCTCGTTTTCCTACAAGCCACGCCACGGCAGCAACCCGCCCCGACCGATTCACGGCCTGTTCCTGATGGGCAGCCTCGGCACCCTGGCGCAGGCCGACCAGAGCGACATGGATGTGTGGGTCTGCCACGGGCCGGACCTGACCGAGAACGAGCTCGCCGAGCTGCGCAAAAAATGCCAGCTGTTGGAAACCTGGGCGGCGAGCCAAGGCGCCGAGGCGCATTTTTTCCTGATCGACCCGACGCGCTTCATCCGTGGTGAGCGCGATACCCAGCTCAGCTCCGAGGATTGCGGCACGACCCAGCACTACCTGTTGCTCGACGAATTCTATCGCACCGCGATCTGGCTGGCCGGGCGTACGCCGATCTGGTGGCTGGTGCCGGTCTACGAGGAGTCGAGCTACGACCGCTACACCCATACCCTGCTTTCCAAACGCTTCATACGCGCCGATGAAACCCTCGACCTCGGCCACCTGGCCTTCATCCCGCCCGGCGAGTTCATCGGTGCCGGGCTCTGGCAATTGTTCAAGGGCATCGAGTCACCGTACAAGTCGGTACTCAAGTTGTTGCTGACCGAGGTCTACGCCAGCGAACACCCCAGGGTTCATTGCCTGAGCCTGCGCTACAAGCAAGCGGTGTTCGCCAACCGGCTCGACCTCGACGAGCTCGACCCGTACGTGGTGGTATACCGACGCATCGAGGAGTACCTGATCGCCCGCAACGAACCGGAACGCCTGGAGCTGGTGCGCCGCGCGCTATACCTTAAGGTCAACCGCAAGCTCACCGGCAACAGTCGCAGCCAGAGCTGGCAACGCGCACTGCTTGAGCGCCTCGCCCACGAATGGCACTGGGACCCGCGCCAACTGGCCCTGCTCGACAGCCGCAGCCAGTGGAAAGTCCGCCAGGTCAGCTCTGAACGACGGGCGCTGGTCAACGAGCTGAACCACAGCTACCGCTTCCTGACCCAGTTTGCCCGTCAGGAGCAAACGGTCAGCCGCATCAACCAGCGCGACCTGAGCGTGCTGGGCCGTCGCCTGTACGCGGCGTTCGAGCGCAAGGCCGGCAAAGTCGAATTCATCAACCCCGGCATCGCCCCGGATCTGGCCGAAGACACCCTGACCCTGGTCCACGCGCCGAACAAAAAAGAACCGGGCCAAGGCCAGTGGGGTTTGTACAACGGCAGCCTGACGGCGCTGGAGTGGGAGCATTTCGCGCCGATCAAGCGCAGCCGTCACTTGCTGGAACTGCTGACCTGGTGCCACCGCAACGGCGTGATCGACAGCAGCACTCGCCTGGCCTTGCACCCCGGCACCAGCGACTTGCGCGAGTTCGAACTGTTCAACCTGCTCGGCAGCCTGCAACAGACCATCGCCCTGCCCTCGCCGACCGTCGCCGAAGAGCCACTGCTGCGCGCCAGCGTGCCGAGCGAAGTGCTGATCCTGGTGAACGTCGGCATCGATCCGCTCAAGCATCATCGCGACCTGAACATCCTGATGACCACCGAGCGCACCGATTCGCTGAGTTACGCCGGCGTCCGGGAAAACCTGGTGCTGACCCTGGACCAGGTCACGCTCAACAGCTGGAACGAAGTGCTGGTCAGCCGCTTCGATGGCCCCCATGCCCTGCTCGATTGCGTGCGCGACTACCTCAACAACCTGCCGGCCGGACCGCAACAGCCGAAGCTGCGGGTTCGGTGTTTCTGTCATAACCGTGCGCAGTTCATTGCCCAACGGGTGGATGACATCCTCGAAACGGCGCAGAACCTGTTGCTGAGCAGGCTCAATCATCGCTACCTGATCCAGGTCCAGCAGCATTACCACGTGCTGGAGTTGGTGCCGGGCCAGGTCCAGCACATCGCACTGGCCAGCCTGCCAGCGCTGATCGATTACCTGGGCGAGGACATGGCCGGCTATAGCCCGCTGCACCTGGACCACAAGGCACTGGAGGACCACGACCTCGCGCTGTTCCTGCCGACGGGGCAGCCGGACTGCATCCAGGTGTTCTACCGGGTCAACGAGGATCAGGCCGATCTGTATGTGCTGGATGAATTCAATGCCCTGTGGCAGCAACGCCTGCCCTGGCACGACGAGCAAAGCCTGCTGGTGCCGCTGCAACGTTTCCTGCAATCGATCCAATACCGGCGCGATGCGTTGTTGCCGATGGACGCCGCCCAGCCGCTGAACCTCGACACGCTGTATAGCCAGTTGTTGCCGTCAGGCCCAGGCCGGGCGCGCCGGATCGAAGCCCGGCCAGTGCCGCAGACGCCGGTAAACAAACCGTTCTACGACGTGCAGGCAATCGTTGGCAAAGCTGCACCGGGTCAGGTGCAGGTGACGCTGTACTGCAATCAACGGGAGTTTTCCGAGCTGGAGCATGGCGACCAGCTGTTCAGCGTGGTCGCCCGGGAAATCGTCGGACAGCGTCGGGAACCCGAGCGCTACCGCTGCTACATCACTGACCTGGACCTGTCGGGCCTGCTCGGTGAAGGGCAGAGTTCGACCCATTTGTATCTGCGCTACAAGGCTGACCTGGAGCACGCATTGAACGAGGCGCTCGATCAGGCCTGAGGCAACTCACTCGGGGAACGCGCCGCCATTGGCCGGCTGCGATTCGACTTCCAGCAACGTCAGTTTCAGGGTCTTGCCGCCCGGCGCCGGCCAGTCGATGTGTTGGCCCACCTTCAGGCCAAGCAGTGCGCTGCCCACCGGGGCCAGGATCGAGACCTTGCCTTCGTCGGCGTTCGCGTCCTTGGGGTATACCAAGGTCAGGTGGTAGTCCTTGCCGCTGCCTTCTTCGCGGCAATGCACACGGGAATTCATGGTCACGACATCCGCCGGCACTTCATCGTGGCCGACCAGGGTGTCGGCGCGATCCAGTTCGGTTTGCAGCGCAATAACGCCCGGCAGCGTGTCGTCCAGGCTGTCGATCAGACGCTCCAGACGTTGAACGTCCAGACGGGTAAGGGTGATGGAAGGTGCGGTCATGATCTGGGCAGACTCCTTTCTTCTGCACGAAAAAAGCAAAACCCCGCCAGGAAAAGGCGGGGTTTTCATCAGCCTCGATGGGTTGAGGCGTTTCCGGACACTATCACAGCTCAATAAATAAACAAGCTGGTGGCCATTGTGGCGAGGGGGCTTGCCCCCGTTCGGCTGCGTAGCAGTCATAAAGATTTTGCGGCCGCTGCGCGGCCCAGCGCAGGCAAGCCCCCTCGCCACAAAAGCCCTTTATGCCAAAGATTTGCGGTGGGTAGCTTGCGCACAGATAACCCGCCGACGCTCATCATCGGCCGAGCGCCATTCGCGGATGTCTTCGACGTGGCGCAAGCAGCCCAGGCAGACTTTCTGCTCATCCAGCCGGCAAACACCGCTGCAAGGCGACGGCACCGCCGGGCTGACGTTGCTGTAGAGTGGCTTGGGCGGGCGGACCGTAGCGGGTTGAGTCACCGGCTTACAGGCCTTCGAATTCGAATTCAACACCGGCCTGCTGCCAGACGATGCGCTCGAGCATTTCACCCAGCTGCTCTTCGCTCTTGTCGCACATCCAGCGCTCGCTTTCTTCGTCGTAATCGAAGTGGAAACCGCCGGACACCGCCGCCAGCCACAACTGACGCAGCGGCTCCTGACGGCTGAAGATCAACTGGCTGCCGTTCTCGAACTTGACAGTCAGCACACCGGCCGAGCTTTCGAGGTCGATATCCAGGTCGCTTTCGTCAAAGATGTCTTCCAGGGTTTGCTGGGTGGCATCGACCAGGTCGTGGAAACGCGCTTCGGACAAACTCATTACGGCAACCTCAAAAAGTGTCTGATCAGGCTCAAGCGCCGCAAGATACGACCGAGCCCCGCCGATTGCAAAGGATAACGACCGAGAACCCACACGTGTGGGATTGCATGCGACCCACCGGCGCAGGCCAAGCCCCGCCGGACGGGCGGTCCGTTGCATAGGCAAGCTGCCGGGTGGCCGGTATACTCCGGCGCAATTAATGCATTTTCAAGGATTTCGCCATGAAGCGCCTGATCTCTTCCCTTGCTGCGCTCCTCGCGGTTGCCTGCCTTGTGTCGGCCTGCGGTCAAAAAGGCCCGCTGTACCTGCCTGACGAGAACCAGGACCCTGCCGAACAGGCCAAGTCCTCGCAACAGCAGCCTGCCTCCAAAGCACACAAGCACGACGTCTACCAATAATAAGGGAACCTCATGGACGCTTTTAACTACCGTGACGGTGAACTGTTCGCGGAAGGTGTTGCCCTGTCTGCCATCGCCGAGCGCTTTGGTACACCGACCTACGTTTACTCTCGCGCGCACATCGAAGCCCAATACCTGGCTTACGCCGATGCGCTGGCCGGCACGCCGCACCTGGTGTGCTTCGCGGTCAAGGCCAACTCCAACCTGGGTGTACTGAATGTCCTGGCGCGATTGGGCGCCGGTTTCGACATCGTCTCCCGTGGCGAGCTGGAACGCGTACTGGCCGCTGGCGGCAGCGCCGACAAGATCGTGTTCTCCGGCGTCGGCAAGACCCGTGACGACATGCGTCGCGCCCTGGAAGTCGGCGTGCACTGCTTCAACGTCGAATCCACCGACGAGCTGGAGCGCCTGCAAGTAGTGGCCGCCGAGCTTGGCGTTCGCGCGCCGATTTCGCTGCGTGTCAACCCGGACGTCGATGCCGGCACCCACCCATACATTTCCACCGGTCTCAAAGAGAACAAGTTCGGCATCGCCATCGCCGACGCCGAAGACGTGTACGTACGTGCCGCGCAGCTGCCGAACCTGGAAGTGGTCGGCGTCGACTGCCACATCGGTTCGCAACTGACCACGCTGCCACCGTTCATCGATGCCCTCGACCGCCTGCTGGGCCTGGTCGACCGACTCGGCGATTGCGGCATCTACCTGCGCCACATCGATCTCGGTGGCGGCCTGGGCGTGCGCTACAAGGACGAAGAGCCGCCACTGGCCGCCGACTACATCAAGGCTGTGCGCGAACGTCTCGACGGTCGCGACCTGGCGCTGGTGTTCGAGCCGGGCCGCTTCATCGTCGCCAATGCCGGCGTGTTGCTGACCCAGGTCGAGTATCTCAAGCATACCGAGCACAAGGATTTCGCCATCGTCGATGCGGCCATGAACGACCTGATCCGCCCGGCGCTGTACCAGGCCTGGATGGACGTCACGGCTGTACGCCCGCGTGAATCTGCCGCCCGCGCCTACGACATCGTCGGCCCGATCTGCGAGACCGGCGACTTCCTGGCCAAGGACCGTCAGCTGGCCCTGGAAGAAGGCGACCTGCTGGCCGTGCATTCGGCCGGTGCCTACGGGTTTGTCATGAGTTCCAACTACAACACCCGCGGCCGTACCGCCGAAGTGTTGGTGGACGGTGATCAGGCATTCGAAGTGCGTCGCCGTGAAACGGTAGCCGAGTTGTTTGCTGGCGAAAGCCTGCTGCCGGAGTAAGCCATGCTGCTGCGTTTTACCAAAATGCACGGCCTGGGCAATGACTTCATGGTCCTCGACCTGGTCAGCCAGCACGCGCACATCCTGCCCAAGCATGCCAAGCAATGGGGCGACCGGCACACCGGCATCGGTTTCGACCAACTGCTGATCGTCGAGGCGCCGAGCAACCCGGACGTGGATTTCCGTTATCGGATCTTCAACTCCGACGGCTCCGAGGTGGAACAGTGCGGCAACGGTGCGCGCTGCTTCGCCCGTTTCGTGCTCGACAAGCGCCTGACCGCCAAGCGGCTGATTCGCGTCGAGACCAAAAGCGGCGTCATCGAGCTCGACATACGCAATGACGGCCAGATCAGCGTCAACATGGGCGCCCCGCGCCTGGTGCCGGCGGATATTCCGTTCCAGGCCCCGGAGCAAGCCAAGAGCTATTCGGTCGACGTCGACGGCACCGCGGTCGATCTGGCCGCCGTGTCCATGGGCAATCCCCATGCGGTGGTGCGCGTGAGTGACATCAACAACGCGCCGGTGCATGAACTGGGGCCGAAAATCGAACATCACCCGCGCTTTTCGGCACGGGTCAACGTCGGTTTTCTCCAGGTTATAGACCGCAACCGCGCGCAGTTGCGCGTCTGGGAGCGTGGCGCCGGGGAAACCCAGGCCTGCGGAACCGGCGCCTGCGCCGCCGCAGTGGCCGCGATCAGCCAGGGGTGGATGGATTCGCCGCTATTGATCGACCTGCCGGGCGGGCGCTTGTCCATCGAATGGGCAGGCCCTGGCCAACCGGTGATGATGACCGGCCCGGCAGTGCGAGTCTATGAAGGACAAGTGCGTCTTTGAGAGAGCGAAATCCATGACCGATAAGCCTCAGGTACCCGCACGAGAAACCGACGAATCAGCGTCCGAGAGCCTTGAGGCGGCGGCGGTTGCCGCGTACCTGGAGGCCCATCCGGAGTTTTTCGTCGAACACGAAGAACTGCTGCCGTCCCTGCGCATTCCCCATCGACGCGGCGATACCGTGTCGTTGGTGGAACGGCAAATGACCATCCTGCGCGACCGCAACATTGAACTGCGCCATCGCCTGTCGCATTTGATGGACGTGGCCCGGGACAACGACCGGCTGTTCGAAAAGACCCGTCGCCTGATCCTGGCGCTGATGGACGCCGCCAGCCTCGAAGACGTGGTGATGTGCGTCGAAGAC
Organism: Pseudomonas sp. NFX15; assembly: GCF_049132105.1. NCBI lineage: Bacteria > Pseudomonadati > Pseudomonadota > Gammaproteobacteria > Pseudomonadales > Pseudomonadaceae > Pseudomonas > Pseudomonas sp. NFX15. Next base: position 302,511 of record NZ_JAFMPV010000004.1, read on the forward strand.
AGCCTGCGCCAGGAATTCCAGGTGCCCTTCGTCAGCCTCATCCTGCTCGGCGACAACGCCATGCCGGTCGGTCGCTGGGCCACGCACGCCGAAGCACAAGTGGCCATCGGCGGCTTGCTCTCGGAAGACAAAAGCGTCAGCGGCAGCCTGCGCGAGCATGAACTGGACTTCCTGTTCGGCGAAGAGCAGCGCAAGCAGATCGGCTCCACCGCAGTCGTTGCGATCAGTCACCAGGGCATCCACGGAATCCTGGCCATTGCCAGCCGCGATCCGCAGCATTACAAAAGCTCGGTGGGCACCCTGTTCCTCAGCTATATCGCCGAAGTCATGGGCCGCGTGCTGCCACGGGTCAACAACGCCCTGCGCTCGGTACGCTGATCATGGAACGGCAACTGGACGCTTACTGCGAACACTTGCGCAGTGAGCGGCAGGTGTCGCCGCACACGCTGTCGGCCTACCGCCGCGACCTCGATAAAGTGCTGGGCTGGTGCATCAAGCAGAACATCGGCAGCTGGGCAGCGCTGGACATCCAGCGTCTGCGCAGCCTGATTGCCCGCCTGCATGCCCAAGGGCAGTCGTCCCGCAGCCTGGCGCGATTGCTATCCGCCGTTCGCGGGCTGTATCACTACCTGAACCGCGAAGGCCTGTGCGACCACGACCCGGCCAATGGCCTGGCACCGCCCAAGGGCGAACGCCGCCTGCCGAAAACCCTCGACACCGACCGCGCCCTGCAACTGCTTGAAGGCGGGGTCGAGGATGACTTTCTGGCGCGTCGGGACCAGGCCATTCTCGAGCTGTTCTATTCCTCCGGGTTGCGGCTTTCAGAGCTGACGGGGCTCAATCTCGATCAGCTCGACCTGGCCGACGGCATGGTCCAGGTGCTCGGCAAAGGCAGCAAGACCCGCCTGTTGCCAGTGGGCAAAAAGGCTCGCGAAGCGCTGGAACAATGGTTGCCGCTGCGAGCCATGGCCAACCCGGTGGACGATGCGGTGTTTATCAGCCAGCAAGGCCGACGCCTTGGCCCGCGGGCGATTCAAGTCCGGGTCAAAGCCGCCGGCGAACGCGAGCTGGGACAAAACCTGCACCCGCACATGCTGCGGCACTCCTTCGCCAGCCATCTGCTGGAATCCTCCCAGGACCTGCGCGCCGTACAGGAACTGCTCGGCCACTCGGACATCAAAACCACGCAGATCTACACCCACCTGGACTTCCAGCACCTGGCAGCGGTCTACGACAGTGCCCACCCACGGGCCAAACGCATGAAAGGCGATGATTCATGAGCATCCAGTTGATCACTTTCGACCTCGACGACACCCTGTGGGACACCGCCCCGGTCATCGTCAGCGCCGAAGCCGTTTTGCGTGAATGGCTGACCGAGCATGCGCCCAACCTGGGGGCGGTGCCGGTGGAACATCTGTGGGCCATTCGCGAGCGTATTCTGAACATCGAGCCGGGCCTCAAGCACCGCATCAGCGCACTGCGTCGGCGGGTACTGTTCCATGCGCTGGAAGAGTCCGGTTATGAGCATGACGAGGCCTCGGATCTGGCGGACAAGAGTTTTGAAGTGTTCCTGAACGCTCGCCATCAGGTCGAAGTGTTTCCGGAAGTCGAACCGACCCTGGAAATCCTCGCCAATCATTACGCCCTTGGCGTGGTCACCAATGGCAACGCCGATGTGCGCCGACTAGGGCTGGCGGATTACTTCAAGTTCGCGTTGTGCGCCGAAGACATCGGCATTGGCAAGCCTGATGCGCGACTGTTTCACGAAGCCTTGCAGCGCGGTGGCGCCACGCCAGAAACCGCCGTGCACATTGGCGATCATCCAGGCGATGACATTGCTGGCGCTCAAACGGCAGGGATGCGGGCCATCTGGTTCAACCCCGCGGCCAAGGTTTGGGAAGCTGACCGATTACCGGACGCCGAAATCCAGAGCCTGACCGAGTTGCCGGCGTTGCTCGCCAGATGGAACAGCGGCGCAGCGTAATCTCACGAAATCGCCCCCATTCCCTGTAGGAGCCGGCTTGCCAGCGAAGGCGGCCTCGGATTCGGCGCAAGTCTCGAAGACGCCTTCGCCGGCAAACCGGCGCCTACAATGGCCGTGTTTGGCCGATGAAATTGCCAGCACCGAAATCCGTAGGAGCTGGCTGGCCAGCGAAGGCGGCCTCGGATTCGATGCAAGGCTCGAGGACGCCTTCGCCGGCAAACCGGCGCCTACAATGGCCGTGTTTGGCCGATGGAATTGCCAGCACCGAAATCCGTAGGAGCTGGCTGGCCAGCGAAGGCGGCCTCGGATTCGATGCAAGGCTCGAGGACGCCTTCGCCGGCAAACCGGCGCCTACAATGGCCGTGTTTGGCCGATGAAATTGCCAGCACCGAAATCCGTAGGAGCTGGCTTGCCAGCGAAGGCGGCCTCGGATTCGGCGCACGTCTCGAAGACGCCTTCGCCGGCAAACCGGCGCCTACAATGGCCGTGTTTGGCCGATGAAATTGCCAGCACCGAAATCCGTAGGAGCTGGCTTGCCAGCGAAGGCGGCCTCGGATTCGGCGCACGTCTCGAAGACGCCTTCGCCGGCAAACCGGCGCCTACAATGGCCGTGTTTGGCCGATGAAATTGCCAGCACCGAAATCCGTAGGAGCTGGCTGGCCAGCGAAGGCGGCCTCGGATTCGGCGCACGTCTCGAAGACGCCTTCGCCGGCAAACCGGCGCCTACAATGGCCGTGTTTGGCCGATGAAATTGCCAGCACCGAAATCCGTAGGAGCTGGCTTGCCAGCGAAGGCGGCCTCGGATTCGATGCAAGGCTCGAGGACGCCTTCGCCGGCAAGCCGGCTCCTACAAAGGTTTGCGCCGCGCCGGATTTTGCTCCGGGCATGAAAAAGCCCGCAGCGACGGCGGGCTTTTTCAGCAAGCGCGAAGCGGCCTCAGATAGGCCGGCTCCCGTACTTGTTATCAGGCTTCTTGGGCGGATCGGCGACCACATTGGCCTCCACTTCCTGCACCTTGCCACCTTTCGCCAAAAACTCTTCCATGGCCCGCGCTAGAGCATCGCGCTCCTTGTTCTTGGCTTCGACACTCGGCAGTTCATCGACCGATACCGCTGCCTTGGCCTTGCCTTTGGCAGTCGGAACCGGCGCATCAGCACCGTCGTCTTCAGCGACGTCTTCCGCCGCTGCTTCCAGGCCTTCCTCGGCCTCGTCTTCGTCGCCTACTTCGAGGTCGTCGTTTTCCAGATCATCGTCGCTCATGTTCTACCTCATGACTTGCGAAAAGCAGATTAGTTATAGCCCAGCTTTGCCTCCTGTCGAAGGCTGCCAGAAAAAATTCAACAACCGCTGCTGACCAGCGGCTATGCCTCTTCACCGTGCAAGGTGGCGAGGACTTTACGGGCACCGCCATGATCACGGTGCTCGCCCAGGTAAACGCCTTGCCAGGTGCCCAACGCCAACCGGCCTGCCGAAATCGGCAAACTGAGCTGACAGCCAAGTACGCTGGCCTTGAAGTGCGCCGGGAGGTCGTCCAGGCCTTCGTCGTTATGCTCATAGCCGTCTGCTCCTTGTGGGATCAGACGATTGAAAAATCGTTCGAAGTCGCGACGTACCGCCGGATCGGCGTTCTCGTTGATGCTCAACGACGCCGAGGTATGCTGCAGCCACAAATGCAACAGACCGACCCGGCACGCCTTGAGTTCAGGCAGGCCGGCAAGTAACTCGTCCGTTACCAGATGAAAGCCCCGGGGCCTCGCCCGCAAGGTAATCAGAGTCTGTTGCCACATACAGTTCTCCGCACGTTCGGGGCGCATTCTAGCGCGCTCTGGGAAAAAACAAAGGCCCTAATATTCCTTCGTTCCTGTAAGCCTTCGGCTGCACAAATACAGCCTGGATTAACATCGCAAAACCTGTAGGAAAAAACCTTTCAGCTAACACTTCAATGACAAATCGCAGACAAAAAAATGCCCGGCAAGCCGGGCAAATTTTTTATGCGCGTGCTTACACGTTGTAGCCGCGTTCGTTGTGAAGTGCCAGATCGATGCCGACAGCCTCTTCTTCTTCGTTGACTCGCAGGCCCATGACAGCGTCCACGATCTTGAGGATGACGAAGGTGGCGATCGCGGTGTAGATCACCGTGAAGCCTACGCCTTTGCACTGGATCCACACTTGTGCGGCGATGTCGGTCACGGTGCCGAAGCCACCCAGGGACGGTGCAGCGAATACACCGGTCAGGATCGCGCCGAGGATACCGCCGATACCGTGTACACCGAAGGCGTCCAGGGAGTCGTCATAGCCGAGTTTGCGTTTCAGGGTCGTGGCGCAGAAGAAGCACACCACGCCTGCGGCCAGGCCAATGATCAGCGAACCCATCGGGCCGACAGTGCCGGCAGCCGGAGTAATTGCCACCAGGCCGGCGACCACACCCGAGGCGATACCCAGTGCGCTAGGTTTGCCGTGGGTGACCCACTCGGCAAACATCCAGCCCAGTGCAGCAGCGGCGGTTGCGATCTGGGTCACCAGCATCGCCATGCCGGCAGTGCCGTTGGCCGCTGCGGCGGAACCGGCGTTGAAGCCGAACCAGCCAACCCACAACATGGCCGCGCCCATCAGCGTGTAACCGAGGTTGTGCGGTGCCATCGGGGTGGTCGGGAAGCCTTTACGCTTGCCCAGTACCAGGCACGCTACAAGGCCGGCGATACCGGCGTTGATGTGCACCACGGTGCCACCGGCGAAGTCCAGCACGCCCCAGTCGCCCAACAGCGAACCCGGACCACTCCAGACCATGTGCGCGATGGGCGCATACACCACGGTGAACCACAGGCCCATGAAGACCAGCATCGCGGAGAACTTCATCCGCTCGGCGAACGCACCAACGATCAGCGCCGGGGTGATGATCGCAAAGGTCATCTGATAGGTGACAAAGACCGCCTCAGGGAACAGCGCCGCAGGCCCGGTAATGCTGCTCGGCGTAACGCCGGCGAGGAAGGCCTTGGCGAAGCTGCCGACAAAGGAGTTGTAGTTGACGATGCCGGCTTCCATACCCGTCGTGTCAAACGCCATGCTGTAGCCATAAATGAACCACAGGATGGTGACCAGACCAGTAATGGCAAAGCACTGCATCATCACGGAAAGAATGTTTTTGGACCGCACCATGCCGCCGTAGAACAGCGCAAGACCTGGAATGGTCATGAACAGCACGAGCGCTGTGGAGGTCAGCATCCAGGCGGTATCGCCGGAATTGAGGACTGGAGGCGCCACCGGGTCTGCCGCCAAAGCCAGGCCGGGCATTACGATGGACAACAGGGCTCCTAGCCCTGCGAATTTACGCAGAGTCATATTGTTTTCTCCTGGGGCGTTGGGTTTGTGGCGGCTTAGATCGCGTCGGTATCGGTTTCGCCGGTACGGATGCGAATCGCCTGTTCCAGATTGACCACGAAGATCTTGCCGTCACCGATCTTGCCGGTGTTGGCAGCCTTGGTGATGGCCTCGATTACCCGGTCCAGATCCTTGTCGTCGATGGCGACATCGATCTTCACCTTAGGCAGGAAATCGACCACATACTCCGCGCCGCGGTACAGCTCGGTGTGACCCTTCTGCCGGCCAAAGCCTTTGACTTCAGTTACGGTAATGCCCTGCACGCCGATCTCGGACAGCGACTCGCGTACGTCGTCCAACTTGAACGGCTTGATGATGGCAGTGACTAGCTTCATGAAAACTCTCTCCCGAATTGGTGGACTTGCCCCAGGAAAACAAACCCGTCTCAAGTCTAAGCGCAGTGCCTGGCTTTGTAACGCATCGTCGGCCCTGACCTGCCCGTCCGACGCCCCTCACGAAACACTCCCCTGCTCCGCTTGGCGCACTGCATTCGTCACAACGACTGCATCAGTGCATGGGTCATGAGGGTCTAAGCAGAAAGCTTGCCATCTTCACAAAACTGACTGTTTTCAAGCGTTTGACAGGCGATGCCCCCCCCCATCGCGACGGCACTCCGCGCGTTACGCACAATAACGGTGCGATGCCGTCCGTCTGCATGCGCGAAAAGCGTGCGGTCCTTGCCCGCGCAAATGACGATAGACACCGCGTGATACACTGCCGACCATTGTTTCCAGGACATTGCCCATGCTCGCGCCAAAAGACTTCCTCGACGCCCTGACCGGCACCGCCTCGCGCCTCTTCAGCGGTGACACCCCGCTGCCGAAGGCCGAAATCGAAAGCCAGTTCAAAATGTTGCTGCAAAGCGGCTTCAGCAAGCTGGATCTGGTGAGCCGGGAAGAGTTCGACAGCCAGATGGTGGTGTTGGCGCGCACGCGGGCGCGGCTGGAAGCACTTGAAACGAAGGTCGCGGAGATGGAAGCGAAGCTCAATCCGCCTGCCGAATAACGCCCCGCCCGCCAATGGTTAACCCCATTGCGCCGTGTTAGCGAACCCTGTTCGCGATTAACTCGTAACGACCGTCAGATTTATCTGTAGGAAATGCCGGGACTGCGGTCTTCAAGCCCGCAAGAGTCCCGGCAACATCCTACGAAGCTCTCATCCGCCGTCTGATTGCGCCGCAAATCCACCCTTTCTAAGCTCACTTCTCAAATAATTCATTTGAACTCGAGCGCTGCATCCGCGCGGAAAAATTCTAGCCCGGATTGAATAATAGTTATTGATATACCCAATGGAATTTACATAACACCACAAGGAGCAACACCTATGAAACCATACTCGTTTTTAATTTCTGCTTTTGCATTGACGGTACTTCAGACAAACGCAGCTTTTGCCGGACCACCCGTGACAGTTACCTTCAAGAACATTGGAAATCAGACCGCTACGTATACACCCGAAACCAGCAATGAACTTATTACAAAAACAAACGCAAACCCCATTCCAGAAACCACCGTAAATGCAAATAGCTCGGATACTTACACCATACAAAGCCCAACATCCCTTGACTACAATCATGCTAATTTACGATATAAAATCGGAACAAAAAGCTGCATATATCTATCTACTTTTGTGTATACCCCAGGCCCAGATGGAAGCAAAATTCCAAAATGGAACAATAAAGCCACTCCCAGCGGTAGTGCTACCTGCACTATAAGAGTAACCAGAACAAACCCGTCCACCCATGCTTGGTCGGTAGAAATCACGATGAGGTAAATAACGCCGCAAAACTTAAAAGACCTTACCAACCTATTGCCAACAGATAAATTCTTTTTGCAGATTCCATCTAACTTATAAAAACAAAAGGTGTAGCAATGACGATCAATTCAACAAGCAACCCTGTAATTGAAAGCGGTCCAGTCCTGACAGGATCAAAACCAACGACAACCATTCTTGGGGGAAATACGGGCATCAGCCAGAGAACCTCCCAAGCCCCGGTTGGCAGAGAGGCTAGCACTACAGTTTCCACGATGGCGAATCAATTAAGCGAAGCCTCATTACGTGCACAAGCCCGAGATGCACGTCTGACCCGAGTGGAACTGGAGTCGCTGGCTAGAAAAACAGTCAATGAACTCACCAGCCCATACTATACTGCAAACAAATTGACGCACGACACCGAAGTTCCTGACACAAACGACCCCACATTATTAGCACGCGCCGAAAAAGCCACTTCATATACAAGAGGACTGGCCAGCAATCCATTTTCTGGAATGTCGATGGACCAATTGGCCTTAATCACATACGATGACAGCGGCACGTTTACCGTCAATGAAAGACGGGCAGCACTGGAAGAGTCAGACAAACAAGAATTTGCATGGAGGCAAAAAGTTGTTGCCCAAGCAGAGCATGAATACAACACCACAGGAAAACTGACCAAGTTCTTCCAAAGCGTCCTTGACCATTACAAAGACTTACCTCAAATACAACAAGCAGAGTACCCAAGCGACTACGAATCCAGACTTAATGAATTGATAGCTTTAGACTTTAACTACTTGACGCATGTCGCAGAAGGCAAAAACAAGATCGACATAGAAAGCTTTATATTAAAAATTCTAAATCATGATAGCAACTTACCAGACAACGAACGCCTTCCCTCTAAGCAGCCTCAGCCGAGCGAGAGATCCTGAAGCCACAAAGTTGGCCACCTATATTTCACCACACGCAGGATTGCAATAACCGACCACTTTCCACTCACACAAGCGCATCGCACATCAGTGTCTCTTCAAAGAAATGAACGATTGAATGTTTGTGGCGAGAGAGCGCTTTCCCCTCGCCAAAAAATCAATGCGCTGTCCGTGGACCGCGCAACATCTTGCGAAAATTCCTTCTCTGCCATGCACTGCGGGAACAGCGCTGCCGTCTACCCTTCAAAAACCCGCAGGAAGCGGCCCCCGTTTTAGCTCAAGGAGCGACCATGTCCCTTTCCATCGTCCACAGCCGCGCCCAGGTCGGCGTGGAGGCGCCAGCCGTTACGGTTGAAGTCCACCTGGCCAACGGCCTGCCGTCGCTGACGATGGTTGGCCTGCCCGAAACCGCAGTGAAGGAAAGCAAGGACCGCGTGCGCAGCGCGATCATCAATTCGGGGCTGCAATTTCCGGCACGACGGATCACATTGAATCTGGCGCCTGCCGATTTACCCAAGGATGGGGGGCGGTTCGATCTGGCGATTGCCTTGGGGATACTTTCGGCCAGCGTGCAAGTGCCGACGTTGACGCTGGACGATGTGGAGTGCCTGGGGGAATTGGCGTTGTCCGGTGAGGTGCGCGCCGTCAGGGGTGTCTTGCCGGCGGCGCTGGCAGCGCGCAAGGCCGGGCGCTCGCTGCTGGTGCCGAGGGCGAATGCCGAGGAAGCGTGCCTGGCGTCGGGGTTGAAGGTGATCGCGGTGGATCATCTGCTGCAAGCGGTGGCGCATTTCAATGGGCACACGCCGGTCGAACCTTATGTCTCCGACGGATTGATGCACGCCAGCAAGCCCTACCCCGACTTGAATGAAGTACAGGGTCAGAAAGCCGCGAAACGAGCACTGCTGATTGCGGCGGCCGGGGCGCACAACCTGCTGTTTAGTGGCCCCCCAGGTACCGGCAAGACTCTGCTGGCGAGTCGCTTGCCAGGGCTGCTGCCACCGCTGACCGAGAGCGAAGCGCTGGAGGTGGCGGCGATCCAGTCGGTCGCCAGTTGCGTGCCGCTGACCCATTGGCCGCAACGACCGTTTCGACAGCCGCATCACTCTGCCTCTGGTCCGGCGTTGGTGGGCGGCAGCTCAAAACCGCAACCCGGCGAAATCACTCTCGCCCATCATGGCGTGCTGTTTCTTGATGAGCTGCCGGAGTTCGACCGCAAGGTATTGGAGGTGCTGAGGGAGCCGCTGGAGTCCGGTTACATCGTGATTTCCCGGGCGAAGGACCGTGTGCGCTTCCCGGCGCGTTTCCAGTTGGTGGCGGCGATGAATCCGTGTCCCTGTGGATATCTTGGCGAGCCGAGCGGCAAATGCTCGTGTACCCCGGACATGGTGCAGCGTTATCGCAACAAGTTGTCGGGGCCATTGCTGGACCGCATCGACCTGCACCTGACGGTCGCCCGGGAAGCCACGGCGTTAAACCCGGCGGTGCAACCGGGTGACGACAGTGCCAGCGCGGCGGCGCTTGTCGCCGAAGCTCGTGAGCGTCAACAAAAACGTCAGGGTTGCGCCAACGCCTTTCTCGACTTACCGGGACTGCGCCGGCACTGCAAGTTATCCACAGTCGATGAAAACTGGCTGGAATCGGCGTGTGAACGGCTGACCTTGTCGCTGCGCTCGGCGCACCGTTTGCTCAAGGTGGCGCGCACGCTCGCAGATCTCGAACAGGCTCACGAAATTAGCCGTGAGCATCTGGCCGAGGCGTTGCAGTATCGGCCAGCGACTCAATAACAGCTCAAACCGAGTCGCACCCTTCGCGGGCAAGCCACGCTCCCACAGGTTCTGCGTCGTTCACACGATTTGCGGATCGACACATATCCCGTGGGAGCGTGGCTTGCCCGCGAAGGCGATTTCAGCCGCCCCTCAACGAAACCGGTCAACCTCGGAACGCAAACCCGCCGCCAGGCTTTCCAGCTCCTTGGCCGTCACTGCCAGGTTCGACACCACCTCCCGTTGCTCACTGTTCGCCATGGCAATACTTTGCAAATTGCTGCTGAGCAATGTTGCGGTGCTGCTCTGCTCCTGCGTCGCCGTGGTAATCGCCGCGAACTGCTGACCCGCCGAACGACTTTGCTCGTCAATCCGCGCCAGCGCCGACGCCACATTGGCGTTGCGCGACAGGCCTTCCTGCATCAGCACGTTGCCCTGCTCCATGGTGCTGATGGCGTTGCCGGTTTCCTGCTGGATGCTCTGGATCATTCCGGAGATTTCATTCGTGGCCTCGCGGGTGCGCGAGGCCAGGTTGCGTACCTCGTCGGCCACCACCGCAAAGCCACGGCCCTGCTCGCCGGCACGAGCCGCTTCGATCGCTGCATTGAGGGCCAGCAGGTTGGTCTGCTCAGCAATCGAGGTGATGACGCCGACGATCCCGCCGATTTCCTGGGAGCGTTGGCCCAAGGTGTTGATCACCGTCGCCGTACTGTTCAAGGCCCCGGCAATTTGCTCCAGCGACGAGGACGCTTCGTCCATCGAGGTGCGACCGATTCGGGTTTGCTGGGCGTTCTCCTGCGCCAGGCGCTGGGTGTTGCCCATGTTGTCGGCGATGTTCAGGGACGTGGCGCTGAATTCTTCCACGGCGCCCGCCATGCTGGTGATTTCGCCGGACTGCTGCTCCATCCCTTCGTAGGCACCGCCGGACAGCCCCGACAATGCCTGGGCGCGGCTGTTGACCTCTGCCGACGCGTTGCGGATGTGCTCGACCATCGTCGACAAGGCCTGGCTCATCTGGTTGAACGCGCGGGCCAGCTGGCCAATCTCGTCGTTGCTCGACACGCTCAGGCGCACGCTCAAATCACCAGCACCCAAGGCCTCGGCCTGACGCACCAGATCCCCCAGCGGCGCCAGTTTGCTGCGCAACAACCAGACCGCAGCGCCGACCGCCAGCAACATGGCCAGCAAACTGCCGATGGCCAACTGCAAGCCGACGCTCCAGGTCACGGCGCGGATTTCGCGTTTGGGCATGCTCGCCACCACCGACCACGGGCCACCGTCGAACGGGACGGCCAGGCTGTAGAAGTCTTCGGACTTGTCACTCCAGAACTCCCCCTTGCCCGGGGTTTTCGCCAGATTGGCGATGGTCGGGACGGCCTGATCCGGTACCTCGACACCGGCAATGGGCACCAGCCATTTATTCTGTTCGTCGAGCAACGCCAGGGAACCGGTCTGGCCGATACGGAAGCGCTTGAGGTTGGCGAATTGCGCAGTCTGCGCATCGGTGTAATCAAATCCTACGAACAGCACCGCAATGACCTTGCCACTGCTATCCCGAACCGGGGTGTACTGGGTCATGTAGGAGCGATCGAACAACAAGGCACGACCGACGTAGCCCTGCCCCGCCATCAACTTCTCGTAAGCCGGGTGTGCATGATCGAGCAAAGTGCCAATGGCCCGGTTACCGTCCTGTTTGGTCAGCGAAGTGCTGACCCGGATGAAGTCCTCGCCACTGCGCACAAACAGCGTGGCGACACCGGCGGTCATTTGCTTGAACTCGTCGACCTCCTTGAAGTTGTTGTTCAGCACTTCGCTGCCCAGATGCAAACCCGGGGTCTGCACGCCGGCCACCGTGACCGGTTCGTCCGGGTGCACGCTCAGGCCGGCGCTGAAACGCTTTTCGAACAGCCCGCTCAAGCGCTGGGTGCTTTCACGCAAGGTGCCGTGGAAGGTGCTCAATTGATCGGCCAGCAAACGGGCCTCGCTGGCCAGGTGCTCTTCCCGGGTGGCGAGGTTGGCCGAATCCAGCGAACGCAGGGCGAACACGGTGCTGCCGCTGATGACGATTGCCAGGATCACGGCGAGGGCTAGCCCCAGCTGAGAGGCGATGCGAGCGCGAGGTTGAGGCATGACAACTCCTGGCCGAGTGACCGGATCGTCCTGATCGCGACGCACACTCAGCAAAATTTTCCGGTAATGGGGCAATAACGGCGAACCTGTACGGAGGTTCCATTTGCCAATATTCGGCGGCAAACCTGAATACTTGAGTGATTCACCGGGAGATCGCAGGATGCCGCCATCGCGACGGCTTCATCGTTTCAGCTCAGGTGCTCGACGGCCGGCAGTTCCATGGAGCGCACTTCGCCTTGCAGGAAGTCGCTGAGCCGGCGCATGCGCTCGCCTCCGGGCCGGGTTTTTGGCCAGACGAGGTAGTAACACAAGCCGCTGGCCACCGCCGTCGGCCACGGCAAACTCAAGCGACCCTGGGCGACATCTTCCGCCACCATCAGCAGATCACCCATCGACACGCCATAACCGCGTGCGGCAGCGATCATGCCCAGCTCCAAGGTGTCGAACACCTGGCCGCCCTTCAGCGACACCTGCTCGGCCAGGCCCATGCGTTCCAGCCAGTTGCGCCAGTCACGGCGGTCTGGCGTAGGGTGCAACAATTCCGTGTGTGACAGACGCTCGGCATCCCAAGGCTGATCATTGAGCAAATTGGCCGCGCCGACCGGGATCAATTCCTCGGGGAACAGGTAACTCGCCTCCCAGTCCGGTGGGAAATGCCCGTCGCTCAACAGCACCGCACAGTCGAAGGGCTCGTCGTTGAAATCCACCGAATCAACGTCCATCCACGCACTGGTCAACTGCACTTCGTTGCCCGGCTGCAAGTGCCGGAAGCGACTGAGCCGGGCCAGCAACCAGCGCATGGTCAGGGTCGACGGGGCTTTCATGCGCAGGATGTCGTCTTCAGCGCGCAAGGTATTGCAGGCGCGTTCCAGGGCCGTGAAACCTTCGCGAATACCCGGCAACAGCAACCGGGCCGATTCGGTCAGTTGCAAGTTACGACCGCTGCGGTGAAACAAGCGGCAAGCAAAATGCTCTTCGAGCGTACGAATATGGCGGCTGACCGCGCTTTGGGTAATCGACAGTTCTTCGGCGGCGCGGGTAAACGAGCTGTGCCGCGCCGCTGCTTCGAATGCGCGAAGGGCATACAAGGGTGGAAGACGACGTGACATCAGGAAAGCTCCTACGGCGGAATCCGCCAACCCTAGCAGAAACGACCAAGCATGAGTTTTAATCATGCCACCCATCCTTTTTATCCCTTTGTGCAAACCGCGCAGAGCGCCGAGAATCGCTGCTCTCCTGATCCCTTTGCCCATCGAGCGTGATGATCATGCAGCATCCAGCACGTACTGAACTCTGGGCCATCCTGCGGCTGGCGGGGCCGCTGATTGCCTCGCAGTTGGCGCATATGCTGATGGTCCTCACCGACACCCTGATGATGGCGCGCCTGAGTCCCGAAGCACTGGCCGGTGGCGGGCTGGGCGCGGCGAGCTATTCGTTCGTGTCGATTTTCTGCATCGGCGTGATTGCTGCGGTCGGCACCCTGGTGGCGATCCGTCAGGGCGCCGGCGACATTGTCGGTGCCACCCGGTTGACCCAGGCCGGGTTGTGGCTGGCGTGGCTGATGGCACTGGTGGCCGGTTTGCTGCTGTGGAACCTCAAACCGGTATTGCTGCTGTTTGGCCAGACGGAAACCAACGTGCATTCGGCCGGACAATTCCTGATCTTCCTGCCCTTCGCCCTGCCCGGTTACCTGAGCTTCATGGCCTTGCGTGGGTTCACCAGTGCGATTGGCCGGGCGACGCCGGTGATGGTCATCAGCCTGGGCGGTACGGTCGCCAACTTTCTGCTCAACTACGCGTTGATCACCGGCATGTTCGGCCTGCCGAAGCTGGGGTTGATGGGCATCGGGTTGGTCACGGCGATTGTCGCCAACCTGATGGCGCTGGCGCTGGCTTGGCACATTCGGCGGCACCCGGCGTACGACGCCTACCCACTGAGCCAAGGCTTGTCGCAGCTCAACCGCCAGTACCTCAAGGAGCTGTGGCGCCTGGGCCTGCCGATTGGTGGCACCTACGCGGTGGAAGTCGGGCTGTTTGCGTTCGCTGCGCTGTGCATGGGCACCATGGGCAGCACGCAACTGGGCGCACACCAGATTGCCCTGCAAATCGTCTCGGTGGCGTTCATGGTTCCGGCGGGGATTTCCTATGCGATCACCATGCGCATCGGCCAGCACTACGGCGCCGGGCAACTGCCGGATGCGCGGCTGGCCGGGCGGGTCGGCATAGCCTTCGGGGCAGTGGCGATGCTGGGTTTTGCCATGGTCTTCTGGCTGCTGCCGAACCAGTTGGTGGGGCTGTTTCTTGACCCGAACGACCCGGCGTTTCGGGATGTCATCCAGCTGGCTGTGAGCCTGTTGGCGGTGGCGGCGTGGTTCGAGCTGTTCGACGGCACGCAAACCATCGCCATGGGCTGCATCCGTGGTCTCAAGGACGCCAAGACCACGTTCCTGGTGGGTTTGGGCTGCTATTGGCTGATTGGTGCGCCGGCGGCATGGTGGATGGCGTTCCACCTGAACTGGGGGCCAACGGGCGTCTGGTGGGGGCTGGCACTGGGCCTGGCCTGTGCGGCGGTGAGCCTGACGCTGGGGTTCGAGTGGAAGATGAAGCGGATGATTCGGCGAGAATCATCGCAACCGAACGGTTTCACCATCGCCCAGCCGGATTGAGTCCCTGTAGGAGCTGGCTTGCCAGCGCAGGCGTCGTGTCAGCCGCCAATGTGCTTGCCTGACCCACCGCTTTCGCTGGCAAGCCAGCTCCTACAAGTCGGGGTGATGATTACACCACCCCTTCCAACATCGGTTGCTCACCGGAACCAAACGTCAGGTATTGCACCAGCTCGGCCAACGGCAATGGCTTGCTGATCAGATAGCCCTGCACCTGATCGCAGTCGAACCCGCGCAGCAGGTCCAGTTGCTCCGGCGTCTCGACGCCTTCGGCCACCACCTCCAAGTTGAGGTTGTGCGCCAGGTTGATCATCGCGTGCACCAGTTTGCGGTTTTCCTCGCGCTGCTCCATGCCGCCGACAAAGCTCTTGTCGATTTTCAGCAAGGTGATCGGCAGGCTGTTGAGGTGCACGAACGACGAGAAGCCGGTGCCGAAATCGTCGAGGGAGAAGCGCACACCGAGGCGGCCGAGGGCGTCCATGGTCTGCTTGACCAGATCGCTGCGGCGCATCACGGCGGTTTCGGTCAGCTCGAACTCCAGCCACTGCGCCTCGACACCGCGTTCGGCAATCAGCCGGCTGAGGGTCGACAGCAACTGGCTGTCCTGGAACTGCCGGAACGACAGGTTGATTGCCATGTGCAGCGGCGGCACACCGAGTTCCAACAATGCCTGCATGTCGCGCAGGGCCCGGGAAATCACCCAGTAGCCCAACGGCACGATCAAGCCGCTTTGCTCGGCCAGCGGCACGAACTCGCTCGGCGGCAACAAGCCGCGCTCGGCATGGCGCCAGCGCACCAGGGCTTCGAGGCCGACGATCTGCCCGTCTTCAAGGTTCAGGCGTGGCTGGTAATGCAATTCCAGCTCATCGCGCCGCAAGGCACGGCGCAACTCGGTTTCGAGGTCGGCGATGCTGCGGGCATTGCGATTGATGCGTTCGTTGAAAATGTGAAAGGTGCAACCTTGGGTGCTTTTGGCCTGTTGCATGGCGATGTGCGCGTGCCACATCAGCGGGTCGGCACCGGCCTGGGCGCGGGCATGGGCGATGCCCAGGCTGGAACCGATTAGCAGGCTTTCGCCGTCGACCCAGTAAGGCTCGGCCAGCGCTTCGCTGATGCGTTCGGCCATCCACTCGGCACGCTGGGGTGCGCGGCGGGTGTCGATCAGCAGGGCGAATTCGTCGCTGCCCAGGCGTGCCAGTTGATCGCCGACTTCGAGCTGGCTCTTGAGCCTCGCCACCACTTGCAGGATCAGTCGGTCGCCGGCCTGATGGCCGAGGGCGTCGTTGGCGTAGCGGAAATTGTCGAGGTCGAGGTGACCGAGGGCCAGACCACGCCCGTCATTTTCCGCCAGTCGCGCCGTCAGCAGGGTCTGGAAACCCTGGCGATTGGCGATACCGGTCAGCGGGTCTTGCTCGGCCAGGCGTTGCAGGGTGGTTTCCAGCACACCGCGCTCACGTACATGGCGCAGGCAGCGACGCAACATGCCGGGGTCGAGGTGATCGCGCACCAGCCAGTCACTGACGCCATCGGGCGGGGTCAGCGGCTCATGGTCGAGCAGCAACACCGTCGGCAGGCTGCAACGGCCCGGCGCCGGTTGAAGTGACGGGATGGTCAATAACACCGCGCTGCGGTTGTCATCGAACAGGCTGCTGACCGACTCCCAACTCGGTGCACTGATGAGCACGGCCGAGCTCCCCATAGGAGCCAGACACTCGCGCAACAACGCTGCCCACGCTGGCTCTTCGGCCAGTAGCAGCAAACGCAAGGGTTCGACAGGCGTAGACAAGCTAGCTCCCTAGACTCTGCAAAGATGTAGGCGACGGGCATTATGCCGTGCCGAAAACCAATGGCAATGACATCAGTTATCAAAACGAGCCCTTTGTATCCGCAATTACGAACATTAGCTGCAAATTCGTAGCGCATCCTGCGTGAAAGTAGCAAAACCGGCAATTACAGATCGCGTTGTACGTCACAAGTCGGACAAAGCAGCACAATTCGCTGAGCCTGTTAAAATGCCGGCCCATTTCGTGACTGACTCCTGAATTTACGTATGTCCCGACTCAATCCCCGGCAGCAAGAAGCCGTGAACTACGTCGGCGGCCCTCTATTGGTGCTCGCCGGTGCTGGCTCCGGCAAGACCAGCGTGATCACGCGCAAAATCGCGCACCTGATCCAGAACTGCGGCATTCGCGCCCAGTACATCGTCGCCATGACCTTTACCAACAAGGCCGCGCGCGAGATGAAGGAACGGGTCGGCACCCTGCTGCGTGCCGGTGAAGGTCGCGGGCTGACGGTCTGCACCTTCCACAACCTGGGCCTGAACATCATCCGCAAGGAGCACGTGCGGCTGGGCTACAAACCGGGCTTCTCGATCTTTGACGAGACCGACGTCAAGGCCTTGATGACCGACATCATGCAGAAGGAATACTCGGGCGAGGACGGCGTCGACGAGATCAAGAACATGATCGGCGCCTGGAAAAACGACCTGATCCTGCCGGCCCAGGCCCTGGAAAACGCGCGCAACCCCAAGGAGCAGACCGCCGCCATCGTCTACACCCACTACCAGCGCACGCTCAAGGCGTTCAACGCGGTGGACTTCGACGACCTGATCCTGCTGCCGGTGAAGCTGTTCGAAGAACACGCCGACATCCTCGAAAAGTGGCAGAACAAAGTTCGCTACCTTCTCGTCGACGAATATCAGGACACCAACGCCAGCCAGTACCTGCTGGTGAAAATGCTCATCGGCAAACGCAACCAGTTCACCGTGGTCGGCGACGACGACCAGTCGATCTACGCCTGGCGTGGGGCGCGTCCGGAAAACCTGATGCTGCTCAAGGACGACTATCCGTCCTTGAAAGTGGTAATGCTGGAGCAGAACTACCGCTCCACCAGCCGCATCCTGCGCTGCGCCAACGTACTGATCTCGAACAACCCCCACGAATTCGAAAAGCAGCTGTGGAGTGAGATGGGCCACGGCGACGAGATCCGTGTGATCCGCTGCCGCAACGAGGACGCCGAGGCCGAGCGCGTGGCCATGGAGATCCTCAGCCTGCACTTGCGCACCGACCGCCCGTACAGTGATTTCGCGATTCTCTATCGCGGTAACTACCAGGCCAAGCTGATCGAGCTGAAGTTGCAGCATCACCAGGTGCCATATCGCCTGTCCGGCGGCAACAGTTTCTTCGGGCGCCAGGAAGTGAAAGACCTGATGGCCTACTTCCGCCTGATCGTGAACCCGGACGACGACAACGCCTTCCTGCGGGTGATCAACGTGCCGCGCCGCGAGATCGGCTCGACCACCCTGGAAAAGCTCGGCAACTATGCGACCGAGCGCAAGATCTCGATGTACGCCGCCACCGATGAAATTGGCCTGGGCGAGCATCTGGATTCGCGCTTCACCGATCGCCTGTCGCGCTTCAAGCGCTTCATGGACCGGGTACGCGAGCAGTGCGCCGGCGAAGACCCGATTTCCGCCCTGCGTAGCATGGTCATGGACATCGACTACGAGAACTGGCTGCGCACCAACAGCTCCAGCGACAAGGCCGCCGACTACCGCATGGGTAACGTGTGGTTCCTGATCGAGGCGCTGAAAAACACCCTGGAGAAAGACGAAGAAGGCGAGATGACCGTCGAGGACGCCATCGGCAAACTGGTCCTGCGCGACATGCTCGAGCGTCAGCAGGAAGAGGAAGACGGTGCCGAAGGGGTACAGATGATGACCTTGCATGCGTCCAAGGGCCTGGAATTCCCCTACGTGTTCATCATGGGCATGGAAGAGGAAATCCTCCCGCACCGCTCCAGCATCGAAGCCGACACCATCGAAGAAGAACGTCGCCTTGCCTATGTGGGCATTACCCGCGCGCGCCAGACCCTGGCCTTCACCTTCGCCGCCAAGCGCAAGCAGTACGGCGAGATCATCGATTGCGCGCCGAGCCGCTTCCTCGATGAGCTGCCGCCGGACGATCTGGCGTGGGAAGGCAACGACGACACACCGACCGAAGTCAAAGCCGTACGCGGAAACAACGCACTGGCGGATATACGCGCGATGTTAAAGCGCTAGAATTGACCACTTTTTTAAAACCTTAGGGCGCACAAGGCGCCAACAGAGGACAGCTTCATGGAAGCCCTGCACCAGAAAATCCGCGAACAAGGCATTGTGCTTTCCGACCAGGTCCTGAAGGTCGACGCCTTTTTGAACCACCAGATCGACCCGGCCCTGATGAAGCTGATCGGCGACGAATTCGCCGCGCTGTTCAAGGACTCGGGCATCACCAAGATCGTCACCATCGAAGCCTCGGGCATCGCCCCGGCAATCATGACCGGTCTGAACCTCGGCGTGCCGGTGATCTTCGCCCGCAAGCAACAGTCCCTGACCCTGACTGAAAACCTGCTGTCGGCGACCGTTTACTCGTTCACCAAAAAGACCGAAAGCACCGTCGCCATTTCCCCGCGCCACCTGACCAGCAGCGATCGCGTGCTGATCATCGACGACTTCCTGGCCAATGGTAAGGCGTCCCAGGCGCTGATCTCGATCATCAAGCAGGCCGGCGCGACCGTTGCCGGTCTGGGCATCGTGATCGAGAAGTCGTTCCAGGGCGGCCGTGCGGAACTCGATTCGCAGGGTTATCGCGTTGAGTCGCTGGCGCGCGTCAAATCGCTGAAAGATGGCGTCGTCACCTTCATCGAATAACCCGCCACACCGCAATCCCCCTGTGGGAGCTGGCTTGCCAGCGAAGAGGCCCTGACATCCAACATCGATGTTGTGTGTCGCGCCGCCCTCGCTGGCAAGCCAGCTCCTACAAGGTCTCGGTCGCCTTGAGGCCGGTGAGCAGCAAACGCTGATACAAGTCCTCTTTCAGCCCCTGCGGGTTGGCCAACTGCATGCGTTCCAGATGTTCCGGAAACGCCGCCGCCTGCGGCGCATCCAGCGCGGCCTTGCCCAACTCCAGCACTTCGCTCAGCTTGAACTTGCTCTTGAGCCAGTTCAGCGCCCGCAACACATCCCGCTCCACCGCCGTGAAATCACACCCCAGCGGGTACTCCGGAAACAGGTTCGGATGCCGCGCCTCTATTCCCTGCAAGCGCTGCGCACTGTTGTCGGCAAAACGCGGATCAAGACAGAAATCCGCGGGTAACTTGCCGATCTTCTGCGCCTGTTCGATGAGCCCCTGCTGGAAGCGCGAGTCGCTGATATTGAGCAACGCCTCGATCACCGCCGCATCGGTTTTACCGCGCAAGTCGGCGATGCCATATTCGGTGACCACGATGTCGCGCAGGTGCCGGGGGATCGTACAGTGGCCGTACTCCCAGACGATGTTTGAGCTGACAACGCCACCCGACTCCCGCCAGCTACGCAGCAGCAAGATTGAACGCGCGCCTTGCAGCGCATGGCCCTGAGCCACGAAGTTATATTGCCCGCCGACGCCGCTGAGCACGCGTCCGTCCTCCAGCTGATCCGCCACCGCAGCACCGAGCAGGGTCACGGTAAACGCGGTGTTGATGAAGCGCGCGTCCAGGCGCTGCAAACGCTTGAGTTCTTCCTGGCCGTACAACTCGTTGATGTAGCTGATGCGGGTCATGTTGAATTCGAGGCGCTTGCTTTGGGGCAATTCACGCAGGCGCTCGTAAAAGCTGCGCGGCCCGAGGAAGAAACCGCCGTGCACCGAGATGCCGTCGATTTGCGCGGCTTCGTCGAGGGTGCCGGCGTTGGCCTGCAGTTGGGTGGCCACGTCCGGATAGACCTTGCGCCGCACGATCCCGGCGTCCGCCAGAACCAACAACCCGTTGACGAACATTTCGCTGCAACCGTAAAGGCCTCGGGCGAACGGTTCGACACCGCCTTCGCGCTCGATCAGTGGCGCCCACTGGCTGAGGTTCACCTCGCTCAGCAACGCCTTGTAGGCCTCACTGTCGGCTTGCCGCGCCAGCAGCGCCGCCGTCAGTGCATCGCCCATAGAACCAATGCCGATCTGCAATGTGCCGCCATCGCGCACCAGGGTGCTGGCGTGCAGGCCGATGAAGTGGTCCTGGAAGCCCACGGGCATGTTCGGCGTGGAAAACAGCGTGGTGCTGTCCTTCTCATCGATCAGCAGGTCGAAGGTGTCGATGTTCAGTTCCGCATCGCCGGGCATGTACGGCAGGTCGTTGTGCACCTGGCCGACCATCAGGATGGTTTCCCCGGCAGCGCGGCGCTGGGCGATCATGGGCAGCAAATCGAGGGTGATGTCCGGATTGCAGCTCAGGCTCAGGCGATCGGGGTGTTCGGCATGGCTAGCGATCATTTGTGCCACCAGGTTCAACCCGGCAGCGTTGATGTCCCGGGCGGCGTGGCTGTAGTTGCTGCTGACGTAATCCTGCTGCGCCGTGGCACTGTTGAGCAGGCTGCCGGGCTGCATGAAGAACTGCTGAATGTGGATGTTCGATGGCAGCGTGTCGCGGCGCAGATCGGCGAGGAACTCCAGTTCGGGATAATCGCCGAACACGCGCTCGATGAAAGGCTCGAGGAAGCGCTTTTGCAAGCCATCACCCAATGGCGGGCGGCCCAGGCACAGTGCGGTGTAGATCGTCAGCCGCCGCTCGGGCAGCTGCGCAACACGCCGATAGAGCGCATTGACCAATGGGTTGGGCTTGCCCAGGCCCAGGGGCAGCCCCATGTGGATATGCGCCGGCAACCTTGTCAGAACCTCATCGACTGCCTGTTCGATCGAGCACAGCTGAACCATCGGACTCTCCCCTCATATTCCATGACTTGGGCTTGGACCGAGCTTGCCGGGTCTTTGCTGCAATGAACAGCCGCCGATACATGAAATCCTGATGATCGCCCGCACGCCGAACATTGTAGGAGCTGGCTTGCCAGCGAAGGCGTCCTTCCAGTCAATGCAAATGTCGCCTGACCCGGCGCTTTCGCGGGCAAGCCAGCTCCTACAAGGGCAGAAATCGCGGGACACAAAAAAGCCGCTCGAAAGCGGCTTTTTGTTGAGATTCGGGCCGGGTTACAGGCCGGACATCTTGTGGATCGCGCCTTTCAGCTCGTCATCCGAGCAGTCGGCGCAGGTGCCTTTTGGCGGCATGGAGTTGATGCCGCTGATGGCTTTGGCCAGCAGGCCGTCAATCCCGCCTTGCTCTTTGGCACGTTTGCCCCAGTCGGCGGCGTCGCCGATTTTTGGCGAACCCAGCAGGCCTGAACCGTGGCAAGCGTTGCAATGTTTTGCAATCACTTCATCCGGGGTTTTCGCTCCACCACCGCCACCGGCGGTAGCAGCCACTTCCATGCCCTTGCATTCTTTGCCCTGAACACAAACCTGGCCGACTGGCTCAAGGCGCTTGGCGATATCGTCGTTGGTCGCAGCTTGTGCGCTCACACTCACAGCCCACAGGGCCAATACGGTTGCTGGTGCAGCCAGCATTTTCATAATTAGGTTCACGCGTTCACCCTCAATGGTGGCTAGTCACGCCTACGGCCACGGTTCGCAGGCGGGCGCAAGTATAGCGATAAGCCCGTCGCTCTGAAACAACCCCAAAGTCAAAGGGGTCTTAGGCCGCGGCGGAAAAACAGCCTGGACGCCTCTGCAAAGGCTGGCAGGACGCCTCTTGTCTTAGAAATTCGCCGGGGTGGCTGCGCTGATTAGTCGCGCAGGTGCATCGAACGGATTCCGGAAACGATGGGGCTTGGTACTTTCAAAGTAGTAGCTATCGCCAGCTTCGAGGACAAAAGTTTCCAAACCGACCACCAGCTCCAGTTTGCCTTCGACCAAAATGCCGGTTTCCTCGCCCTCATGGGTGAGCATCTCGTCACCGGTGTCGGCGCCTGGCGGGTAGATTTCATTGAGGAACGCGATGGCCCGGCTCGGGTGCGCCCGGCCAACCAGCTTCATGGTCACGGCGCCATCGGAGATGTCGATCAGCTCGTTGGCCTTGTAGACGATCTGGGTCGGTTTTTCCTGCAGGATTTCTTCGGAAAAGAACTCGACCATGGACATGGGAATCCCACCCAGCACCTTGCGCAGCGAACTGATCGAGGGGCTGACGCTGTTTTTCTCGATCATCGAAATGGTGCTGTTGGTGACGCCCGCACGCTTGGCGAGCTCACGCTGGGAAAGGCCTTTGAGCCTACGGATGGATTGCAGTCGTTCACCGACGTCCAAAGCTTGCGCCTCCAGGATTCAAATTATTGGAATAGTGAACGTTATCATGGCGACAGCGTTCAGTATTTACAACACTTTGACCTGAATCCTGTTCAGCGAGGCGACTTCCGGTCCGGCCCCTTGTGCATCAAGCCCCGGAATAGAGCAGCGGCACTCGGCGCAGGTTGCAGAAAATCTGGTAAGGAATTGTGCCAGCGGCGATCGCCACGTCACTGGCGAAGATGTTTTTGCCCCACAACTCGACAGTCGAACCGAGACCGGCCTGCGGCACATCGGTCAGGTCGATGCAGAGCATGTCCATCGACACCCGGCCAATCAACTGGCTGCGCTGCCCGGCCACCAGCACCGGCGTGCCGGTCGGTGCCAGACGCGGGTAGCCGTCGGCGTACCCCATGGCCACCACGCCGATACGCATCGGCTTGGGGGTGGTGAATTTGGCGCCGTAACCCACGGGCTCACCGGCCGGCAGTTCACGCACGCAGATCACTTTCGATTCCAGGGTCATCACCGGTTGCAGGCGCGAGGCCACTTCGTTGGCCTCTTCGAACGGCGTGGCGCCGTAGAGCATGATGCCCGGGCGTACCCAATCGCTGTGAATCTGCGGCCAGCCAAGCACCGCCGGCGAGTTGCGCAAACTGACTTCGGCGGATAAGCCTTTGCGTGCAGCTTCAAACACCGCCACCTGGTCGTTGCTGGCCTGCTCATGCAGTTCATCGGCGCGGGCGAAGTGGCTCATCAACACCACTTTCGCGACCTTGCCGCTGGCCTGCAGGCGTTGATAGGCCGCCTGATAATCCGCCGGGTGCAAGCCCACGCGGTGCATGCCCGAATCAAGCTTGAGCCATACGGTGATCGGCTTGTTCAACGCGGCTTTCTCGATGGCTTCGAGTTGCCACAGCGAATGCACCACGCACCAGAAATCATGCTCGACGATCAACGCCAGCTCATCGGCTTCGAAAAAGCCCTCCAGCAGCAATACCGGCGCACGAATGCCTGCGGCCCGCAGTTCCAAGGCTTCTTCGATGCACGCCACGGCAAACCCGTCCGCCTCGGCTTCCAGCGCCTGGGCGCAACGCACCGCGCCATGCCCGTAGGCATCGGCCTTGATCACCGCCAGGGCACGGGCACCCGTGAGTTCACGAGCGATACGGTAGTTGTTGCGCAGGGCTTGAAGGTCGATCAGGGCACGGGCAGGACGCATGGCGGCAGACTTCTGGGCGGGTTATCGGGAAGAAAAAACCGGCGCAGGCTGGCGGCGTAAACCGCCAACAGCTCCGGAAGAGGGATCGTTAAAACTTACGGCAACGCGGCGACGATGGAGATCTCGACCAGGATGCTCGGCTTGGCCATCTTCGCTTCGACGGTGGCACGGGCTGGGGCGGTGCCTTTTGGCAGCCACTGGTCCCACACCGAATTCATGCCGGCAAAGTGCGCCTCGATGTCGTTCAGGTAAATCGTCGCCGACAGCAGGTGCTGTTTGCCAGTCCCGGCCTGATCGAGCAAACGCTCGATATTGGCGAGCACGTCGCGGGTCTGTTGTTCAATACCGGCGTTGAAGTCGTCGCCCACTTGCCCGGCCAGGTACACCGTGCCGTTATAGGTGACGATCTGACTCATGCGCTCATTGGTGAGCTGGCGCTGGACTGACATGTTTTTCAGACTCCTGGGTTTTGTTGCCATAACGGGAAATATCGAGGCCTTCGGCGCTGATCTGCGGCTTTTTCTTCGCCATCAGGTCAGCCAGCAAGCGACCCGAGCCGCACGCCATGGTCCAGCCGAGGGTGCCGTGACCGGTGTTCAGGAACAGGTTCTTGAACGGCGTGGCACCAACGATCGGCGTGCCATCCGGGGTGGTCGGACGCAGGCCGGTCCAGAAACTGGCCTGGGCCAGATCGCCGCCCTGAGGATAAAGATCGTTGACGATCATCTCCAGGGTTTCCCGCCGACGCGGGTTCAGCGACAGGTCAAAACCGGCAATCTCCGCCATGCCGCCGACGCGGATGCGGTTGTCGAACCGGGTGATCGCGACCTTGTAGGTCTCGTCGAGAATGGTCGACGTCGGGGCCATCGCCGGGTTGGTAATCGGCACGGTCAGCGAGTAGCCCTTGAGCGGGTACACCGGGGCCTTGATCCCCAGCGGCTTGAGCAGTTGCGGCGAGTAGCTGCCGAGGGCCAGCACGTAGCGGTCGGCAGTTTCCAGCTTGCCATCGATCCACACGCCGTTAATGCGATCACCGGCGAAGTCGAGGCGCTGAATGTCCTGGCCGAAACGGAATTGCACACCGAGGTTCTTGGCCATTTCGGCGAGCTTGGTGGTGAACATCTGGCAGTCGCCCGTCTGATCGTTCGGCAGGCGCAGGGCACCGGCGAGAATGTCGGTGACATTGGCCAGGGCCGGTTCGACGCGGGCGATGCCGTCGCGGTCGAGCAGTTCGAACGGCACGCCGGACTCTTTGAGCACGGCGATGTCTTTCGCGGCGCCGTCCAGTTGAGCCTGGGTGCGGAACAATTGGGTGGTACCCAGGCTTCGGCCTTCATAGGCGATGCCGGTTTCGGCACGCAGTTCGTCGAGGCAGTCACGGCTGTACTCGGACAGGCGCACCATGCGTTCCTTGTTCACCGCGTAACGGCTGGCGGTGCAGTTGCGCAGCATCTGTGCCATCCACAAGTACTGGTCGATGTCGGCAGTGGCCTTGATCGCCAATGGCGCGTGACGCTCCAGCAGCCACTTGATGGCCTTGAGCGGCACGCCCGGCGCGGCCCACGGCGAGGCATAACCCGGCGAGACCTGGCCTGCGTTAGCGAAACTGGTCTCCATGGCAGCAGCTGGCTGACGGTCCACGACCACCACTTCGAACCCGGCACGGGCCAGATAGTAAGCACTGGTGGTACCGATAACGCCGCTACCCAAGACCATGACGCGCATTTTCATATCCCTCATCGCGGCGTACCGCTGACGTTTGTTATTCAGAGCTTCAGATGCGCGCAGTGTAAAAAAGATTTGCCAGTGCTTTTCACTATATAAGCGCCTATATTTGGCGACAATTCTCGGCAAAAACCCTTTTCACGGAGGCGCATCCCCTATGCGTACCAACACTCAGACCAAACGTGAGCTGGACAAGATCGACCGCAATATCCTGCGGATCCTGCAAGCGGACGGGCGGATTTCGTTTACAGAGCTTGGGGAAAAGGTCGGGCTCTCGACCACGCCCTGTACTGAGCGGGTCCGGCGTCTGGAGCGCGAAGGGATCATCATGGGCTACAACGCCAGGCTCAATCCGCAACACCTCAAGGGTAGCCTGCTGGTGTTCGTCGAGATCAGCCTGGATTACAAGTCCGGCGATACTTTCGAGGAGTTCCGACGCGCAGTGCTGAAACTGCCCCATGTGCTGGAATGTCACCTGGTGTCAGGGGATTTCGACTACTTGGTGAAGGCGCGGATTTCCGAGATGGCCTCGTACCGCAAATTGCTGGGCGACATCCTGCTCAAGCTGCCGCATGTGCGCGAGTCCAAGAGCTATATCGTGATGGAAGAGGTGAAGGAGAGTTTGACCCTGCCGATTCCGGACTGACATTTGTGCTGCTGCCATCGCCAGCAGGCTGGCTCCCACATTGGATCTGTGAGCGACGAAAATCCCTTGTAGGAGCGAGCCTGCTCGCGAAGGCCAGCGACTCGGTCTTTTAGACCAACACCTGCCGGTTTGCAGCCATGTACTCAAACACCTGCTTCTCCACCCGCGGATGAATCAGTTCCACCGGCCCACGTCCATTGGGGCATGGCAAGGTCTTGGTGGTGCCGAACAATCGGCAGATCAGCGGCCGCTCGCCATACACCGTGCAACCGTTCGGCCCCAGGTGCACACAGTTGAGCTCGTCCATGGCGGCATCTTGCTCGGCGCGGGTCTTGCGCGGCAGGCGTGACATTTCTTCCGGCGAGGTGGTTACCGGTCCGCAGCAGTCATGGCAGCCGGGCACGCACTCGAATGAGGGAATCTGCTGGCGCAAGGTGCGGATTGTCTGGCTGTTGCAGCTCATTGCAGCGGTGACCAAAAGCGGAGTAGAGCGCGATTCTGACGCAAAAGCCCCGATCCAGACAGCGCCAGCCGACCAATGTTGCCCGTGCGGGAAGGTCCGGCTTATGCTCCGTCAAATTTTCTAAACATCCGAATCAGGACTCCGCACATGAATGCCCGTGCCCAACAGCCTGCCCGCCACGCCGCTTCCTACTACGCCGCCAGCAGTCTGCCGCAGCCCGAACACCCGGTGCTCAAGGGCGAAGTCCTGGCCGATGTCTGTGTGGTAGGCGGTGGGTTCTCGGGGTTGAACACGGCGCTTGAGCTGGCCGAGCGTGGCCTCAGTGCAGTGCTGCTGGAAGCCCATAAAATCGGTTGGGGCGCCAGCGGCCGCAACGGCGGGCAGTTGATTCGCGGCGTCGGTCATGGTCTCGATCAGTTTGCCAATGTCATCGGCGTCGACGGTGTGCGGCAAATGAAACTCATGGGCCTGCAAGCTGTGGAAATCGTCCGGCAACGGGTCGAGCGCTTCCAGATCCCCTGTGACCTGACCTGGGGTTATTGCGACCTGGCCAACAAGCCCAAGGATCTGGAAGGTTTCGCAGAAGATGCCGAGGAGCTACGCGGCCTCGGCTATCGCTACGAGACTCGCTTGCTGCAAGCCAACGAGATGCACACTGTGGTTGGTTCGAAACGCTATGTCGGCGGCTTGATCGACATGGGCTCAGGGCACCTGCACCCACTCAACCTGGCGTTGGGCGAAGCCGCTGCCGCGCAGCAATTGGGCGTGAAACTGTTCGAACAGTCGGCCGTCACCCGCATCGACTATGGTCCCGAGGTCAAGGTCCACACCGTCGAAGGTTCGGTGCGCGCCAAAACCCTGGTGCTGGGCTGCAACGCCTACCTCAACAATCTAAACCCGCAACTCAGCGGCAAAGTCCTGCCCGCCGGCAGCTACATCATCGCCACCGAGCCTTTGAGCGAAGCTCAGGCCCACGCCCTGTTACCGCAGAACATGGCGGTGTGCGACCAACGCGTGGCGCTGGATTACTACCGGCTCTCGGCGGACCGGCGCCTGCTGTTCGGCGGCGCCTGCCATTACTCGGGCCGCGACCCGAAAGACATCGCCGCGTACATGCGCCCGAAAATGCTCGAAGTCTTCCCGCAACTGGCCGGTGTGAAGATCGACTATCAATGGGGCGGCATGATCGGTATCGGCGCCAACCGCCTGCCGCAGATCGGACGGCTCAAGGATCAGCCGAACGTGTATTACGCCCAGGCCTATTCCGGTCATGGCGTGAACGCCACGCACCTGGCGGGCAAATTGCTGGCCGAAGCGATCAGCGGGCAGCACAGCGGTGGCTTCGATTTGTTTGCCAAGGTGCCGCACATCACCTTCCCTGGCGGCAAGCATTTGCGTTCGCCGTTGTTGGCGTTGGGGATGTTGTGGCATCGGATGAAAGAGTGGGTCTGAAAGATGGGTTGCGCCAGTTCCGACGCCTTCGCTGGCAAGCCAGCTCCTACGGGGGTTCGGCGGTGAGCACACTTGTTGTGTACACCACCCCTCACCGTAGGAGCTGGCTTGCCAGAGAAGAGGCCCTAAAGAACACTGAATAAATCAGATCCGCCAGAACGGCTTAAGCCCCTCCTCCCGCGCCTGCTCCCGCGTCAGCCCGATGTCCTTGAGCTGATCGGCCGTCAGCGTCAGCAACGCCTTGCGCGTATGCAGCCGACGCCAGAACAGGTCCCAACGATTCTCGCCAGACGACGCATTGCGCATGTCCGCCTTCTGCCCTGCCGTCAGTTCCTGACTGTGTAACGTCAGCCGCACATCGCTCAAACCGTTCATCTTGGATGCTCCTGTTTACTTGGGTAGCCAGAGGTTCCATGATGCGTGGGCGACAAAAATCGTTACAGATTCAAAGCAACTGTATTAACTCCATACAGTTTTGCCGTTTCCACCACTGAATCCTGATTTTTTGCCTGATCTGTACTGGTTAACCGACTCACCTGCTTCGAGGCTGCATCATGACCCTTTACGTCAACCTCGCCGAATTGCTCGGCACGCGAATCGAACAGGGCTTCTATCGCCCCGGCGACCGGCTGCCCTCGGTGCGGGCCTTGAGCGTCGAGCACGGTGTGAGCCTGAGCACGGTGCAGCAGGCCTATCGGGTACTGGAAGACAGCGGCCTGGCCATGCCACGGCCCAAGTCCGGCTACTTCGTCCCGGCCAGCCGTGAATTGCCTGACCTGCCCGCGATCGGCCGCCCGGCCCAACGGCCGGTAGACATTTCCCAGTGGGACCAGGTATTGGAACTGATTCGCGCTGTGCCGCGCAAAGACGTGGTGCAACTGGGGCGCGGCATGCCGGACGTCACCAGCCCGACCATGAAACCGCTGCTGCGCGATTTGGCGCGGATCAGTCGGCGGCAGGACATGCCCGGCCTTTATTACGACAACATCCACGGCAACCTCGAACTGCGCGAACAGATCGCGCGCCTGATGCTCGATTCCGGCTGCCAATTGGGCCCCGGCGACCTGGTGGTGACCACCGGTTGCCATGAAGCGCTGTCCACCAGCATTCGGGCGATTTGCGAGCCGGGCGACATCGTCGCGGTGGATTCGCCGAGCTTTCACGGCGCCATGCAGACCCTCAAGGGCCTGGGCATGAAGGCCCTGGAAATCCCCACGGACCCGCTGACCGGCATCAGCCTCGAAGCGCTGGAACTGGCCCTGGAGCAATGGCCGATCAAGGTCATACAGTTGACCCCCAACTGCAACAACCCGCTGGGCTATATCATGCCGGAGTCGCGCAAACGCGCGTTGTTGACGCTTGCCCAGCGGTTTGACGTGGCGATCATTGAGGACGATGTGTATGGCGAACTGGCCTATACCTACCCGCGCCCGCGCACCATCAAGTCCTTCGACGAAGACGGCCGCGTGCTGCTGTGCAGTTCGTTTTCCAAGACCCTGGCGCCAGGCCTGCGCATCGGTTGGGTCGCGCCCGGCCGTTATCTGGAACGGGTGCTGCACATGAAATACATCAGCACCGGTTCCACCGCGCCACAGCCGCAGATCGCCATCGCCGAGTTTCTCAAGGGTGGTCATTTCGAGCCGCATTTGCGGCGGATGCGTACGCAATACCAACGCAATCGCGACCTGATGATCGACTGGGTCACCCGCTACTTTCCGGCCGGCACCCGCGCCAGCCGCCCGCAAGGCAGCTTCATGCTGTGGGTCGAGCTGCCGGAAAGCTTTGACACCCTGAAACTGAATCGTGCCCTGCATGACCAGGGCGTACAGATTGCCGTGGGCAGCATCTTTTCTGCCTCGGGCAAGTACCGCAATTGCCTGCGCATGAACTACGCTGCCAAACCAACACCGCAGATCGAAGAAGCGGTGCGCAAGGTCGGGGCGACAGCGATCCAGCTGCTGGCGGAAACCGATCAGTTCAGCGACTGACTTTTATTCGGGAATCAGCGTCCATATGCCTATCTGCGCCGCCAAACGGAACGATCCTACGTGAGAGTCAGACAGCCCCTGCTTGCTTTTCTGCTACTCGCCTCGTTCCTGAGTGGTTGCGCCAGTTTTGACGTGCAGCATGAACCCAGCCAGGCGTTGCCAGCGTCAGATTCGGCATTCGGTCGCTCGGTCCAGGCACAAGCGGCGACCCATCAGGGACAATCCGGCTTTCGCCTGCTGTCGGACAGCACCGAAGCCTTCACCGCGCGCGCCGAGCTGATCCGCAATGCCCAAAGCAGCCTTGACTTGCAGTACTACATCGTCCACGACGGCATCAGCACGCGCATGTTGATCGAAGAACTGCTCAAGGCCGCCGACCGTGGTGTACGCGTGCGCGTCCTGCTCGACGACACCGCCAGCGACGGTCTCGACCGGGTGATCGCCACCCTCGCCGCCCACCCGCACATCCAGATCCGTGTGTTCAATCCACTGAACCTGGGCCGCAGCACCGGCGTGACGCGCACCGTGGGACGGCTGTTCAACCTGTCGCAACAACATCGACGCATGCACAACAAGCTGTGGCTGGCTGACAACAGCATGGCCATCGTCGGCGGGCGCAACCTGGGGGACGAGTACTTCGATGCCGAACCCGACAGGAACTTCACCGACATCGACATGCTCAGCGTCGGCCCGGTGGCCGAACAGCTCGGGCACAGTTTCGACCAGTACTGGAACAGTGCGCTCAGCAAGCCGATCGATGCCTTCATGTCGAGCAAACCGACGGCTCAAGACCTGCAAGACAGCCGGGCCCGACTGGAAGCGTCCCTTGCGCAAACCCGCCAACAGAATCACGCGCTCTATCAGCACCTGATGACCTTCGCCACCCACCCGCGCCTGGACATCTGGCGCCGCGAGCTGATCTGGGCGTGGAACCAGGCCCTGTGGGATGCGCCGAGCAAAGTGCTGGCCAAGGGCGAACCCGACCCGCAATTGCTGCTGACCACGCAACTGGCCCCTGAACTCCAGCGTGTCAGCAAAGAGCTGATCATGATCTCGGCCTACTTCGTGCCCGGCCAGCCAGGATTGGTGTACCTGACCGGTCGCGCCGATGCCGGGGTGTCGGTGAGATTACTCACCAACTCTCTGGAAGCCACGGATGTGCCGGCCGTTCACGGCGGCTACGCGCCCTACCGCAAGGCGTTGCTGGAGCATGGCGTGAAGCTGTACGAATTGCGCCGACAGCCGGGTGAAGGCGGCGGCAGCGGTAGCGGGCCGCATCTGTTTTCCGGCGGCTCCTATCGCGGCTCGGACTCCAGCCTGCACAGCAAGGCGATTATTTTTGACCAGCAGAAATCCTTCATCGGCTCGTTCAACTTCGACCCGCGTTCGGTGCTGTGGAACACCGAAGTCGGTGTGCTGGTGGACAGCCCCGAGCTGGCCGCCCGGGTTCGCGAACTGGCCCTGCAAGGCATGTCGCCCGCCCTGAGTTATCAGGTGGAACTGGAAAACGACCAAATCGTATGGGTCACCGAGGACGACGGCCAGATGCACACCCTGACCGAGGAACCGGCGGGCTGGTGGCGACGGTTCAATGCGTGGCTGAGCACTACGGTTGGGTTGGAGAGGATGCTGTAAGCAGCCAATGATCCATTGTGGCGAGGGAGCTTGGAGTTCCTTAGGCTGGTTCTGCAACAGGACCAAACGCCCCTTGCCGCGACACTACGATCAATACCCCCAAGGCCCCCACCGCCATCAGCAACGGCAACGCATGCCCGCTGATCCACTGGCTGCCCGCACCGGCCAGCAGCGGCCCGATCAAGCAACCAATGCCCCACAGCTGGGCGATGTGCGCATTGGCCCGGACCAACGCATCGTCCCGATAACGCTCGCCAATCAGGATCAGCGACAAGGTGAACAACCCACCGGCGCTGGCGCCAAACAACACCCACAGCGGCCAGATCAACAACGTGTCGATCAACATCGGAATCGCCAGGCTCGCCCCCAGCAAGATGACCGCACAACCGGTAAACAACGCCCGCCGCGACAAGCGATCAGCCAACGCACCAATCGGCAATTGCAGCACCGCATCGCCGACCACCACCGTACTGACCATCGCCAGTGCGATCTCCGTGGAAAAACCCTGGCGCAGGCAGTACACCGGCAGCAGCGTCAAAATCATCGCCTCGAATGCGGCGAACAGCGACACCGCCCAGGCAATCGCCGGCAGCCCGCGGCAGAACTCAAGCAAATCCCGCAGGGTCACGCTGCTGGCTTCGCTACTCGGCGCACCACTGCGGCCCAGCAACAGGAACGGTGCCGCCATCAGCAAGCCGACACCGACCCAAAAGCCATAATCGTGTTCGGTGCCCAGCAAGCCCAGCAATACCGGGCCGGCCAACTGACTCAACGCGTAGCTGCTGCCATACAGCGCCACCAGCCGCCCGCGCCATTGTTCGACCACCAATTGATTGATCCAGCTTTCACCGATGATGAACACCAGGGTCAGGATCACCCCGATCATCAATCGCAGCACCAGCCAGATCGGATAACTCGGCAACAATGCGAGCAAGCCGATGGACACCGCCCCGGCCCACAGGCACAGGCGCATCAGGTTGGCCGTGCCGAAGCGCGCCGCCAGATGACTGGAGATTTTCGCCCCCAACAACACGCCGATGGCCGGCATCGCCGCCATCACGCCAATAGCAAACGAGCCGTAGCCCCAGCTTTCCAGGCGAAACGACACCAGCGGCATGCTGACGCCCAGGGCCAGGCCGACACTCAAGACAGACGCCAACACGGCAAAATACGTCGCCCAACGCATGTTCCACGCTCCTGTGGATAATTATTGTTTTTTACAAACGCCACAAAACACTGTGGGAGCGAGCCTTAGTGGCGAGGGGGCTTGCCCCCGCTGGGTCGCGAAGCGGCCCCAAAACCTGCAATTGCGGCGCATCAAATACGCCGCGTGCAATGGTTTTGCGTCTGCTCCACGGCCGAACGGGGGCAAGCCCCCTCACCACAAGGCTCGCTCCCACAGGGGATCTGCGTCGTTCGGCAGGCCTGCCGTTAAAGCAGGCCTGCCTTAACGGCTTACAACTTGATCCAGGTTGCCTTCAGCTCGGTGTATTTGTCGAACGCGTGCAGCGACTTGTCGCGGCCGTTGCCCGACTGCTTGAAGCCACCGAACGGCGCGGTCATGTCGCCGCCATCGTACTGGTTGACCCACACGCTACCGGCACGCAGTGCACGAGCGGTCAGGTGCGCCTTGGAGATGTCGGCCGTCCAGACTGCCGCGGCCAGGCCATACGGCGTGTCGTTGGCGATGGCAATGGCTTCTTCGGCGTTGTCGAAAGCGATGACCGACAGCACTGGGCCGAAGATCTCTTCCTGGGCGATTTTCATCGCGTTGCTCACGCCGTCGAAAATCGTTGGCTCAACGTAGGTGCCGCCGGTTTCCTGCAGCGTACGCTTACCACCGGCCACCAGCTTGGCGCCGTCGGCATGGCCGGATTCGATGTAGGACAGCACGGTGTTCATCTGCTGCGTATCGACCAGCGCGCCGACATTGGTCGCTGGGTCCAGCGGGTTGCCCGGCTTCCATGTTTTCAACGCTTCGATCACCAGCGGCAGGAATTTGTCCTTGATCGAACGCTCCACCAGCAGGCGCGAACCGGCGGTGCAGACTTCGCCTTGGTTGAAGGCGATAGCGCCCGCCGCGGCTTCGGCCGCTTCCTGCAGGTTCGGTGCATCGGCGAACACGATGTTCGGGCTCTTGCCGCCAGCTTCGAGCCAGACGCGCTTCATGTTCGATTCGCCGGAGTAGATCAGCAGTTGCTTGGCGATCTTGGTCGAACCGGTGAACACCAGGGTGTCGACATCGTTGTGCAGGGCCAGGGCCTTGCCGACGGTGTGACCGTAGCCCGGCAGCACGTTGAGCACGCCTTTCGGGATGCCGGCTTCGACAGCCAGTTGCGCGATGCGGATGGCGGTCAGCGGCGATTTTTCGGACGGCTTGAGGATCACCGAGTTACCGGTGGACAGCGCCGGGCCGAGTTTCCAGCAGGCCATCATCAACGGGAAGTTCCATGGCACGATGGCGCCGACCACGCCCACTGGTTCACGGGTCACCAGCCCCAGTTGATCATGCGGAGTGGCGGCAACTTCGTCGTAGATCTTGTCGATGGCTTCGCCGCTCCAGCTCAGCGCTTGCGCAGCGCCAGGAACGTCGATGTACAGGGAATCGCTGATTGGCTTGCCCATGTCCAGGGTTTCAAGCAGGGCCAGTTCTTCGGCGTGCTGTTTCAGCAGGCCGGCGAAACGGATCATGGTGGCTTTGCGTTTGGTCGGCGCCAGGCGTGACCAGGCGCCGGAATTGAAGGTGGCGCGGGCGTTTTCCACAGCG
Organism: Pseudomonas sp. NFX15; assembly: GCF_049132105.1. Taxonomy (NCBI): domain Bacteria; kingdom Pseudomonadati; phylum Pseudomonadota; class Gammaproteobacteria; order Pseudomonadales; family Pseudomonadaceae; genus Pseudomonas; species Pseudomonas sp. NFX15. Next base: position 337,127 of record NZ_JAFMPV010000004.1, read on the forward strand.
CGCTGGGCATCGGCAACGTCACAGCTGGCAATCTTGCCCAGCAGGCGGCCATCGACCGGGCTGATGCACTCGAACGTCTCGCCGGAGACCGAGTCGGTGTATTCGCCATTGATATAGGCGCGGCCTTCGATTTTCAGGTCTTTGGCGCGTTGTTCCCAATCGGCACGGGTCAGGGTGGTCATGCGAGTGTCCTCCTCTTATTGATACGACACCCGCGTTCTTCGCGGGCGCTGTCAGGAATTCTGCCCGGCCAGCCTGCTGTTCGGCCCAAGGCATCCGCCACCCTAAACCAGCCGCACACAAAGTTTCAATATATTTGACATAACGCAGGCAAACGGCCTTGCGATGTTCATTTTAATAAACATAGACTTTGAATCTTTTCACCACTCGCGCCGTAATCACGGGGGATAACAACAATGAACATCCAGAACGTCGTCGACTTCAGCCAGGCCACCACCGCCGCCGAGCGCTACCGCCCGGACGCAGCCAAGGTGCTCAAGGGCGACCCGGAACAAACCGTTTACAACCACTACAACAGCCCTTGTGGCCAGTTGAACGCTGGTGTGTGGGAAGGCGGAGTCGGGCAGTGGACAGTGAACTTCACCGAACACGAATACTGCGAGATTCAGCAAGGGGTTTCGGTGCTGCGTGACAGCGAGGGCAATGCCAAGACCCTGCGCGCCGGCGACCGCTTCGTGATCCCCGCCGGGTTCAAAGGCACCTGGGAAGTGCTGGAGCCATGCCGCAAGATCTACGTGGCGTTTGAACAGAAGGCTTGAAGCAAGACCATCGCAATACCCGAAAGCCCGTCCTTTGTGACGGGCTTTTTCATGGGCGAGCCCCGGCAAACATCGCGACACAGTACAACAGGTGATAAATGACCGGAGCTGCTCCAGTATTTCTGCACGGCATCCAAGACGGATGACGGGAGCAATTTCGCTCACTCACTCATTGCAAGGAAGCGGTAAATGACCATTGACTTGAAACAACACCTGGACACAGCCATTCAGTACATCGGCCGACAATATTCCGAAGAGCTGCGTGGAGAGCTCGCCAACAAGACCGGGCTGGCGGTACGCCCAAGGGGCATCGGGTTCATCATGAGCAAGGACTACAATCCCGCACGGATCAATCTGCTGGTTGAAAACGAAATCATCACCCATGTCACCATGGGCAATTGATTTGCGCCAAGCCATGCATCGCTCTACTCAGCACTGAAGCGCTGTGACTTGAACAGGCCGAAGCGCCACCCGCTTTTTCAAGCACAACAAAAAAGGCCCGTATCTCGCGATACGGGCCTTTTTCGTAAGAGGGAAAAATCAATTACTTGATTTTGCCTTCTTTGTAGATCACGTGCTTGCGAACAACCGGATCATATTTCTTGATCTCGATTTTGTCCGGGGTAGTACGCTTGTTCTTGTCGGTAGTGTAGAAGTGACCAGTACCGGCGCTCGAAATCAAACGAATCAATTCACGCATGATTAGCTCCCTTAAACCTTGCCATCGCGACGAAGTTCGGCCAGCACGACACTGATGCCACGCTTGTCGATGATGCGCATGCCTTTGGCAGATACGCGCAGACGCACGAAACGTTTCTCTTCTTCAACCCAGAAGCGGTGATGCTGCAGGTTCGGCAGGAAACGACGACGGGTTTTGTTGTTTGCGTGGGAAATGTTATTCCCAGTCACCGGACCCTTACCGGTAACTTGACATACTCTAGACATGCCTCAGCCCTCTAAAACCACATGCCCAACCCGGCATGGGTTGGCCGCTTAATCTCTCAGTCATTTGGCGCCAGGCGCCGCGTTTCTTTAGAGGTCTTACCGGCTACACCTACAGTGAAGGAACCGGGCCCCTAGAAAAGAGCGCTGCTTTATACCAGAAAGACTGGAGAGCAACAACATTCAGTGTGCGGCGAATTCATAAAAACCCCATTTTCCTGGCTCTGAGCGCCTTGGACAAAGGCTATCGCCGATGTCGACCGCTCGTCGCAGAGAATCAGCCAACTGGCCAATCGAGGGTTTTGCTCGCCCGCCTCACAGCAAATTCAGGCGCCTATAGTCCCCTCAAAATGAAAAAGGGGATAGTCATTTGCAAAAGAGCCCACTAGGGTAAGCCTTTTCCAGACTGCACTTGCAGATGGGCCTTCGATCTGTAAAGGAAGCCGACCATGCGCCTCGCTGCCCTACCGCTGTTGCTCGCCCCTCTCCTGTTGAGCCCTATGGCCTTTGCTGCCGCCCTGAGCGTCTGCACCGAGGCCAGCCCGGAAGGGTTCGACGTGGTGCAGTACAACTCGCTGACCACCACCAACGCCTCGGCCGACGTGCTGATGAATCGCCTGGTGGACTTCGACACCGCCAGCGGCAAAGTGGTCGCCAGCCTCGCCGACAGCTGGGAAGTCAGCCCCGATGGCCTGACCTACGTCTTCAAGTTGCATCCGCAGGTGAAATTCCACCGCACGGACTACTTCACCCCAACCCGCGACTTGAGTGCCGAAGACGTGATCTTCAGCTTCGACCGCATGCTCGACCCGGCCAACGAGTGGCACAAAGTCGCCCAAAGCGGTTTCCCCCATGCGCAATCGATGCAGTTGCCTGCACTGATCAAGAAGATCGACGCCCTCGACCCGCAAACCGTGCGTTTCACCCTCGACCACCCGGACTCGACTTTCCTGGCGACCCTGAGCATGGGCTTCGCCTCGATCTATTCGGCCGAGTACGCGGACAAACTGATGAAGGCCGGCACGCCGGAGAAACTCAACAGCCAGCCAATCGGCACCGGGCCGTTCGTATTTACCCGTTTCCAGAAGGACGCCTCGGTTCGCTACAAGGCCAACCCTGATTACTTCGGCGGTAAACCTTCTGTAGACCCGCTGATCTTCGCCATCACGCCGGACGCCAACGTGCGCCTGCAGAAGTTGCGCCGTAACGAATGCCAGATCGCCCTGTCGCCCAAGCCGCTGGACGTACAGGAAGCGCTGAAAGAGCCGACCTTGAAAGTCGAAAAAACTGACGCGTTCATGACCGCGTTCGTCGGCATCAACAGCCAGCACCCGCCATTGGACAAGCCCGAAGTGCGTCAGGCCATCAACCTGGCCTTCGACAAGGCCAACTACATCAAGGCCGTGTTCGAAGACACTGCCGAGGCCGCCAACGGCCCCTACCCACCGAACACCTGGAGCTACGCGAAAAACCTGCCGGGTTACCCTCACGACATCGAGAAGGCCAAGGCCTTGATGGCCAAGGCCGGGCTCAAGGATGGCTTCCAGACCACCCTCTGGACCCGCCCTTCCGGCAGCCTGCTTAACCCGAACCCAAGCCTGGGTGCGCAATTGCTTCAGTCGGATCTTGCAGAAATCGGCATCCAGGCCGAAATCCGCGTGATCGAATGGGGCGAGTTGATCCGCCGCGCCAAGGCCGGCGAGCATGACCTGCTATTCATGGGCTGGGCCGGCGACAACGGCGACCCGGACAACTTCCTCACGCCGCAGTTTTCCTGCGCAGCGGTCAAGTCCGGCACCAACTTCGCCCGTTACTGCAATGCCGACCTGGACAAGCTGATCAGCGCTGGCAAGACCACTGGCGAGCAAGGCGTACGGACCAAGCTCTACGAACAGGCGCAGGCGCAGATCCAGCAGCAGGCGCTGTGGTTGCCGCTGGCCCATCCGACGGCCTTCGCGCTGACACGCAAGGATGTCGAGGGGTACTCGGTCAGCCCGTTTGGGCGGCAGGATTACTCGAAGGTCAACATCAAGTAATCCGCCATACACAACCTGTAGGAGTGAGCCTGCTCGCGATTGCATTCTTTCAGTTACCGTCCAAGTGACTGACACAACGTCATCGCGAGCAGGCTCACTCCTACACTGGATTTGTATTCTCCCTTCAGAACTACATCCACCCATACTCCGCCATCGACAACGGATCGCCGTCCCCGATGATGAAATGGTCGAGCACCCGCACGTCGATCAACTCCAACGCTTTTTGCAAACGTTGAGTCAGCACTCGGTCGGCCTGACTGGGGTCGGGGTTACCTGACGGATGGTTGTGGCACAGAATCAGCGCCGCAGCATTGTGGGCCAACGCGCGCTTGACCACTTGGCGCGGGTGCACGGTGGTGTAGTCGATGGAACCGCGAAACAGTTTCTCGAACGTCAACACCTGATGCCGTGAGTCGAGAAACAGGCAGCCAAAGACCTCATGCGGCTCGTGGCGCAGCATCGATTTGAGGTAATCACGCACCGCCTGAGGGTTTTCCAGCGCCGACTTTTGACACGCCCGCTCGGCCAGATGACGCCGGCTCATTTCCTGCGCGGCCTGCAGTTGCGCAAACTTTGCCGGGCCGAGCCCCAGTTGCCCGCTGAACGTTTGCTGGTCCGCCTCAAGCAGCGAACGCAAGCTGCCAAATTCACTCAGCAGGTGCCGCGCCAAGTCCACGGCACTTTTGCCCACCACGCCTGTGCGCAAGAAAATCGCCAGCAACTCGGCATCTGAAAGGCTTGCCGGCCCCTGTTCAAGTAACCGCTCCCGCGGCCGCTCCGCCACTGGCCAATCCCGAATACTCATAGCCTCTCCCTGTCTGTAAGCCCGCTGTTCCGTAGCGGTCGCTGTGATATCGTAGCCCATCTTTTTAGCGGGCGAATTCACCCTGGGGAGGGGGTTTCGCCACGTATGTCACCCACGAATTGAAAGGCAGGCCTATGCAGCGGCTGTATCGGAAACGCATTGTTCTGGGCGTCGGCGGCGGTATCGCCGCCTACAAGAGCGCCGACCTGGTTCGCCGCCTGATCGACCAGGGCGCCGAAGTGCGCGTGGTCATGACCCGTGGCGGTGCCGAGTTCATCACCCCGCTGACCATGCAGGCCCTGTCCGGGCACCCGGTCCACCTGGACCTGCTTGACCCCGCGGCCGAAGCGGCCATGGGCCACATCGAACTGGCCAAATGGGCTGATCTGGTGCTGATCGCCCCAGGCACTGCGGACCTGATCGCCCGCCTGGCCCAAGGCATCGCCAACGACCTGCTGACAACGCTGGTGCTGGCCACCGACGCCGTCGTCGCCGTGGCCCCGGCGATGAACCAGGCCATGTGGCGCGACCCGTCGACCCAGGCCAACCTGCAAACCCTCGAAAGCCGCGACATCAAGGTCTTCGGCCCGGCCTCCGGCAGCCAGGCCTGCGGCGACGTCGGCCTGGGCCGCATGCTCGAAGCCCTGGAACTGGCGCAATGCGCAGCCGACTGCTTCCAGCGCCAGGCCCTGACCGGCAAGCACGTGGTGATTACCGCCGGCCCGACCCAGGAAAACATCGACCCGGTGCGGTACATCACCAACCACAGCTCCGGCAAAATGGGCTTTGCCCTGGCCGAAGCGGCGGTAGAAGCCGGCGCCCGCGTCACCCTGATCAGCGGCCCGGTGCACTTGCCGACGCCGGATCGCGTCACGCGCATCGACGTGGTCAGTGCGCGCGACATGCTCGCGGCATGCGAAGCCACGATGCCTTGCGACATCTTCATCGCCTCGGCTGCGGTCGCGGATTACCGCCCGGAAGTCGTCGCCCCACAAAAACTTAAGAAAGACCCTACAAGCGGCGACGGTTTCGTCCTGCAAATGGTCCGCAACCCGGACATCCTGGCAACCATCGCCACCCGTCCTGACCGCCCGTTCAGTGTCGGCTTCGCCGCCGAGACCGAACACCTGCTCGATTACGCAGCGCGCAAGTTGAAAGACAAGAACCTCGATTTGATCGTCGCCAACGACGTCGCCAACCCGAGCATTGGTTTCAACAGCGAAGAAAACGCCTGCAGCGTGATCGACCGTGCACTTCATGCCACTGTTTTCGCCCAGACCAGCAAGAGCAAGATTGCTCGCCAACTGGTCACCTTTATCGCCGAACGTCTGAACCAGGTTTAATCTACATGCACGCTTTGCAAGCCAAGATCCTCGACCCCCGCATCGGTACCGAATTCCCGCTGCCGCAATACGCCACACCGGGCTCCGCCGGTCTCGACCTGCGCGCCATGCTGGAGCAGGACACCGTGATCAAGCCGGGTGAAACCGTGCTGATCCCTACCGGCCTGTCGGTCTACATCGGCGACCCGAATCTGGCAGCGCTGATCCTGCCACGCTCGGGCATGGGCCATAAGCACGGCATCGTGCTGGGCAACCTTGTCGGCCTGATCGACTCCGATTACCAGGGCCCGCTGATGGTTTCTTGCTGGAACCGTGGCCAGACCGAATTCACCATGCCCGTCGGCGAGCGCCTGGCACAACTAGTGCTGGTACCGGTGGTACAGGCTCACTTCGAGATGGTTGAAGAGTTTGTTGAGACTGAGCGTGGTACCGGCGGTTTCGGCCATACCGGTACTCGCTGATTCGACAGGATTGATGGCGCTGATGGGCCTGGCTTCTCAGCGCAAAATTCAAATTGTCATCTGCAAGATTTAGCACTGAAAATCAAGGCATTGCCCGGCTCAACCCTTGCTGAATGGGGCGTCATGGCCCTTTCACACCACGAACTCTCTGTGAAAAACGCCGTCATACCCTTCAGTTTGAGCCTGCCGCCGAATGAATTGGCGGTTTGTCCAGCCACTTTCGAGATGGAGCATTTCCGCAGATGAATACCCCGGCCAAAATCGCACCCAAATTTCCCGACAGCATTTTCCGCGCCTATGACATCCGTGGCACCGTCCCGGAATTCCTGAATGCTGAAACTGCTTACTGGATCGGCCGCGCCGTCGGCTCCCAGAGCCTGGCCCAGGGCGAGCCGAATGTGTCCGTCGGTCGCGATGGCCGCTTGTCCGGCCCGGAACTGGTGGCGCATCTGATTAAAGGCATCGCCGACAGCGGCTGCCACGTCAGCGATGTCGGCCTGGTGCCGACACCGGCGCTGTACTACGCCGCCAACGTGCTGGCCGGTAAATCCGGGGTGATGCTCACCGGCAGCCACAACCCGTCGAACTACAACGGGTTCAAGATCGTCATTGCTGGCGACACCCTGGCCAACGAACAGATCCAGGCCCTGCACGAGCGCCTCAAGACCAACGACCTGAGCAGCGGCCAGGGCAGCATCACCCAGGTCGAGATCCTCGAGCGCTACAACAACGAGATCGTCCAGGACATCAAACTGGCCCGTCGCCTGAAAGTCGTCGTGGACTGCGGCAACGGCGCGGCCGGCGTGATCGCCCCGCAACTGATCGAAGCACTGAACTGCGAAGTCATCCCGCTGTTCTGCGAAGTCGACGGCCACTTCCCGAACCATCACCCGGACCCGGGCAAGCCTGAAAACCTCGTCGACCTGATCGCCAAGGTCAGGGAAACCAACGCCGACATCGGCCTGGCCTTCGACGGCGACGGCGATCGCGTCGGCGTGGTGACCAACACCGGCAGCATCGTTTACCCGGACCGACTGCTGATGCTGTTCGCCCGTGACGTGGTGGCGCGCAACCCGGGCGCCGAGATCATCTTCGACGTCAAATGCACCCGCCGCCTGTTCCCGCTGATCAAGGAATACGGCGGCCGGTCGCTCATGTGGAAGACCGGTCACTCATTGATCAAAAAGAAAATGAAGCAAACCGGCGCCCTGTTGGCCGGCGAAATGAGCGGGCACATCTTCTTCAAGGAGCGCTGGTTCGGTTTCGACGACGGCATCTACAGCGCCGCGCGGTTGCTGGAGATCCTCAGCAAAGAAAAATCCTCGGCCGAAGAGTTGTTCGCGACCTTCCCGAACGATATTTCTACGCCGGAAATCAATATCCATGTGACCGAAGAGAGCAAATTCAGCATCATTGATGCATTGCACGACGCACAGTGGGGCGCAGGCGCCGACCTGACCACCATCGACGGCGTGCGAGTCGACTACGCCAAAGGCTGGGGCCTGGTTCGCGCCTCCAACACCACACCGGTGCTGGTGCTGCGTTTCGAGGCCGATGACGAGGCAGAACTTTCGCGCATCAAGGACGTATTCAAAGTCCAGTTGAAGCGTGTTGCACCTGATCTCCAACTACCGTTCTGATTCACCCGGAGCCCTGAATGACCCTCGAACGCGAAGCCGCCGCCAACACCGCCAAGGTCCTGTCCGAAGCGTTGCCTTACATCCGCCGTTATGTCGGCAAGACCCTGGTGATCAAATACGGCGGCAACGCGATGGAAAGCGAGGAGCTGAAAACCGGCTTCGCCCGCGACATCGTGCTGATGAAGGCCGTGGGCATCAACCCTGTGGTCGTGCACGGCGGCGGCCCGCAAATCGGTGACCTGCTCAAGCGCCTGTCGATCGAGAGCCACTTTGTCGACGGCATGCGCGTCACCGACGCGGCGACCATGGACGTGGTGGAAATGGTCCTTGGCGGCCAGGTCAACAAGGACATCGTCAACCTGATCAACCGTCACGGCGGCAGCGCCATCGGCCTGACCGGTAAAGACGCCGAGCTGATTCGTGCGAAGAAGCTCACCGTCACCCGCCAGACCCCAGAGATGACCACCCCGGAAATTATCGACATCGGCCACGTCGGCGAAGTGGTCGGGATCAACACCGACCTGCTGAACCTGTTGGTCAAAGGTGATTTCATCCCGGTGATCGCACCTATCGGCGTCGGCGCCAATGGCGAGTCGTACAACATCAACGCTGACCTGGTGGCCGGTAAAGTCGCCGAAGCGCTGAAAGCCGAGAAGTTGATGCTGCTGACCAACATCGCCGGTCTGATGGACAAGTCAGGGACGGTCCTGACCGGCCTGACGACCCAACAGGTCGACGATCTGATCGCCGACGGCACCATCTATGGCGGCATGCTGCCGAAGATCCGTTGCGCGCTGGAAGCGGTCCAGGGCGGCGTGGGCAGCTCGCTGATCATCGACGGTCGCGTGCCGAACGCGATCCTGCTGGAAATCTTCACCGATACCGGCGTCGGCACCTTGATCAGCAATCGCAAGCGTCCTTGAGCGATAGCGCACACAAAAAGCCCCCGCTCGGCCTGGCTGAGCGGGGGCTTTTTTGCAGCGGCTTATCTGTTGATCCGCAGTGCTTCATTCGCTGGCAAGCCAGCTCCTACAGAATCGGCGAAATCCCTGTAGATACTCTGTTCACGGTCAAGCTTTCGCGAGATGTTTTTCGCTGAAAAGCTTGGCCGTATCAAATTCTTCTCCAGAACGCATGCACGCCCATAACCCGGTCAGGTATTTGCGCATCACCGC